>JBEKDV010000333.1:0-8956 GCA_050014175.1 Candidatus Solibacter sp. | reverse complement strand
ACCGCTTCTACGATTCGTTGGAATTCGAGCGTCACGGCTTCAGTTTCGTGACGCGCTTCTGAACCGTCCCTAGGTACATGAGCAGCACCGCGACGGTGGTCAGTTGCCCGGCCACCGCCAGCACGCTGTCGGCGAGGGCGAATGCCACGCGGGAATGCGTGACGCCCTGCACGCGGTCGAGCACCAGGAACGTGGCGGCAAGGTCCAGGATCATAATTGGCAGCAGCACGAAGAAGATGCGCCAGCGGCGGCCCTGCGCGAGCTTCGTGCTGCGTCCCATGACCTGGGTTTCGAGGTCGGCCTCCACCGCCACGATCGCGTCTACGAAGATCAGGCGGACCATGGCAACCACGCCCGGAATCACCAGCAGCGCGCCCCACAAGGCGATCGTGACCTCGACCTTGATCTGGTTGACCAGCGTCTTGATCCACTGCCGCCGCCCCCAGCGCAGGGATTCGCCCAGCGCGGCCGGCCGGCCGGTGCGGAAGCGGTGAATCAATCCGTAGACAACGGTCGGCGCTACCAGGGCGCCGAAAAGGAGATCGCTGATTCCGAGGATCAGGTAGGAAAGCAATCCTTCGAACGGGATATCGAGCAGGTAGCACAGGAATTGCGTGGCCAACTTACCGGGGAGATAGACGACGAGCGTGGCGGCCGCCAGGAACGGCAGGTTCGAGAAGAATATTCGGACCGAGTCGCCGAGCAGCGGCAGCGGGGAGGCGCACGGCTGGGTCGGGAAGTCGATCTCCAGATAGCCTCTACGGAAGTCGCGATCCATCTAATCAGAGTGGCATAATTAAATGGTTCCCAGATCGGGAGGTAGTATGCGGTTTTTGATCGTGCTGCTGGCGGGCGTGGCCGGATTGACGGCTCAGGTCACGGCGTCGGATGCGGCCGCTAAGCTGAAGCAATTCGAGCGCAGCCTGCAAAATGCCATGAGGCCCTCTGGCGGGCCGGTTTCGCTGAAGCTGGCACGGCCGCCGGAGCGGGTCTGTGCGATTCCGCTGCTCAAGGTGGGGCCGGATGCATCCTTCAAATCGAGCATGCCGGTGATCGCGCCGGATCCTAAGATCACATTCTCCGCTCGTGAGGTGCTTCCACCGGCGCCTTCGTGCGATGAGCCGGAAAAGAAATGACCAGACGAATCTTCGCGTTCCTTCCGTTGTGGCTGCCGATGCTTGCCGGGTGTACACATAAGACCCCTGAGAAGAGCTATCCCATGCAGGGTGAAGTCAAGGCCCTGGACGCGTCGGCTCACACCGCCACCATCGCCGCCGGCAAGATTGGCGACTGGATGGAGGCGATGACCATGGAATACCCCGTGAAACCGGACGCCGAGTTCCGGAAACTGCACGTGGGCGACCGGATCGAGGCCACCGTGATCGTGGGCGACCCGGCGTATTACGTGACGGACATCAAGGTCGCACCGAAGTAGTTTCGTCTTTCCGCATGGTTCCCTTTGACCCGCTGTTGCGCAGTCCGCACCTGCAAACCATCGCTGCCCACTTCTGGAAGCGTCCGGATCTGGCGGCGGAGTTTCCCATCGACCGCCGCTTGTACCGCACCGAGCCGGACGTGCAGGTATTGGTGTGCTCGCAGCGTCCGCACGGCCAGGCGCGCGGCGAGATCTTCATGGTCCACGGGCTGGAGGGGTCGGGGGAAGCCGGCTACATCCGGAGCCTGAGTGTGGCGGCGCTCAGGGCGGGTTTCGCGGCGCATCGCTTTCACATGCGCACCTGCGGGGGCACGGAGCGCCTCTGCCGGACGCTGTATCATGCCGGCCTGACCAGCGATCTGCTGGCGGTGATCCGGGAATTCCGCGGGGAAGGACGCGCGCCGGCATTTCTGGTGGGTTTTTCGCTGGGTGGCAACGTGGTGCTCAAACTGGCGGGCGAGATGGGCGAATCGGCGCGGGAGTACGTGCAGGGAGTCTGTACGGTATCGGCGCCGCTCGATCTGGCCGCCTGCGCGCGCCGCATCGGGGAGCGCGACAATCGCGTCTACGAGGCGCGATTTGTGCGCGCCATGCGCCAGCGCCTGTGCGCCACGGGACGCTACCAAAAGGGCGAATTCGCGGGGCTGCACAGCGTGTTCGGACTGGATGACCGCTTCACCGCGCCCTCGTTCGGCTTCGGCGATGCGGCCAACTACTACCGGACCCAGTCGTCCATCGGCTATCTGGCGGGACTGCGCGTGCCGGCCCTCCTCATACAGTCCAGGGACGATACCTTCGTACCGTTTGCGATCTACGAATCGGCGGCGGTGCGATCCAATCCCTGGATCCGGCTCATGGTCACGGAACGCGGCGGCCATTTGGGATTCATCGGGCGCCGTCCCAACCGCCTGTGGTTGGATGAGGCGATAATGAAGTGGATCGTGGGAACAATTGTTAATGAAACCTCGTTTAACTCGTCAAAGGTCTGAATGAATTCCCATGCCTCATTTTGGGAGGCGGTGAAGGGCGCCCTTCATTCGCTTCGCGGCAGCAAACTGCGCAGTTTTCTCACCCTGCTCGGCATCATTCTGGCGACCACCACTCTGATCGCGGTGATGAGCGTAATTTCGGGCATGGATGTCTATATCGCGCAGAATGTCTCCAGCATGGGCGCCGACGGGTACCGCGTGCAGCGCATCGTGATGATGGGCTACAACCCCAAGAAATACCTGGAAATGCTGCGCCGCAATCCCCAACTGACGAAGGATGAATACGAATTTCTTCACCAGCGTCTGACGATGACGCGTGAGATCGGCATCAACGCCGGACGCAGTGTGACCGTGCATCGCGGCGTCCAGGTGTCGGAAGACGTCAGCCTGCAGGGTGCATCGCCCAATATCGCGGTGATCACCAATATCGAAGCGGAGGAGGGACGCTTTCTCTCCGAGATCGAGAACGACCGGCACATGAACGTGGCGTTTATCGGGCACGACCTCAAGGACAAGTTCTTCGCGGGGGTCAGCCCGATCGGACAGACCATCACGGCGGAAGGTGTGGTGTTCGAAATTGTCGGCGTGGCCAAGGCGAAGGGCTCGATATTCGGCCAGTCGCAGGACAATTTCCTGATCATCCCTGTCGATACCTATTTCAAGATTTGGGGGGCGCGCAACGGCATGGGGTTCGCCGCCACCGCCCTGGATCACGACCATCTGGCGCAAGCGCAGGAGGAGGCGCGCATGCTGCTGCGCTCCTACCGGCACCTGCGTCCCAAGGAGGACGATACGTTCTCCATGCTGACATCCGACGCGCTGCTCGACTTCTGGAATCAGTTGACGGGCGCCATCGCGGCCACGGCGGTGGCTGTAGTCTCGGTATTCCTGGTGGTAGGCGGAGTGGTGATCATGAACATCATGCTGGCCGTGGTCACGGAGCGGACCCACGAAATCGGCATTCGCAAATCCGTCGGCGCCCGCAAGCGCGACATCCTCAATCAGTTCCTGGTGGAATCGGCGCTGCTGTCGGCGAGCGGTGGCGTGATCGGTGTGATCATTGCGTGGGTGGTGGCGGTACTGGTGCGGACCTTCACGCCCGTGCCCATGTCGGTGCCGGTGACGGCGGTGGTGGTGGGCGTGACGTTGTCGGCGGTGGTCGGCCTGTTCTTCGGCATCTACCCGGCGCACCGTGCGGCGGAGTTGGATCCCATCGAAGCCTTGAGGGCGGAGAAATGACCCCCGGATCGGTGGTGTCGGGTGTGCGCCTTGCGCTGGACACGATACGCGCGCACAAGATGCGGTCGTTCCTGACCGTGCTCGGTGTGATCATCGGCACCGGCGCCGTGATCGGCGTGGGCTCCATCATCGCGGGCCTGGATGGCGCCATCACCAACCTGCTGCGCAGTTTCGGCCCGAATACGGTGATCGTCACCAAGACCGCCGCCATGGGCAATGCCACGCGCGAAGAGCGCCGCCGCAAGCCGCTGACCTTGGAAGACGCGCGATCCATCGCCGAACGCTGCCCTGCCGTGGACCACGTCAGCCCCTACTTGTTTGCCCCCAACGGCGTGCATATCGCCAAGTACAAGAGCAACGACATGTACAACATTCAACCCGGCGGCACGGAGGAGGGCTACGCCGCGGGCGGCACCACCATGAAGGCCGGCCGCTTCTTCACCGACCAGGAGAGCCTTCACCACATGCCGATTGTGGTCATCGGCGAGGACGTGCAGAAACAGTTGCTGGCCAACGAGGAACCCATCGGCAAGAGAATCGAGGTGGACGGGCACGAGCTGGAGGTGGTGGGGGTGATGGACCGGCCCGCGGCATCTTTGCCCGGTCAGGACGATACCCGCATCCTGGTGCCTTACTTCACCATGCGCAAGATGTTCCCCAACGTGCAGGAGCACATGCTCATCGTGATTGCGCACGCGGGCATGATCGATCAGGCGCAGGACGAAATCCGTGCCGTGCTGCGCATTGCGCGGCGGGTGCCGTTCAACGGCGTCGACAGCTTCTCCATTACCACGGCCGAGCAGATGATCGAACAGTTCCACAGTGTCACGGCGACGGTGGCGCTGGTCATGGTCATCCTGAGTTCCATCGGTCTGCTGGTGGGCGGCATCGGGGTGATGAACATCATGCTGGTGAGCGTGACGGAGCGGACCCGCGAGATCGGCGTGCGTAAGGCGATTGGCGCGCGCAAGAGCGATATCATCGTGCAGTTCCTGACCGAGGCGGTGGTGCTGACCGTGATGGGCGGGGTGCTCGGGCTAGCGCTTGGGTGGACCATTTCGCGCGCCGCCGCCCTGGTTTTCCCGAATCTGCCGACCGCGGTTCCGCTTTGGGCGGCGGCGTCGGGCGTCGCCGTTTCCGTGGGCGTCGGTCTCTTCTTCGGCATTTGGCCGGCCAGCCGCGCGGCACGATTGGACCCCGTGGAAGCGCTGCGGCACGAGTAGGCTCGGGAGGGGCAGGCGCCTCCGCCTGCCAACTGATTTTAGTTGCCGTGCCACCTGCCCAAGGCGAATGCGCGGCAGGCACCCGCTCAGCCTCGCGGTATCACTCTGCACTCTGCCATACTGAGAGTTCTGTCTGCAATGAACCCTCAGGAACCGATTCTCTTGCGCAGCGCCCGCTGGCTGGCGTTTGCATCGGCGGCGGCGATCATGCTCGGCATCGCGCCCTCGCAGATCCTGCTGGCGCTCTCCTTTGCCGCCCTGCTGGCCTCCGGCGAGAAGTTGCGCTTGCCGCGCATCCGGTTGCCTCTCGCGCTTTTCATGCTGGGAACCGTGATCTCCCTGTTGTTATCGGACGATCCGGTCGCCGGACTCCCGCAAATTCGCAAGTTCTACGTCTTCCTCGAGCTGCTGGTCGTGTTTTCGCTGCTGCGCAGCCTGGCGATGGTCCGCAACCTCTTCCTCACCTGGGCGGGCATCGGCGCTCTCACCGCCATCCGCGGATGCATCCAGTTTGCCGGCAAGGTGCAGGAGGCGCACCGCCTCGGCCGCGATTTTTACCAGTTCTACGTCGGCGAGCGGATTACCGGCTTCACCAGCCACTGGAATACTTATTCCGCCGAAGAGATGTTCGCCCTGATCATGCTGGCGTCCTTTCTGTTCTTTGCCCCGTCGGCCAGGAAGCGTCTCTGGGTGTGGCTGCTTTCGGGCGCGCTGATCGCTCTCGCCATTGTGCTCGGAGAAACGCGGGGAATCTGGATCGCCGTGGCGGCCGCCCTCCTCTATCTCATCTGGTTTTGGCGGCGCTGGATGGTCGCTCTCGTGCCCGTCGTCGCGTTGGCTGCGTTCTTCGTCTCGCCGCCCACCATCCAGCACCGCGTCACGTCGATCTTCCAGCCCAAGTTCGACGATTCCAATCAATTCCGCGTCGTCACCTGGCGCACCGGCCTGCGCATGGTCGAGCGCCATCCCTGGTTCGGGCTCGGACCCGAAGGCCCGAAGTTGCACTTCGACGAGTACGTGCCGGCCGATATTCCCCGCCCGCTGCCTTCGGGTTGGTATGGCCACCTGCACAATATCTATCTCCACTACGCCGCCGAACGCGGCATCCCCACCATGCTGGTCCTCCTGTGGATGCTGATTCAGATCCTGGTGGATTTCTGGCGCGGTCTCAGGACTCTGCCGCCTGGCCCCAGCGACCGCAGATTCCTCCTTCACGGAGGGATCGCCGCTGTTCTGGCCACCATGGTGGAAGGCTGCGTGGAATTGAATTTGGGCGACAGCGAGGTGCTCACCATGTTCCTGGTGGTAGTGGCCTGCGGGTACCTGGCCTTGGAGAAGGAATTAGCCACCACCCCCAGTAGTCAACCTCTACTTCCCCATGTATAGCGACCGCCGCGCCCCGCGCTCCAACGGCAACCCATATCCAATCAGGCAGAACTGATCCAGCGCGAACAGCACCACGGAGTCGAGTTGTTCGCCGGTCGCCAGTCGCTGCTCCTTGGCCCATGGCGTCGTGTAATCGCCGATTCCCACCAGATGGCTGCTTTGCGATCGCGCAAATCCCAATTGCATCGGCAGTTCGATCGACGCCAGCGCCTTGTTGAGATCGCGATCCCCCGTGTAGGTGAAGTTTTCGGTCTTCAGCGAATCCACTTTGGCCGGCGTCCAGTGTGTGTGCGGGAAATTCACCAGCGTGTTCAACGCCGTATCGTTCACGTCCGGCGGATAAAGTACCTCAAACTGCGCGTCGGCGTGCGTCTGCCGGACATACGCCATCAGCGCGTCGGTGAATTCTCCGATCAGCTCCGGCAGGAATGCGCACTCGTCGGGATAGCCGCTCGGGTCGGTGTTTTGACTGACGATCGTCGACATCGGTTTTCCGTACCGTGTCTGAAACGTGGTCGTCGTGTAGCTGTCGTAAAAAGGCATCCCGCTGGCGGCCGCGAAGTACCACCACTGCACTTCGCCGAACTGCGCGTACGGCCGCAGGCCGGCGGTCGCCATGAGGTCCGCCATCTCGCGGTGGACCTCTTGCCAGAATGCCGTGCTCTCGGGACCAAAGTTGGTCTGTAGTGCCGGCGTGTTCACCCACACCGGGTCGCCGCTCGGATAGCGCTGCGCCAGGCCCGCTTGCGGCGTGTCGTCTCCATGCTGCAATTCCATGCTGAACGAAACAGTCACTCCCGTCCCGTAACCCTTCATCGCCTGCAGGAACGCCTCATTCCAATCGCGCGACGCCCGATTCAGCTTCACCGGCGCCGCCGTGTCCGTCCGCCAGATCCCATCCACTCCGCCCGCCAGCGTGGCGCCGCTTGACGCTGCCGTGAACACGGTGCTGTTTGTGTTCGCGCTGATGCCCAATGCGTTGCCGGCCACCCCCATCAGCCGCGATGTGATCGTCAGCACCGCGCCGTTGGCTTGCGCCCACACGCCCGTGGACCCGGCGTTGATCAATAATGCGACGCATGTGGCGATGCTCTCCGCCGTGTCGCCAATCAGGTTGAGATGGGTGATCGGCGTCGGCCCCAGAAACACTTGCGTCGTCTTGCCGAATTCGGGTTGGCCGGAAAAATGCGATCGTCCCGCTTGCATAACTGTGTCCCTGCCGCACTAATTCGTAAAACCACATCGCCCCGCCGTAGTGGTTGGCGCGGCCCTGAAATCCCAGCTTCTGGATCAGCCACGCGGTTCGCTCCGGCGCCAGGGCCAGCGAATGGTCCGTATCCCAGTCGGTCGCCAGCGTCATGCCTTGTATCGGCGCGAAGTCCGGTAACGTCGTGCTCGGATACGCCAGCTCCAGAAAATCGAAATAGACCGCCGTCCCCGCCGCGCCAGTGTGCGTGACGGTCACCGTGTGCGCCACCTGGTCGGACATTGCTCCGATCGGCCAGCGCACCAGCACGTCCTCGGCCGCTTTCTCCAGATCCAGCGTCAGCGGCGTGCCTCCATCCACTTGCACCGCGACCAGTCCCCCGCCGTCCACCAGACGTGTTCCCAGATACAGCCAATGATCCCCATTCGCCGTATACGTGCAGCTCACCTGCGCGCCCGGTGTGTTCGTCCAGCGGATCGACCCGCCCGAGTAATTCCCCCGCTCCTCCGTCCAGGTCCCCTGATAGGCCACCGCCGGCGAGTCGTCCTCTATGCGGCGGCTTCCAGGCCCAGCCACGGAGTACTGCACGTTCGTCCCGGTCACGCTCCAGTTCGTCACCACCACCGAAAACTCGCTGCGCGCAAAGTTGCCGGTCTGTAGATCCGCCGCCCACGTCCACCGCATCTTCCGCACGGAGGTTGTCGGCACCGCAGCGCCCGTCACGTCCTTTAGCGCCGAGAAATCGAGTTGCACGTTCCATTGCGCCGGCGATGCCCCGCCGGCGAAATTCGCCGCCGCCGGCGCCCACCCTTCCGTCTCCGCTCCGTACACCGTTCCGTATACCCCGATCCGGTTTCCATTCGAACCCGGCGCGTTATGGTAAGTCAGCACGATCTGCGTGCCGCTGGCCGTCGCGCTCACCGCTCCCGTCGCTTGATTCGCCGTGATCGCCGCCGCCAGCGCATTGATGGCGCTCTCCAGTGTGTCGCTCCCCGTCAGACGGTAGTTGAAGTGCTGATCCAGCCATGCCAGCTCGATATAGTCGCCCGCTGTCACCGTTCCCTGCAACTGGAACGCTACCGTCGCGTCCGCATACGAGCCCACCGCCGTCGCATAGTTCTTCAAGGGAACATCGTACAAGGTCTCCGTCCCGCCCGATTCCGCCCAGACCCTTAGATACGGCCACTCCACCGTCGGATACAGTGTCGAGTCCGGAGGGATGCAGTTCGTGCGTACTTCTTCATAGCTGAGTTCGAGTCCGCTCAGGTTGCCATCCGGCAGATTGCGCAGCGCCGGATGTTCGAACACATTGTCTCGATTCCACTCGATCACCACCCAATCGGATTGTTGCCGCCAGCACCCCGAAACCGTGAACCCGTTTGGCGACGCGCCGCTCAGCGCCGCCACTGCCGACGGCCGCTCAAAGTAGCATTGCAGGTCCCGGTCCGGAAGCAGTTTGGTAAGTTGTTCCGCCATT
>JBEKDV010000332.1:0-8969 GCA_050014175.1 Candidatus Solibacter sp. | reverse complement strand
CCTCTACCAAAATATTTGCGAAGGCCTGGACGCTCTCTTGCGCGCTGTCGGCCTCAAAGTCGCCGCCTGAACACCGAGAACGAGAACAAAATTCTCGTTGGGGCCCCTATAACGGGAACTAAACTGCCGCCACGCTTCCCGCAAGGCCGGTTTCGGGCCAGTGTACGACTCGGCGACTCTCTCCAGCACCAACTCCGGCTTGTTCAGGTATCTTCTTGCGACGGTGATGTGTTCCAGGGCGGATGGGGATTTCTTGGACTCCTGTCTGGCAGGGGATGGGGTTATCGCCGCCCGGTTCGCGTCCGGGATGTGGATCTAATAGGAAAGCAGCCCACCGCGATCTGCGACGCGGAGCATGCTTCACCGCGCAAACCGCTAAACTGAAACAAGATGACAAAACAGCAATTGATTGAAAATGTCGCGGCCAAGACTGAACTGGGGAAGGCTGCGACTGCAGTCGCGGTGGACTCTGTTCTGGACCTGATCGCGGAAGCGCTCCAAGCAAACGAACGGGTGGACCTACGGGGGTTTGGCAGCTTCATTGTGAAAGAGAGGAAAGAGCGCCAAGGCCGCAACCCTCGCACCGGGGAGACCATCACCATCGCCGCAAAACGGGATGCGAGCTTCAAGCCCGGCAAGGAACTGACGGAAAAGCTGGCTCACGGCGAGACGGCTCCGGCGCCGGAAGTGGCTCCATGACGGCCGGTGGAGCAATCAAGCGGGAGAGAGGTGCCATTTGGCTGAGGTAAGGCTCCAAGAAGGCGAGACTGTGGAGAACGCGCTCCGTCGCTTCAAGAGGCAGGTTATCCAGGAGAACATCATTGGCGAAGTCAAAAGGCACTCATTCTATCTGAAGCCAGGCCAGAAACTCCGCGTAAAACAGGCCTTGGCCCGTAAACGCAATCGTAAGAAGGCTCGCCGGGAGCCTGAGTAGACGAAGGACCCTTTCGCCGCACGGCAGCGGAGCCGCCGGCGAAGACCTGTTGTGGTAACGGCACGCTGCAGAAGGTCAGCCGCGGAGTTCTGGCGACGGCGCGACCGGCGACCATCTGGGAGGCGCGGTAGTTCGGTCTATACTGCGGCGTCAGGGAGGACTGACTACTGGTAGCCCCGTCAACTTCCGGATGCGCCATCATCCAGGAACAAACGCAAGGGGGCGACTTCCCCTGGGAAAAGCAACTACCGAGTGGCCATCCACCGGCTACAGCCGAGTGCCGGGGAACGGTTCGCTCCTCGCCGTCCAAGAATGCGAGCCACCGCTTCCAGCAGGAGAATCTCCTCATTAGATAGTCCGTGAACACGCTCTAGGCAAACGCGGCATTGCCGCCGACCGTTGCATATGTTCATCATCGCGGCCGTCATACGTTTGCACGAGAACCCGGATACGGAGTTCGAGGAGAATCAGCCGCGAGCCGGATTGAGCGGTCACTTCACGAGCGCGATCGTCTTCTTCTGGACGCCGTGATCGCCGCCGACAGCGAATCCCTTCAGCGCTGCCTTGGCTTTGACATTATTCTTATCGTAGGTGATCCGCAGGTCGTAGTTGCCGGCTGCCAAAGCCTGTCTTTGTGTGCTCCAAAAGCTCGCGAGCGGCCGGAACTCCTCCTGGTCGGTGCCCGCCTTGAAGACATCGATGTGGGCGTTGTCGGCGGCGTCCTTCCCGTCGAGAGTCGCAAAGACTCGAACGTACTGCATCGGGGCAGCAATGACCACTTCCGCTTTCCACAGCTTCCCGGCGTCGATAACGACGTTGCGGATCCAGCCCTCGGCTTTACAGATCGAGCCGTCTTCGTAATGGAGGCGAATGTCCCACGTGCCGGGAGCGACAGCCTGTTCATTGGAGGCCCAGGCGGTGATCTCCGGTTTCTGCTCTTCCGGATCTGCGCCCAGCTTCCAGACTTCCCAGCGGGTATTCTCAGAAACCTCGACAGGGCCGTTCATCTCGAGGACCTTGATGCGGACCAGACCCTTGGTTTTATCGTCGGCCTCTTTGTCCAAAACCTTGGCCTTGACCTCTTTTACCGCGCCCGCAAGCGGCAGATCAACTGGGGACAGGTCCGTCGCGCGCTCCGCCGCGGGCGGCACGCTGGAAACGCCGTCGTTCGGAGCCTCCGCTGTCGAACTGCTGGATGGGGCCTTCTTCCCGCAGGCAGCGAGCGTGGCGAGAAGTAAAGAGATGCAGAGTGTCGTACGGATCGAATGGCGCATGAAGCCCTCCTGGTTCCCGAAGGATAAAGCATACCTCGATTTGCGTCCCAGTGGCTGATGGCGACTCATCACATGGATCACTGGCCTGATGTTGGTAGATCCGGCCACCGGGCCGGATGCCGGTCTGGCCGACGGGGAGGCCGGAGCTACCGGTCTGTCCGCCACTACACCCCCGCTGATTCCCGTAAGTGTCGATTTGCAGGCGCGGCGACTACCGGAACCTCTCTCGCTTGCGCATTTGCATCAGCCATTTTCGCCCGCTCGTAAATCGCCTCGGGAATGGTGCATTCAGGCATCAACAACACCCGCCCGCGATCCGCGGACGGCGGGTACCCGCAAGGTGACGTCTGTTGCCAGTGGCCGCAGCAACTTCCGGTAACGGCCTCATTGGAAACGTGTTGGCGGATAGTGTCCGGATGGTCGGCTATCCAGAAGTTGTCCCGAAACGCCATTTGGTTGAAGTAGCTCCCGCCTTGTCGCGCAGCGTTTACCGATCACGGGCCGTATCACGCTACTCGGACACTGGGGCGGACTTCCTCTGTTGGCGCTTAATTGGCCTGAAGTCATGTGGGAAGTTTGCCGCAGCGACTGCTGAACTTCCCGTTTGTGGTCCGCAGAGATCAACACGGGCGTCCGCATCCATCCGGGCTCAAGCGGTCCCGTGATATCGGTCTCTGGCCGAGGCCTAGGTGGAGTCCAGGGGGAGTCCAAACCGCCCGAACTGGCGTTTTGGCGTCCATTTGGCGTCCAAATCGTGCGGTCTTATCTCTTTTGTTTTCAGTGAGGGTCGTCCGTAAGTGATTGATATTTCTTGCTTGGGGTGCAAGAGGTCCCGAGTTCAAATCTCGGCAGCCCGACCAAATTCCTCAGAGAGTTACAGGCATGGATCGGGCAGGAGATCGATGGGCCAGCAGGGCAAAGTGGTGCGCACGCGCCCGCTTTGCGCGTATCCGGAGGTGGCAAAGTATAAAGGCAGCGGCAGCATCGACGATGCGGCGAACTTCAGCTGCGGGAAGCAGTAATCAAAGTTCTAGTCAAACATCCGGAGCCAGATATTGCGCACAGAGATCTTGCAGGGCTGGCTTTCGATTTCGAAGCCAATGAGTCCGGGCTGGTTATTGACCGAGTCCTTATTGTCATCGATAAACACCGCCATCAACTGGCCGTTCATGATGTGCATCATCACGCCGCCGCGCGCGATGACCTCGTAGTCATTCCACTCGTTGACCTTCACATAGCCGCCCAGGGCCTGCTTGTCGCCGATATTGGCGACGAGCCGGTTGGGCTGGCCGGGCAGCGCCTGCGTCACCTGGCCGCGATAAGCGAGAATGCCCTGCATGGTGTTTTCGGAGTACCACTGGCCAGTGTGCGCCGCTTGCTGTGCGCTCACCGGGAACCAGAAGTCCGCCTGCGGGCCGGTCATCATGAACTTGAGGTCATAGGGCGGCTGGCCTTTTGGCTGTGGCCGTGTCCACGGCACGCCGGTGACGCTGCGGTACTGAATCCCGCCGCCACCGCCTTTTTCGATTTTCATCTGGAGCTTCAAATCAAAGTCGCGCGGCTTGTCGCCCCGGTAGACGATGTAGTTGTTCCCCTTTGGCTTTCCCTCCAACGTTTCGCCCACCATGACTTCGTTTTCGACGCGCCAGATCGTGGGGTCGGCGTCCCATCCATTGAAGCTGTTGCCGTCAAAGATCTGCTTGTAGCCGGTGTGCTCATTGATATCGTAAGGCGCCGGGTCGTGAAACTTGGGCATCCCGATCAACTTCTCGCCGTTTGAGCCCGTCGCGGGCGGACGTGCAGGTGGAGACTCGAGCGCCGGCGGCACCGACTGAGCAAGCATCGTCGCCGGGAATGCGAGGAACAGAACTCCAAGCGCAGCTTTCAACAA
Source organism: Candidatus Solibacter sp. (assembly GCA_050014175.1). Lineage (GTDB taxonomy): Bacteria > Acidobacteriota > Terriglobia > Bryobacterales > Bryobacteraceae > Solibacter. Next base: position 4,870 of record JBEKDV010000332.1, on the reverse strand, counting down.
AAGTGATGGACCAACGGAGGGACGGTCGTGGCGATCGGATGGGGGCATAAAGTTTCCCGCCTTTCGATGGAGAAGATTCTGGATCAATAGGAGTGTAGCGCAATGCCATCCTTGAAGTGATCGACTAGCCATTCCGGACGAGATGGACGGACTCCGACTTCTTCCAAGGACCGGTTGTGCTCAGCCGTCACGACCAGCGGGCCGCAGTTCGAAATCGGATCGCCAAGAATGGCTACCGATATTGCTGCATATCTGTTTCACGAGGGACCTGACGATAACCCAAAGACGCTAGCCGGCCTCTCTAGTCTGTACAGCCAGGGAAGCAAGATTTACGGGCAAGGGTTCGTATTCGATGACAATGATGCAGACGCGAACCCGCTGGGTGTGATGCGCAGTATACTTGCCAATCAGCCTACTCTGTCAAGCAGAATCCATCCTTACATTGGGGGGCGTGAAGTCAACGACGATCCCTGCCACCTCCACTCGCGTTTTGTCATCAACCTCAGCGACTTGCAGAGCGAACAGGCTCTAGAACCCTTCGGGCCACTCACCGCGATCGTCCGGGAGAAAGTGAAGCCAATCAGGGACGCCCTTGGAAACAACCCCGTAAATCGTCCACTAAAGCGACGTTGGTGGGCCTACCAAGCCCATCGTCCGGACTTTTATTCGCAAATTGCTCCTCTTTCAAGAGTTCTCGTGCTGTCAAAAGTTACAACTCATTTCGCGCTAACGTTCCTCCCGACCGGGATGGTGTATTCCGAGAAGCTTATTCTCTTTGCTCTTTCCGAGTTTTCCGCTTTCTGCCTCCTACAGAGTCGTGTTTATGAGGTATGGGCGAGGTTCTTCTCTGCGACGCTCGGAGACGCCTTGCAGTATTCGTTATCCGACAGTTTCCAGACCTTTCCGCTGCTCGACTACCATTTGCACGATGCCTTAGAGCGAAAAGGTCAACAGTATTTTGAGGCGCGTGCGGTCTTAATGGCGCAATCTGGGAAGGGGCTCACTGAGACGTACAACGCATTTTGTTCCCCTGCTGAACGTTCACGCGACATCGTGAGACTCCGTGACTTGCACGACGACATGGACCGCGCTGTTCTTGACGCATACGGCTGGTCTGATCTGAATCCAGCTTGCGAGTTCTTCGCCGAATTCCAAGACGAGGAAGGTGAAGAAACAGAATCCGGTCGCACGCGCCCAAAGAAATTCCGCTATCGCTGGCCCGACGAAGTCCACGACGAAATCCTCGCTCGCCTACTCGAACTGAACCGCGCTCGTGCCGAAGACGAATCGCAATCGGTGCCGGCCACTTCTCTTGCAAAGACGGTGGGCAAACGTGGTCGAAAGTCCACGAAGACGGCACCGGTGACGAGCCCCAATCTTTTCGAAGTTAAGGAACCCGCCGAATGACCTCCGCCGAAGTCCGCGAACAGATTCTCGATTCCCTCAGCCTCGACCTCGTTGGCCCGGTCGCCGGCTTCAAAGCTGGCAACTACCTCGAACAGGAGATCCTGCCGGGATCGACGGCGCCACTGCGTTGGTACCTGACCGGATTCCTCGCGCCTTTTGCCGCCAAGCCCGAGGAGAAAACCGACGAAGACAGCGGCGAGCAGATCGACCTGATCCCACCCAAGACGGGCCTCGACGATGAAGCCGCCCCCGAATCGGCCTCCTCCCGGAAAACACCCTTCCCCTCTTCCATGGGCCTGAGCGTTCTGATCCCGCCAAAGTGCCGGTCCATCAAGGCCACCGTGACGTGGGGCGACTATGCTGCTGCCATGAAGGACGAGGCGGTCACCGGCTGGCGCCGCACCGCGCGTTGGGCACAAGCGCCCTTGCCGATCCCTGCCCAGGACACCACCCGCGGCGCGGTCCGGCTCAAAGACTCGGGCGGGCTCGACTTGGTTCTCTCCGTGCGGACCATCCCGTCTCACAAGGGGCTCGACCTGGTTGCCCCCGGCACGCGCGCCGTGTCCGTGTTTCTGGTGAACAACCGCAATCCAATGACGGGCATTCGGCGCGATGAAGCCTACGTTTTCCATGTCAAGCTGCAACTGGAATCCGATCTGCCCTTTGTCGCCCGCCCCGACCTTCGCGGCGTCATTTCGTCCGATCCCGATGAACGCGTGGCCGACCTCCAGTACCGTGATGCCTTCGAATACGCAGTGGGCCACGGGGTCTCCGCTCGCGCCCTTCCCGTTAAGACCGACGGCTGCCGGTCCGTCGAAACGGCGTGGATTCCGCGGTGTGAAGTGGAACCTATCGAGCACCGGGCCGCGCCCGCGAACGCAACGCTCGACATGGAGAAACTGGCCGTCATCAAGGACGCCACCGAAGCCAAATCGCTGATTGAGCCGCTGATCCAAGCGTACCGGGATTGGATCGCGAAGCAACCCGTACCTGGTGGAACCAGCTCGATGGAAAAACGTCGCGCCGACGTCGCCACCAAAATGCTGTCGCGAGCGGGCGTCGTCGCCGGACGGATCGTGCAGGGCCTTAAGGAACTCGCCGACCCGAACGTGCTTGAAGCATTCCGTCTGGCCAACAAGGCAATGGCAGCGGTGGGCCGGCAGCGCCGAAAGGACGCCCTGGAGCCGCCGAAGTGGCGTCCATTCCAGTTGGCCTTCCTGCTCCTGAATTCGACCTCCATGGCGGAACCCGAGAACGCGGATCGCGAACTGGTGGACCTGCTCTTCTTCCCCACCGGCGGCGGCAAGACCGAAGCCTACTTGGGCCTCGCGGCATTCACCATGTTCCTTCGCCGGTTGCGGAATCCTGGCTCGCTCCGCGGCTGTGGGGTCGCTGTGATCATGCGCTACACCCTGCGGCTGCTCACGCTCGACCAGTTGGGCCGCGGTGCGGCGCTCATCTGCGCCATGGAATTGGAGCGCCGGAACGACGTCGATAAGCTCGGCAAGTGGCCATTTGAAATCGGCCTTTGGGTCGGCCAGGCGGCTACACCGAATCGCATGGGCAAGTCGGGCGAGAGGGACGAGAACACCGCCCGCGCCCGCACACGGAAATTCAAGCAGGACCAGAAGACGTCCGTGTTCGGACGCAGTTGCCGCGACGGAGTTCGAGGTATTCGAGAAACTTCCCCAAGAAGGGCGCATCGAGATCTTCCATGCGCAGTTTGGAAGGCGAGCGTCGGAGGCGCTCGGATGCAAACTGCAGTAGCAGGCGAAAGGCGTCCCGGTAGGCGGCTACGGTATGCGGGCTCGCACCAAGTTGGTTCAGCAGTCGATCCGTAAAGAAACGCTGAACGAGACACTGAAAGCTGGAAACGGTCACCGCTCGCCTCCGGCCTGATGCTTGCCCAGGCGCTCCGTGGCCAGTTGTAGGAGTTCCGGGACCGCCTCAAGATATCAGTAAGTGTAGGCGATATCGACGTGGCCAAGGTATGTCGCGAGCTTCGGCAGTTCCCGCCCGACATCCAGGCCAGCGCGATACCATTCGATCAACTTACGTGTAGCGAAACAATGACGAAAATCCTGGAGTCTCGGCCCACGGCCGACACGTTGGCTTCCCGTCGCCCTTCGTAGACCCACAGCGCAGGACAGTTGGGTGAATGTGCGGCGGGCACTATAGCCCTGCACCCGGTCGCCGCGTTCGGAGACGAGAAACGCCTTGCTCCGAGGTTGCGAACAAAGTGCATCACGCCGCTTTGCATAGTCCGCGAGGGCCAGACGGGTCGATTCCGCTAACGGTACGAAGCGGGACTTTCCGAATTTACTCTGTCGAATCGAGAGGATGCCGTTTTCGAGATCGACGTCGGACCTGTTGAGCGCCAGGGCTTCCCCTGGTCGGAGGCCGGTAGCGGTGAGGAGTCCGATAAGGGTCGTATAGGTGAACGTCCGCAATCCGGACCGCGAGGCGAGCCGGGTGGCCTCCGCCATCAACAGGCCAATCTCTTGCTAGGTAAAGATGTGTGGCTTGTTGCGCCGCCGCCGGGCAGCGAGGAGGTGCCGCGGCGGCACCTCGGTTCGGGAATCAATTGTGCTGAACCACTAGTGTCCGGTAAAGTACTTTGCTGATTCCGATAAGACCTTGACTGTCAGCGGCTTGCGATGCTTTTTGCTTTGCCGCGATCTGAACAGCGACGAGGTCGTCCAGAGCCCGGCTCGGCGGGGGCGACAATGGTGCGTGAACCAGGGCCGAACCGTTTTCTCCCAGTTGCCTGCGCGGGGTCCAGGCGGTAAGCGAATACCTTATCCAGGCCGAGGTCGGGCACGAAAACGAAGCGATTGTCCGGGGAGAGAACCACGGCGTGCGGATGAGGGCCACCTTGCTGGCTCCGGTCCGGCCCGGAGCCGTTGTGCTGCACCTGTGCCGTGCTCTCGCTCAGGCGTCGGTCGGCGCCCACCCGAAAAACGGCAACCACGCCGTTGCCGTAATTGGCCACGACCAGGCTTTTTCCGGTCCGGTCCACTACCAGGTGGGCTGTCGTCGAGCCTTTGGACGGCACCGTGTTCAGCGGCGTGAGCAGGCCGGTCTTGGGGTTGATCTCGAACGCCGTAACCGTGCCCGTCCGCAGTTCGGAGATGGCGTACAGGTACTTCCGATTGGGGTGGATGGCCACGAAGGAAGGCCTCGTCACTTCGCCAGCCAGAATCACCGGGTCCATCTTTCCGCTGCCCGCATCGAAGTGGAAGGCGTAAATGCCCTTGCTCTGCGGACCGGTGTAGGTCCCGATGTAGACCCAATATCGCTTGGCGCCGGCTTCGGCCCATGGCGCCAGCCACAGCGCCGCTGTCAGTGTCATCGCGGTGAGGATGTGTCTTCCCATTTACTAAGGTCCGATGTTAGACGTTCTGCCGCATAATCCAGCGGACAGCATTGTGCTGCAGCTTGATGTATTCCGGATTCCACAGAT
>JBEKDV010000331.1:0-8975 GCA_050014175.1 Candidatus Solibacter sp. | reverse complement strand
GTCAAGGCTTGGATGGAGCTACAGGTTGACAGACGACTGAAAGGCGATCGTCTGTCCCACCCTACAGCTTCTTCCCCGTGATGGCGTAATCCAGCCCTCCAAAGAACGCCTCCCGGAACTCCTCCGGCAGGCTCTTCACCGAGCCAAGCGATTCCGCCGCCGGCGAGAGCTTGCGCACCTCGACATTCCCCACCCCGAATTCCTCCAGGTAAAACGCCAGCAACGGATGCGGCACCGGCCGCTGGTGCGTCGGGTCCAGGTAGAAGTGCGTGGCGAAGATCGCCAGGCATTCCGGGTTGGGCGTCTCGATGGCGATCGCGCCGTTGCGCTGCAACCGGCTGGCGCACAAGCGGATCATTTCCGGCAGGCGTTCCGGCGGCAGATGTTCCACCACCTGCGAACAGAAGATGCCGTCCAGCGAGGCCTCGGGCAGGTTTTCCAGATACACGAACAGGTCCGCAACTTCGGCGTCCAGAGTCTTGTGACGGCAGGTGGCCACCGATTCCGGATCGAGATCGATGCCTTTGGCGGGAATGCCCGCGCCCTGCATCATTTCCAAAAACTCGCCGCGGCCGCACCCGATATCCAGCACGTTGCGGCAGCCGCGGAAGTAAGGCAGATACAACTGCTGCCCCGCCTTCACGTATTCCTCGGTGCCGCGGAACCGCTCCGCGAAGCGGCCGTAGTCGAACCCCAATAGCGCGCCGGCGCCCGTTCCGCCGCGCGGCGCCTCCGCGGACACTCCGCTCACCGCCGCCCTCTGCCGGATGGTTTTCAGCTCGGAGTAAATCAGCCGCTCATACTCCAGCCGTATGCGCTCCAGGTCGGCCCACAAGCGCTGCTGTATGTCCAGCGAGAAGCGCTCCAGGGCGCCCGTGAACTTGCTGTGCTGCCCGAGCAGGGCATCGCGATAGTTCGCGTCCATCAGCGTGACCCGATGCTGAAAGCCCCCCTGCAAATCCGCCACACTGCGCAGGAACTGCACTTCGTTCTGCGCCAGCTTCTGCTCCCACTCGGCGCGCCAGTCGGCCCAGTGGTCGCGGATGTCCTTCATCTCCTCGCCCACCTTCTCCTGCGCACTCAAGCGGTTCCCCATCGCCACCAGCGCCCGGTTGCACTCGTTCATGGCTTCGATCGCCGCATCGATACACGTCACCGACTTGCGGTTGAACTCCACCTGCTCGCGCACGTGCCAGTCCAGCACCCGCGCCACCAGCCGCTTCCACGCCTGCACCACCGCATTGACCGCGCCGCCGGTGCGCGGGTTCACCGTCCCGATGGCCGCCACCTTGCCGAGCGCGGCATCGCGCGCCTCTACCAGCGGCATCAGGTCCGGCAAGGCGATTTCCACCCCGCCCGCGGCCGTTTCGGGATTGCGCGCCCGCACCCGGTCGCGAACCTCGTGCAGCAGGGCGATCAGCTCAGCGCTTTCCATGTCGGCTCCACGTTGCGGTGATCACCGTGCTCAACCCCCCGCGCGGCGTGAAATCGCCAATCACCGTGGCGCTTACCGGTTTGGCCGCCGCCACCACGTCCCGCAACACCCGGTTCACCACGTTCTCCTGAAAAATCCCCAGATTGCGGTACGCCAGCAGGTACATCTTGTACGATTTCAGCTCCAGGCACAGCTTGTCGGGAACGTAGCGCAGCACCAGCTTGCCGAAATCCGGCAGCCCCGTCTTCGGACACACGCTGCTGAACTCCGGCTGTACGATCTCGATTTCGTAATCCGGGAACTGGTTGGGCCACGTTTCGATCCCGGGCAGCGCGGCATCCAGTCCGCCGCATGCGTGCTCGTCGGTATAGGCGCGTTTCATGCTAAGGCCTTCGAAAGCAGATCCAGGAACAACCCCACATCGGCCACAATGCCCACCGCCTGGCCGGTGCCGCGATCGCTGACCTTCGTCGCGACCGCCGGGTTGATATCCACGCACACGATTCTCACCCAGCTCGGCAGCATATTCCCCGTCGCGATGGAATGCAGCATCGAGCCCAGGCAGATCACCAGCCCCGCGCCCTTCAACTGCGCCGCGTAGGCGTCCTGCGCGGCGTTCATGTCGGTGATGGTGTCGGGCAGGGGACCGTCGTCGCGCAGGCTGCCCGCCAGCACGAACGGTATGCCCGCCTTCACGCACTCGTACAGAATCCCTTCTCTCAGCCGTCCGCTCTCCACCGCCTGCCGCACGCCCCCCGCATGATAGATGGCATTGATGGCGCGCATGTGGTTGCGATGCCCGTGTTCTTCCTGCCGTCCGTCGCTCAGCCGCACACCCAGCGAGGTGCCCATCAGCGCCGCCTCCACGTCGTGCACCCCCAGCGCGTTGCCGCTCAGTACGCCGTGCACCCAGCCGCCCCGGATCAGCGACGCCAGGCCGGCCACTCCGCCGGTGTGCACCACCACCGGCCCGGCCACCACCAGCACCCTCTGCTTCTGCCCCACCGCGTGCCGCACCAGCTCCGCCGTCTGCCGCACCGCCGTCTCCACCTGCCGCTCCGACGAGATGCCGTTGGACATGAACGCGAAGGAGAGCCGGTCGCGCTCCTTCGATTCCGGAGTTACGCGGATGCCGCGCAGCCCCACCACAATCCGGTCGCCCGCCCGCAGATCGCGCAGCCGCCGGCACCAGGCGCGCCCTTCGCTCACCACCACCATGGCGTCCATTCGCTGGTTTTCCACTTCGATCCACTGCTGCCCGTTGCGCACGTGGGTCTTGTGATTGGTGGTGGAGTAGAAGTCCTCCGGCGCGCACCGGTCGCGCTCCACCGCCGCGAGCTGTGCATCGCTCGCCTCCGCCGGGGCGCACCCCAGGCTCAAGAGCTCGTGCAGCAGCCGGTCGAGCGCCAGCCCGTCCGGCGTCTCCACCTTGAGCCGCAGGTAGGACGGTTCGCTATTGGTCTTGCCGATGCGGAACTGTTCCACCTCGAACCGGCCGTGATACTCCACGACCTTATCGAAGATGTTCTCCATGATGTGGGAGTCGATCAGGTGGCCTTCCGCTTCGACCACTTCCTGAAATGGCATAAACCTCTATTGTAGCGGTAAGACTGCGAGCTCTTTGCCAAAGCCGGCACGGCCCATTAGAACGCGGCCAGGCTGAAGAGCCGGCGGGATGCAGAAAATGTGGCGAGGGTGGGCGAGCGGGAGTTGGCCCACGGTTCCGGGCGAAGTCGTCTTTGCCCGGGTGGGTTCTCATGTGCAGGCGCGCACGGGGCGGGATGGCGACACCCTACGAGAGGTGCTTTGGCGGAGCAAGCCGCAACGGGGTAGAATGGCGGCTTCATGCCCGCCAACGGTACCTACCTCGTCTGCCTGACTGTGGCCACGTTAGCCCTGCTGCTTTTCCTGATTCTGGTGGTGAAGCTGCATGCCTTCGTCGCCCTGTTGATTTCGGCCATGGCCATGGGCCTCGCCTCCGGGATGCCGCCCGACAAGGTGCTGAAATCCATCCAGACGGGCTTCGGCGACGCCCTGGGATTCATCGCCGTGGTGCTCGGACTGGGCGCCATGATCGGCCGCTTCCTGGAGTATTCCGGCGGCGGCCGCGCCCTGGCGGACTGGCTGCTGGAAAAGTTCGGCATCGAACACGCGGCGTGGGCCATGCTGGCGGCGGCGTTTCTGGTGGGGCTGCCGATCTTCTTCGAGGTCGGCTTCATCATCCTGGTGCCGCTGGTGTGGAACCTGACGCGCGAAACCAAGCGTTCGCTCTTGTTCTATGGCCTGCCCATGGCGGCCGCCCTCACCATGACCCATTCCCTGGTGCCGCCGCATCCCGCGCCCGCCGCCGCCACTCAGTTGCTCGGCGGCGATCTCGGCAGCACCATCCTCTACGGCGCCGCGCTCTCCCTCCCCATGGCGCTGGCCGCCGGCATGCTCTACGGCACCTGGATCGCGCGCCGCATCTACATCCCCGTGCCCGACATCGCCAAGATCATGACGCGCGCGCCCGAAACGGAATCCGCGCCGCCCATCCCGATGGTGATTCTCCTCCTCCTGCTCCCGGTGATGCTCACCTTGGGCGCCACGCTGGCGAGTTTGCGCGATGTGCCGTTCAAGAGCGTGGCGGTCTTCGTCGGGCACCCCTACACCGCGCTCACCGTGACCACCTTGTTGGCCATCTACTTCTTCGGCATCCGGCGCGGGCTCTCGCGCGAGAAGGCTTCCAAGATGGCCACCGAAGCGCTGCTGCCCGTGGGCACCCTGATCTGCATCATGGGCGGAGGCGGCGCGTTGAAGCAGATTATTGTCGATTCGGGCGTGGGAACCTATGCCGGCAACCTGCTCATGACCAGCGCGATTTCGCCGCTCCTGGTGGTGTGGCTGATCGCCGCCGCCCTGCGCCTGGCGCAGGGCTCGGCCACCGTGGCCATCATTACCGCGGCGGGCATCGCGGCCCCGCTCGTCAAGGGAATCCCGGGATACTCGCCCACCGAGTTGATTCTGGCCCTCTGCGCCGGCGGTTCGGCCTTCTCCCACGTCAGCGATTCCGGCTTCTGGATGGTCACGCAGTACTTCGGCATGACGGTCCCGCAAAGCTTGAAAACATGGACCACCATGAAGATGGTCGCGGCGGTGCTGGGGCTCGCCATCGTGATGACCGCCCATGCGCTGCTACGATAACTGGAGCATGAGCCTTTACGATATCGACCCGGGCAGCGACTGCCCGGAAATTGTCCGCATGATTGTGGAGATTCCCAAGAACTCCGCCAACAAGTACGAATACGATGGCAAACTCGGGGTGTTCCGCCTGGACCGCGCGCTCTATTCGGCGGTGCACTATCCCGGCGACTACGGCTTCATTCCCGGGACGCTGGCCGAAGACAAAGATCCTCTCGACGTCTTGACGCTGGTGGACGAGCCGAGCTATCCCGGTGTCCTCATGTTGGTGCGTCCCGTGGGTGTGCTGGCGATGGTGGATCAGGACGAGCCGGACGAGAAGATTCTGGCGGTACCCAATCACAATCCGCGATTCGACCAGATCCACACCATCGACCAGGTGTTCGCCCACAATCTGCGCGAAATCGAGCACTTCTTCACCATCTACAAGGAACTGGAAGGCAAGCGCACGCAGATGAAGGGGTGGAAGGGTCCGCGCGAAGCGCGCGAAGCCATCCGCCGGTCGCGCGAGCGTTACCTGGAAGCCCACCCGGCGATGGTGAATCCGTGATACATCGGGATGGAGGCATACCATGAACGAACAGCCTTCCGTGGGAACGTGCTATCTCTGCAACGGAATTTTCAAAAAAGGCGTCATGACTCGCCACCTGAAGACATGCGCCGGGCCAGGCGCCCCGCCGGCCTCTGCCACCGCGGGCGAGGAGGGGTCCGGCCCCAGCTTTCACTTGCTTGTGGAAGGGCGTTACAACACGGACTACTGGTTGCATCTGGCCGTCCCGGCGGAAGCCACACTCACTGGGCTCGACCAGTTCTTGCGCAACATCTGGCTGGAATGCTGCGGCCACATGAGCTGCTTTGCGATTGGCGGTAATCGCTATTCGCGTTCCCCAATGGCGGAGCTTGACGAAAGGGGCACGTCGGTGCGCCTCAATCGGGTCCTGGAAGCCGGGCTGAAGTTTTCCTACGAGTACGACTATGGCTCCACGACGGAACTGCGACTGAAAGTAGTTGGCCTGCGGGAGCAGGGCACGCCTGATGGTAAGGTACAGTTGCTGGCCCGCAATGAGCAGCCTCAAGTCATGTGCCAGCGATGCAAACAACAACTTGCCACCGAGATCTGCGTTACGTGCGAATGCCGTGGCCGGGGCTGGCTTTGCGAAGCCTGCGCCGGGGAGCATGAATGCGAAGCGGAAATGATGCTGCCCGTCGTCAATTCGCCCCGTGCAGGTGTCTGCGGATATAGCGGATAGCATCCCTGTGTCGCCTTCAACTGGCGCGCGCGGCGATTCGTGCCTGGCCTGTAAGTGTGGATCGCTGACAGCTCGAATCGATCTTCACGTTGGCCCTTCGCTCCCCAACCCTTCCCGACGTTTGCCGGTGAGAAGGGGGATTTCTTGGCGGCAGGAATCCAGTGCACTACGCGAGGAGGTCCAAGCAGTTTGTTCCTGGCCGGGAACCGATCACGGCGAGTGATATTCGGGCTCGAGCAGCCAGCTCAAGCGGCCTGATTTTTTGCACGAACCAGGCGTGGGCAATGCGATCCATGCCGGCGCCGACGAGTGGCGCTGCCGTACGTAAGCTTGCGCGGAGCGCGACCGCGTCCGTCTTGCCCCAATGGAGAACCAGGTTCCGCTGCCGGTACAGGCGCATAAGAGCGTTGGTCGCGTGAGCTTGAATATCGTGCAACTTCTGGTGGGGTGCGGAGAGGACGGCTCGCATTCGCTCGACGGCCGCTACGTCCGAGGGTTTGACGAGGCCGAGCGGCGTACCGCTTTCCAGCGCATCTATGAGAATGGCGCACCGGTCTCGGTTGGTTGCACTCGCGCTTAGCGCTGTAGCAAGCGGGCCGGGGAGTTGCCCCACCAAGTAGGATAAAAACGTTAGTTCGGCGCGGGGGAAGGAGCAAGCCACCAGTGATGCGAGCCTCTCTGCTGCAATAGAGTGGTCGGTGGGTTCGCTGAGAAGCGCTTCGATTGCGGCCCACCCGCCTGCGACGGCTGCGCTGGGAGAGCTTGACTGGAGTGGCGCGAGCAGCTCCAGGGCTGCGTCGACGATGCTGGGTGTCGAAGCCGAGTAGACCTGCGCTTCCCGCTCAAGGGCGCGGACGTGAACTTTGCGTGTCCGGCGGCCGAGCTTGAATGGGCGTTGCTCGTTTGCGACCCACGCCGTCGGGAGGGGAGCTTTCCATGTAAGATTTGTGCTGATTTCCAGTCTTGCCGCGAAATTGTCCAGGAGTTCGGTTGCGGCCTCGACAGCGCTGTCAGCGTCGCGAGCGGGCAGTCGGAACAGCATGCCGCCCTCTTGCCGGATGCCGTGCTTGCCGAAGTGATGTTGCTTGAGCCAGGCTGAGGCCGTGGGGGCATCGATCCACCGAGGTGGGAGACCGGCCGGACTTTTTGGTGCGGTCTCGAACGCGATTAGAACCTCGAAAGTTCTGGGCGCGCCCTGTGCCATCTGATGAGCGTCCCGCAGCAAGGCGGCCATGTCGCGCACGCCGGGTTCATGGCGGACCCGGTATGTCCACCAGCGATGGAGAAAGTTCGAGCTGAATCCCAGGTCCAGCAGGTAAGCAGCTACCGCACGTGCCGTACGTTCCGGTCGAGGTCGTGTGTCGGCATCACCCAACAACTGTTGACCACCGGGCGAGATAATGCGCCTCTATGTCGCGGGTAATATCGCAGACTGTAAGGTAGTCCAGTCCGTCATGCGGTACGGTCGTGGCGAGTGCCTGTTGGAGTAATTGCCGCTGCTTCGGTTCACCAGTGCCGGGATCGGTTCCCGCAACCTTCGCTCCGTGGTTGAGTAATTCCTTCAGGGATTCTTTCCCGCGGGCGCTGGCACGGAACGCCTCGCTCGCTTCCAGTATCTCCTTCAAGGTCAGGACGAGGCTCGGGTTCCAGAGCGACCGGTGCCAGGGCGTAGCAGAGTCGAAAAAATCGAGCAGCCTGGCTCCGACGTGCTGATCGTACGCATTGACGGGCGAGAGCATGAGCGCTATGCTGTGAGTAGGACGATAGTCCGAGATCTAAAGGAGCACGTCCCACGGACCTTCAGCCTTCGGGTTAAGCGAAGTGGCACAAGCTCCTTTTTCCATTGTTGCTTACTTTCAACCCCGTTACAATCAGCAGGAAACCCGAAAGCCCACATCCAGCTTGCCAATCACCCGCGGGCGTCGTCGTAAACGTCTATGAGTTTGCCCACTCGGGCGTGCGAGGATTTTTCATTTGTCCCTACCTGCGTCTCCGAGAATTCCCGATTCAGCCCACGCTGGATTCCTGGTGCGAACAACAGCCCTTCCGTCCACCAGTCCGGCGCGAAGCCCGGAACGTCATCCGCGCTACCCACGCCCCGCCGCCCATCGCCCCACCCGCACGTGCGGTCCGCGCGGCGCCCAAACCTCGGGGTCGGTCGGCCCGAATAATGCCAGCACCGGCGTACCCACCGCCGCCGCCAGGTGCGTGATCCCCGAATCGTTCCCCACGTAGAGCCGCGCCTTCGCCAGCCAGCAGGCCAGATCGTAGAGATCGTCGATGCGCACCGCGCCCGCGAGCGGCGGGTCGTCTTCCCCGGCGCACCACTCTACCGGCATCACGCGCTGCAACCTGTCCGCCAGCGCGCGGAACTTTTCGAGCGGCCAGTTCTTGCGCGCGCTGCCGGAAAACGGATGGATGACCGCGTAATCCCCGCGCTCCACCGCGCACTCGATCCGCGGAATGCCGTCGCTCGTGCATGCCGCGATGCCGCGCACCTGTTGCAGGCAAAAATCAGTGGCGTGTACCCCGCTGCCTTCGGGCGGTAGAGCCTCCAGGAACGTGAATGGGAGCCCCAGCGCCGCCACCGTCTCGCGGAATTCCGGCCGATTCGCCCCATACCACGAGACGATGGAATCGAACTCGCGCAGCGCCTCGATCAACCCCGCGGGCGGTTCCGTGACGCCGAGCAAGTCCAGCCCTGTCGCCGCGATGGCGCGCACCCGGCCGCCAAACCGTACCAGTGGAACCATGCGCGCGGGTGTCCAGACTTCGAACGATTCGGTCTCCAAACATGCCATGGCGGGCAGCGAAACAATAACGTCGCCGATGGCCCCGGGCCGTATCACAAGCCTGCGCATTTTCGGTTACAGTATCGCAAAATCAGGACACCAGGCGGGCGTTTTATCCACAGGACATCCTTACGAAGATCTGCCCAAATAGATGAAAACAAACTATATAAATGCTGATGAAAAGTATCGTTTCGTACCGAAAAAAGCGTTGACGGAAGAGGCGATCGGGAGCATAGTGAATGAGGTTCCAAGAGGTTTGAGGAACAGCAAGCCGGCGGAAACGTAGCGGACCTGGAACGGTGATCCGCAGCCCAAACT
>JBEKDV010000330.1:0-8980 GCA_050014175.1 Candidatus Solibacter sp. | reverse complement strand
CTTGAAATCTCCGGTCAGTTGGGACGAAAAACGGTTATTGTGGGCGAAAGACGGCGTTACCGTAGATTGGGGCAGAGGACCGCCGTCCGGCGCGGTTCCGCCCGGCAGCTCTACGGTAACGCCACTTCCTGGCACGACCCGTCCTTTCCGAGTGCCCGGACAATCCACTCCCTATGCAGTTGCCCACGGCTGATCCCGCAGTTACACTCTGGTTCACCGATTGGACCGCGTGGCCGGATCCAGAACCAGATACTTCCCCGAATTGCTCACGTAGACCGCGTGGAAGAGGCTAGCCGGCAGTATTCCATCTTCCCGCGGCGAGACCCTCGGAAAGGAAGCGGTGGCGGTGGCATACACTCGTCCGGCAATGCGGAACCTGAGGTTCTGCACCGCCGAGACAGAGGCGCCGCCGGACGCCGTCACGATTCGCCCCCCGGATCCAGCCGAAGTGGCTCCGAACAGGATCGCGGTTTCCGTTCCGGAATCGAGCACCAGTTTGCCCCGGTCGGTCTCAAGCGTCGGACGCCCATCGACCAGATTCATTACCGCCTTGCTCCCTCCATCCGGCGCCGCGCCGCCAAACACGAGCCTGTGGCCGGCGAAGTCGAGCAGGTAGTCGAAGTGAGAAAGGAATTCCTGTCCCAGCACGCCGTGGATATTGGCCGCCAAAGCGCGAACACCGTCGAGATCGGTGAAGAGAAACTCCTGGTTGGTAGCCGTAACCGGTCCGAGGGAGACCTCGGCCACGCGGCCGCCAGGAACGAGGGCGTCTCCGGCAGTCGCGGCAATCACCGTCCGAAAGGCTGGCGCCAGCCCCAGCTTACGGGCAATGGACGCCTCCACCTGGTTCGTTTGTGCGCCGGTGTCGAGCAGGAAGCGCCAGGGGCCTTGTCCATTCAGGAAGACCCCGTCGACAACCGGCCTTCCCGACACCATGCCAATTCTGAGGGTTCCGTCCGGTTGAGGAAGAGACCGGGCGTTGCAAGGTGCGGTCGCCGCCGCTATGATGAGTGAGCCGCAGGTGAAGAGGTTTCGCATGGGGCCACAATGCGGCCCCAGCCTATGCGAAGTCGTGATGGCCGCCGGATGTTATTCCAACGCGAGGTGATGGATTCATGACGCCGTTACCGCAGGGCTGTTACCGGTTCGGTGACGTCGTGTTAGACGTTTCGAATATTAGGCTTACAGTTTCCGGGGAAGTGCGCCCGCTGGAGCCGAAATCGTTCCGCCTGGTGCAGTTTCTGATCGAAAACCGGCATCGGGTCGTCCCCAAGGACGAGGTTCTGAGTGTCGTTTGGCAAGGCATCGCGGTCACCGACAACGCCTTGACCCGAGCCATCGCCCAGGTACGCAAGGCCCTCGACGACGATCCGAAGCAGCCGCGCTATATCGAGACGGTCCCGACGGTGGGGTATCGTTTCGCGGCGGAGGTCGAGGTGGGTCTCGCTCCGGAACCCGCGCCCCCACCTCTCATCGCACCTGCGATCCCGGGGCAGAAACCAAGCCATTCCCGCCTGCTGGTCTGGGGTGCGGTAGCCGTCGCTCTGGCCGCCGCCGGTATCGGAGTGGCACGTTTCCTCTGGCCGACGGCGGGCGAACGATCGGTGAACGAACCGGTTGCGTTCACCACCTATCCGGGAAGTGAATACTCCCCGAGCTTTTCCCCGGATGGCAATCAGGTTGCGTTTTACTGGAACGGCGCGAGTGAGAACAATTGGGACATCTATGTAAAGACCATTGGCTCAGAAACGCCTCTTCGTCTCACCACGGCTGCGGAGCCGGATGTGGCGCCGCAATGGTCTCCGGACGGGCGCGCCATCGCCTTCGAGCGTGTGCTGCCCGGAGACAGAATGGCCATCATGCTGATCCCACCGCTGGGTGGGCCCGAGCGAAAGCTGGCTGAGTTCGTTTTGCATGGCCGGGGGTTGGGGACCTCCTGGTCGCCGGACGGAAAATGGCTGGCGGTCTGCGGCGACATCGAGCACAAAGGGTCCGACCGGATTTACCTGCTGTCCGTGGAAACCGGCGAGTCCCGCCCGCTGACCGAGCCGCCCGCCGGTGGAATGGGCGACACCAATCCGGCATTTTCTCCGGACGGCGGTGCCCTGGCATTCATACGCTGGGCAGATTTTGACGCCACGCATCTATACGTGCTTAACCTGGGCAAGGATTTTTCTCCGCGCGGCGAACCGAAAAAACTGCTCGCGGGAGACCTGCGTCCGTCTGGTCCTGCCTGGGCCGCCGGAGGACACCAGATCGTGTTCGTCTCGGTGGTACCGGGGGAGGTTTATCGTATCTCAGCGGCGGGGGACGGCCCTCCGCAGAGGATT
Organism: Candidatus Solibacter sp.; assembly: GCA_050014175.1. GTDB lineage: Bacteria > Acidobacteriota > Terriglobia > Bryobacterales > Bryobacteraceae > Solibacter. The sequence continues at coordinate 6,650 of JBEKDV010000330.1, read as the reverse complement.
GTGCCACTGGGTAGCGGCGTGGGCACAGTGGCGCTGACCAGAGACGGCCGGCGGCTGGCTTATTCGGTCTCCACGGCCAACAGCAATATCTGGCGCCTCGATCTCACGGCCAAGGATGCCAAAGCCGCCGCACCCGAGCGTTTCATCGCCTCCACCAAGCGAGAGGTTTTTCCGCAGTATTCCCCGGACGGCCGGCGAATCGCTTTTTACTCCGACCGTTCGGGGACCAATCAAATCTGGGTGTGCGACGGCGACGGCTCGAAAGCCGCCGCCATCACGTCCATGCGCCGGTCGACAACCGGATCGCCACGCTGGTCGCCGGACGGGCGTGCGATCGCGTTCGACTCCAATGTCACCGGCGGCTATCAGGTCTACACCATCGGCGCCGATGGCGGAAAGGTCAGGCAGATGACGCATGGCGCCGCGTCGAACTACGGCGGTCGTTGGTCGCGCGACGGGCACTGGATCTACTTTGCGTCCGGCCCGGGTGTAAGCGCGCAGGTTTGGAAGATGCCCTCGCAGGGTGGCGAACCCGTGCAGGTGACGCGCAATGGAGGCATGGGGCCGCAGGAATCGGCGGACGGAAAGACACTGTACTACGTCAAGCCGGTTATTGCTATGGGCGGGGGTTCGCTTTGGAGGATGCCCGTGGGCGGCGGGCCGGAGGAGAAGGTAGTCGATTCGATTTACCGGTTTAACTACGCGGTAACGGAAAAAGGTATCTACTTCACCCATAGCGACTCCATTTATTTCCTGGATTTCGCGGCCGGCGAGACCCGGCCGGTTCTGAAGACACCCCACCCGGATACGGGTCTGGCCATCTCGCCCGATGGGCGATATCTGCTCTTTTCCAAGAGGGATGCCATCGGCAGCGATCTGATGCTGGTGGAGAATTTTCGCTGAAATGGCATGGTTTCGCGATCTCCACGGCATCAATTTGAACCGATAATCATGCTTTCGGAGTCCAGGAGTACCTGTCTCGTCGCGCTGCGCAGTCTGTGGTTAAACTCTGGAGTGCTGACGATGGCTTCCCATCCGTCAGATGCGCAAAGTGCCTGTATTACGGGCACACCGAAACTGTGCCACGGTCCCGATACGGCGTTACCGGGGGGACAATGTCATTCAAGGTTTGCTGAAAACCAGTTGACCGAGTGCCCTCGCTGTCATATTGGCTGGTTTGCGCAACGCGCCACTTAAAGAAGTGTGCGGTTCGTTTTCCGTATTTCCTGATGTCGGTTGGGCGCTATGCCACGTTTTGCCTCGAAGCGATTCTCGCCTCTCAGCCATTCCGAAAGCGGGCGGGCGCCGATTCGTATTTGGGCGCGCCTGAGCATCGAACTGAGGAACCGGACCTCGGCCCGGAGGTTTCTATCTGGGTGGCCCCGCGACTCGCGCTCTACTATTATTTGGCCCCTGACGGCCCAGAGCAATCCCCATTTCGGAGGAAGGTCCTTCACCTGGATCACATCCGGTGGACACAGATAATATCGGCGTTGGCCCATTCCGGCACGCGGATTCCTCCGGACGGCCTTCGTCGCATCCCTTAGGAAATCCGCGCGAGTCAACTTGCATTCGATGAGGACAGAATCCGCCCCGGGAACCCAGCCGATCACGTCGGGATTCTCATCCGCTGCCGTGGCAAATTCGTAGAGCACAACGGAGCACCGTCTGCTGAGCCACCGGACTCCCATCGCAACTAAGGTCGAGTGCTGCACGCTCGCTCTGGATTATCAAACATTGTAGCGCCTGAATGTTCTATAGTTCCGGCAGAAGTAAAGCACTCGCGAATCGGAACCCGGTGCCAATACGCACCACCGAGCGCCTCAAGTTGTGCGCGACTCGCAAAAGGGGCTCGGAGCGGTGAAAGTGAGGCAACCGGGATTGCGACGGATAACGCAGCAAGAGAGGCTTGCATTTGCGGCCAGCGTAAAGCCAGCAAGCCGTCGTCCCAGCGACGGGCGGTGCGCGACCGGCGAGATAATGAGTTTAGTCGCAGGCGAATCGCTGGGCGAACCCCCACCCGATGAGTACGCTAGACTGGCAGGCGAATGAAGCTACTGTGGAGTCTTATGCTTTTCCCGATGATTGCCGGTGCGCAGGAGGCGAGCCTGGCGGTGGTCCACGCACGGGTGTGGACGGGGAATGAAGCGCATCCCTGGGCGGAGGCGCTGGCGGCGAAAGGCGACACTATCTGGGCGGTGGGCGATACCGCCTCCATTCAGAAGCTGATTACGCCCCGCACGCACGTGCTGGATGCGCGCGGCGGCATGGTAGCGCCGGGGTTCATCGATTCGCACGTGCATTTTCTGGAGGGCGGGCTGAGCCTTGGTTCGGTGCAGCTTCGCGATGCGCACAGTAAAGAGGAGTTTGTGGAGCGGATCAAGTCCTTCGCAGCGACCGTGCCACCGGGGACCTGGATCACGGGGGGCGATTGGGATCATCAGAACTGGGGTGGGGAACTGCCGTGCAAGGAATGGATCGATGCGGCGACGCCGAAGAATCCGGTGTGGATCAACCGCATGGACGGCCACATGAGCCTGGCGAATTCGCTGGCGTTGGCCGCGGCGAAGGTCGGCAAGAGCACGCACGAAGTGGAGGGCGGTGCCATCGTGCGTGACGCGTCGGGAGAGCCGACGGGAATCCTGAAAGACAACGCCAAGGGCCTGGTGGATCGCGCGATGCCGGCGCCCAGCACGGAGACGATGGGCCGGGCGCTCGACGCGGCCATGAAGTACGTCGCAGAACGCGGCGTCACCAGCGTGGTCCACATGGGGACGTGGCGCGACCTGGAGGTATTTCGGCGAGCGCGGAAGGACGGGCGGCTGCGGACGCGCATCCGGGCGGCAGTGCCGCTTTCGACCTGGGAGCGGCTGGCGCAGACGGTGGCCCGCGAGGGCCGCGGAGACGATTTTCTTTCGATCGGCAGCCTCAAGGCCTTCGTGGACGGATCGCTGGGGTCGCATACAGCGGCCTTTCTGGAGCCGTTCACCGACGCGCCCAAGGACACTGGGTTGCTTGTGAACACGCCGGAAGACCTGTATCGCTGGACTAGCGGCGCCACGCGTGCGGGGCTGCAGGTGATGGTCCACGCCATCGGAGACCGTGCGATCCGCCTGCAATTGGACATTTTCGACCGAGTGCGGAAGGAGCAACGTCCGGCGGACGCGCGGTTCCGCATCGAGCACGCGCAGCACATCGCGCCGGCGGACCTGGCGCGGTTCGCCGGGATCGGCGTGATCGCGAGCATGCAACCGTATCACGCGATCGACGACGGGCGGTGGGCGGACAAGGTGATCGGACCCGAGCGGGCCAAGACTACGTATGCGTTCCGGAGCTTGTTGGACGCGCATGCGCGCCTCGCGTTCGGCAGCGATTGGGACGTGGCCCCGCCGACTCCGCTGGAGGGCATCTACGCGGCGGTGACGCGAAGGACGCTGGACGACAAGAATCCCGACGGTTGGGTGCCGCGGCAGAAGATCACGGTGGAAGAGGCGCTTCGGGCGTACACGTCGGACGCGGCCTACGCGGAGTTTGCGGAGAAGCGGAAGGGGACTTTGGAGGCCGGGAAACTGGCGGATTTCGTTCTATTGGACCGCGATCTGACCCGGATTCCGGCGCCGGAGATTCGGAATGTCAGGGTGCTGGCGACAGTGGTCGGCGGGGAGACGGTGTTCGAGCGCGGACGGTAGGGTGTGCGGCGATAGACAGACCGGGTCGAAAGGCGCCAGCGAACGCACCCCCTCCTGCGGTGCACCGCGGGGCGCATCCCCATCGGCTGGCCAATACCAGTTCCTGCTCACGAGCGTTAGCCGGTCGCCACGACCAGGGTTGTGCATATCAGAGTAGTCCCGCCTGACCCGTTCTCAACCATCCGCTAGACGCCGTCCCGCCCGCCGGTCGCTCCGGAAGCTCCCTTTTGTGAGAGAATCGGTCCTGCCGCGTGGAGGGGGCCAGCGATGAAATACCGGAATCGTGTTCTGGGTCTGCTGTCTCTGCTGATGGTCATTACCTACTTGGACCGTGTCTGTATTTCGGTGGCCGGGCCGCGCATGCAAGGGGCTTTGAACATCGGACCTCTGGGCTGGAGCTGGGTGACCGGCATTTTCACGCTGGCCTACGCCGCGTTCGAAATCCCCAGCGGCGCGCTCGGGGACCGCATCGGACCGCGCCGGGTGCTGACGCGGATCGTATTGTGGTGGAGCGCCTTTACGTCCCTTACCGGCATGATGACGGGCTTCTATCCCCTGCTGGCGACGCGGTTCTTCTTCGGAATGGGCGAGGCGGGCGCGTTTCCCAACGCCTCCGTGGCGGTGGCACGCTGGTTTCCCGTGACGGACCGCGGACGCGCTTTCGGGACCTTCCTGATGGCGAGCCAGTTGGGAGGCGCGCTCGCTCCCCTGCTGGTGGTGCCGATCCAGGTTCGCTACGGGTGGCGCGCGTCCTTCTACGTGTTCGGCGTTCTGGGCGTGGTATGGAGCGCCGTCTGGTACGGATGGTTCCGCGATTGCCCGGCGGAGAAGGCGGGCGTCGGTGAGGCGGAGCGGGAGGAGACGCGCGGTCTGGCGGCCGCCGCACACCATGGCCTTCCCTGGAGGTTCGCGCTTCGAAAGGCGAACATGTGGGCCATGATGGGCGTGGCCTTCTGCTATGTGTACACGTTTTATTTTTTCCAATCGTGGCTGCACACCTTCTTAGTGAAATCGCGGGGATACAGCGAGAACGATCTGCTGCTTTCGTCACTGCCCTTTCTGGTGGGCGCCGGCGCGAATTTCACCGGAGGGCTCGCGAGCAGCGCCCTGGTGCGGAGAGTGGGTTTGCGGCGGGGCCGCCGCACAATCGGGGTGGTGGGGCTGGGGGCGGCGGCGGTATGCATCGTCGCGGCGATTTTCACGCATCAATGGCTGGCGACACTGATCCTGCTCTCCCTGGCGTTTGGCGGAATCACCTTCCAGCAGCCGACCATGTTCGCGGTGTGCCTGGACATCGGCGGCGAGTATGCCGGAGCGGTGGTGGGTGCGATGAACACCGCAGCGCAGATCGGCTCGCTGGTATCTACGGGGGTGTTTGGATATCTGGTGGACCGGTACGGCAATTACGACCTGCCCTTCGTCCCGATGGCCGCCCTTCTGCTGACTGGCGCCTGGCTCTGGCTGAAGGTGGACCCCGCCGAGCGGCTGATTCTGGCGGTGGGGGAGGTGGCTATGCCAGATCCATGGCGACCACTTCCAGATCCGGAGCCCGAGGCACCGTCAGCGTAAGCGTCTCGCTCGACTGCTGCACGCGTCACGAGCGCGCGAGCGCCGGCAATCTCATCCAGGCCGAAGGCGGCGCAGCGTCGACATACCTTGATGGACTCACTGTTTCGGGATAATCTGCAGCGCGCGTCCTCACCAAGCGAGACCACTACCGATATTGACCCTTAACGCTCGCCATGCCCCTTTTTCTGGCCGAGCCGCCCACGGAACCGCCCCGAAGCACTTTCCGACTGGACGACAACTCGCGGGGCCAGCGCTTCCCGAGCTCGCTGGTGGGCTCTTTTGCGGCTTTGGCCGCGCTGCTGGCGGCGATCGGGATCTACGGCGTGCTGTCCCACGTGGTAACCTGGCGGACCCGCGAAATCGGCATCCGAATGTCACTCGGCGCCAGCCGGGCGCGCGTGGCCCGACGTCGTGCCCCGTCCCCAGCCCAATGGAAGAGTCCACTTTCGGTCAACTGAACGGGCGCTGGTGAACACTACGGCGAGCGGGAAGACGAATTCTGGAAGCCTGTCAACTGCCGTCTGCTCCAACCAGAACCTATCGGCTGCTTCCTCAAGTACACTGGGATGAATCCCAAAGATGCCTCTCTCTCCCGGCGACAAACTCGGACCCTACGAAGTCCTCACTCCCATCGGCGCGGGCGGCTCCGGCGGGAACGAGGGCAGGATAGAGGTTTTTGAGGACACAGTTTGCACAAAACGCTCGACGCAACCGCGCCGCTAAGCTAGGGTTGTAAGAATGCCCATGCCCACGTTCCAGGAGCAATTCGGCCAGATCGACATCTATCTTTTCGACCAGCTTCTGAAAGGCCGCATCTCACCCGGAATGCGAATATTGGATGCTGGATGCGGTTCCGGTCGAAACATCGTCTACCTCCTGCGGGAAGGGTACGAAGTTTACGGCGCGGACTCGGACGCGGAGTCCGTGGAACGCTCCCTCGCCCGGATGTTCGCGCCCGCGCTTCCGGCGTCAAACTTTCGAGTCGAACCCGTCGAACATATGTCTTTCGACGATGACTGCGCGGATGTGGTCATCAGCAACACCGTCCTCCATCTCGCCGGCGACGACGCGCAGTTCGAGGCCATGCTGCTGGGATCCTGGCGCGTACATCGGGAGCGCTGATCCCGAGGTGGCGCCACTGACAACCGCCCTCCTTCCGCTTAGGGGAAGTTCGTGACCTTGGGTGTGACGCGCGGGTTGCCCGCCGTTGCACCACCCGTGTTATTGATGACGTTGCCGATCTCGCCGTTATTGCCCAGGCGAACCGTGATCATGCTGTGGAACCTGACGTTCGGGCTGTTGGGAACTTCGATGGCCTCGCGCGGGCCGACCTCGCTCACCAGGATGTCGATTTCTCTTGTGGTCGGGTTCATTTCTGGCTCTTGGCTAGTC
>JBEKDV010000329.1:0-9007 GCA_050014175.1 Candidatus Solibacter sp. | reverse complement strand
GGTCGGCGGCGTTATTCAGGATAATCTTGCCGCCCGGCAACCGTTGGAATATCTGAAGGCCCGGCTAACGTGTTATCCGGCGGGCGCGTACTTACGCACCATGGACTGGAGCTTGGCGACGAGCTCCGGCACCGCGGTGCGCGGCGGCGCGGCGCCTTCGTATTCCACCGAGAGATACCCGCGGTAGACTGGCGCGATCATGCGGAAAATCCGGTCCCAATCGGGAGCCATGGGCTGCCCATTGTTTTCGTGCACGGCGGACTTGGCGTGTATGTTGGTGGCGTAGGGCAGGCAGGTTTCGATCTGGCGATAGGCATCCGTCTTGAAATTGCCGAGGTCCAGGTTGATGCCCGCCCAAGGCGAGTCCGCCCCTTTGACCATTTGGACCAGCCGTTCGGCAATGTCCGTCACCCCTCCGTCGTCTTCCAGCCCTAGAAGAATGCCGCGGGCCCCGGCGATGGGGGCGCACTGCTTGAGCGTCTCGGATACCCAGGTAACGACCTGTTCCTCTGTGGCGCCCTTGGGCGCCGCCGCGCCAAACACGCGCATGTGGCGCGCGCCGAGCCGTTCGGCGACGCTCAGCCACTGCGCGAGCCGCCTGGTCTCCGCTTCCCGCAATTCCGGCGTGGGCTGGCACATCTGGACGCGCGTACCGATGCTGTAGATATCGATTCCGTACCGAAAGGCCAGGCGGCGCAGCGAAAACAAATATTCGTTGGTAGGGTTCTGCGGCAGCCAATAGACGGTCAGGTCGAGGCCGTCCACCCCCAGGTCCGCGGCCAACCGTATCAGGTCGTCATAAGTCATCGTCCCCTTCGCCAGCTCGTCGCGGAACGAATAGGCGCAGACGGCCGTGCGCAGGCGGGGCTTGCCCGGAAGCGGTTGAGTCACCGCCGCCGGAAACATAGCGCCCGCGGCCGCGAGCGGCAGCTTTTTCAGCCAATCGCGTCGGTTCATATCGAGTCTCCCGGCAATCACGCCGACTTTATCACGCTTCCGCCAGAAGCAGGGATTTTGGCAGCCCACGCGGTTATACTCTAATCGATTGCCATGGAGCTCCCATTTCGCCACCGGGCCACGCTTGCCGCGGTTGCCGCGGCCCTGATGCTCGCGCCCGCCGGGGCGATGGCCGCCGATTCGGACGCGGCGCTGGAACGCAGAAGACAATATCTGGAGGCTTTGCAGAAAATCCTGCCGCACACTACTTCCACGCAACTGACCGGCCGAATCAGCGCTTTTGATAAGGACTGGGAAGACGCCATCAAACGGACGGGCGAACTGCCGCCGGATTTCGACTCCATGACTTCCACGCCCGGCCTGCCCGATCCGCTCGTGCTGCATCTCGATTCGGGCCCCGTACCCATCAAGACGCCGGAACAATGGCGCCGGCAGCGCCAGTGGATCCGCTCCCAGATGGAGCGGTGGATCTACGGCAAGATGCCTCCAGCGCCGGACAATTTGCGGGCAGTCGTCACCGGCACCCACAAAGAGGGGACTGTAACCGTCCGCGACGTGCGCCTGGAGTTTGGTCCGGACCACCGGGCAACCTTGCGGCTGCGGCTGTTTATTCCCGAGGGCAAGGGACCCTTCCCGGTGTTCCTGACGAACCAGCGCGCCTGGGTGTACACGCCCATCCGCAGGGGCTATCTCACTTGCTATTACTCCGCCACCGACCCCAATTACGGCGACCAGGACGACTCCGACAAGTTCATCGAAGTTTATCCCGAATATGACTTCGCCTGCCTGGCGCGCTGGGCGTGGGCCGGCATGCGCGCGGTGGACTATCTCTACACGCTGCCGGAGGTCGATAAGCGGAGAATCGGCATTACCGGGCATTCCCGCAACGGGAAACAGGCGCTTCTGGCGGCGGCCTTCGATGAGCGGATCGGAGCCGTGGTGGCTTCCAGCGGCACGACCGGCGAGTGCCTGCCCTGGCGCTACACCACCGATACCTTCGCGGTCGGCAGCATCGAAGGGATCACGTCGGGTCCGCACAACACCCACTGGTTCGCGCCGAGGCTGCGGTTCTTCGCCGGGCGGGAGGACAGACTTCCTGTCGATCAGAACATGCTGCTCGCCATGGTGGCGCCGCGCGGCCTGATGATGTACGCGGGTTACGCCGAGCACGAGGGCAATCCGTTCGGTTACGAGCAGGCCTACCGTTCCGCCCAGCGCGCGTTTCGCTTCCTCGGGCATGAAGAGAAGCTCTGGATGCACCTGCGACCCGGCGAGCACGCCACCACGGCCGCGGATATCGAAAACTTCGTGAACTTCTTCGATACGGTTTTCGGCCGCAAGGAATATCCACGGCTCGACACTTGGGTGAACGGCTACACGTTCGAGCGCTGGCTCCAGGCGTCCGGGGAGAAGATCGATCCGCTGCGATACCCGGAGCGCAAGGTGGGCGACTTCGTGCCATCCACTGCCGCGGCATGGGACGAAGCCAGGCAAGCCATCCGAAAGAATATTCTCTGGGCGCTGGGCGAAGAGGCTGCGGGGCTACCAGGCCAGGGCGCGACCCGGTTGCCCAGTCCGAGCCCGCCCGGCGACAATCTGCTGGGCCTCCTCTTCGGCCGGCCGCTGAAACGGCCCGGCATGGGCGCTACGGTTCTGCCGTTCGGAGATGGCCTGCGTGCGGACCTGTATTTTCCGGCGGAGACTGACGGGCGGCCGAAGCCGGGCCCGTGGCCGGTGGTGGTGTGGCTGCATTCCTACTCGTACGCCACTGGATACTCGCGGTACGCCGCGGCGCCGTTCGAATCCCTGACGAAGAGAGGCTACGCCGTGCTGGCGTTCGATCAATTGGGGTATGGCGAGCGCGTGCTCGATGCCCGCTATTTCTGTGAGCAGTACCCGCGATGGTCTCTCATGGGCAAGATGGTGACGGATACCCGCGCCGCCATCGATGCGGTATCGGAGCTGGACGTCATCGACCGGCAGAGAATTTACATCTTCGGCAATGATTTGGGAGCGAAGGTCGGCCTGATCGCCGCGGCTCTCGATCCGCGAGTCAAGGCTCTGGCGGTGGTGAACGGTTTCGATCCGCTGCGGCTGGATGCGCCGGAAAAGGGGACGGAGGGCCTGGGACACTACTCTCATCTGCATGGGCTGCTTCCCCGCCTGGGATTCTTCATCGGCAAGGAATCGCGGCTGCCGTTTGACTTCGATCAAGCGCTGGCGTCGATTGCGCCGAGGCCGGTGCTGGTGGTCGCCCCGGCTCTCAGCCGGTACGCCCGCATGGAAGACGTGCGGCGCGAAGTGGAGGCGTCCCGGGCCGTTTATCGCCTGCTTGGGGCGGAGACCGCGCTGGAGTTGCGGACGCCGCTCGACTTCGCCCGTCTTCCGCGCCAGCGGCAGGAAGAGATTTTCGATTGGCTGCAACGGCTTCCCTGATGTGCGGGCGCGGAGACGAGTCCCAGCGCGGCCGCCAGAGACGCGTACGCCGCGATCTTGTGGCGCACGACCGCGGCTGCCTCGCGAGTCTCCGGACGCCGCCGCCATGCAGAGAGGGTCCGCCGCCGCCATCGGCCGCCAGCCCCCCGAGGCGCCGATGGAGGAATTCTTCGATGCTTTCCTGTACGTTGCCAACTGGGGCACTCACAGTCTGATGCTGCGATTGCCGAAACGAACGTTGGGAAGCCGGGAATGCGCGCCGTTCCGTGCGGGCGAGAACCGACGGGTCTTGGTGCAGGGGAGAGCTAGCCGTGCCTAAGGCAGCGCCGTCAGCGGAAGGACGCCGAACGTCATCACCGCCCGCAGGTCGGTGGTGAAGGTGTGGGTGGCGCCGGTGGAATCGTCGATGATTTCCAGTGACACCATCACATTACAGCCTATGCTCACCGGAATGACCGGCGGCGAAATGGGCCCGGGAAGCGGGTTAAGAACGGCGGTCGGCGGCGTGACGACCGCGGCGCGGATTTGCGCCCGCGCATTGGCCGCGGCCGATGGTACGACCGGCTTGAATACCAGCGAAGCCGCGGTTCCCGACGCGATGTTCGCCACCGTGGATTGCTTCAGCAAGGCGCCGGTGGCATCGTAGAATTCGAGCGTGGCTGGACACTGTGCGGCGGTCACACCGGTAATGACCGGCTGGAGGTTCAACACGTTGAGCTGGGCGGTCTGCCCGCTGGCCACTCCGACAATTCCCGTGGTCACGGCGGACCCGGTAGTGGTAATTGCGGTTTGAGCCTGGGCGAGAAACTGCGAGCCGAAGAGAAGCAATCCGGCCAACGCCCTATTACGGAATGCTAAGGGTGACATAACTCTATCCTCAGTGTAACGTCAGACACCGTCAGGGCGCGGATCCTGCAGGTCATTAGCCGTGAACCCGGCACGGCGCCCAAAGTGTCGCCGCCCGGAGGGGCGCAGTGTGACAGAACACACCTTCGCGGCCTTTTGACTTCCGGTATGCATTTCGATACTCTCAGCCGCATGAAGACTCTGATGGCCGTTTGCTGGTTCGGGGCGACCCTCGTGGCAGCGGGCGCCGAGTTGAAATCCGGACCACCTATGCCGTACCGGGTGGTGGCGGACTGGCCCAAACTTCCCCAGGGATGGAGCTTCGGCGCCTGCTCGACGGTTGCCGTGGACCGGCAGGATCACGTGTGGATCTTCAGCCGCGGCGCCCATCCGGTGACCGAATTCGACCGCGACGGCAACCTGTTGCGCGCCTGGGAAGGGGTCTCGATCAAGCAGGCGCACGGGATCCGCATCGACTCCGAAGGAGCGGTGTGGGGCGTGGATGTGACCGGGCAGGTGGTGCGCAAGTACACTCCGGAAGGTAAGGTGCTGATGGTGGTGGGCACGGAAGGCCAGACCGGCGACAACGACAGCCGGACGGCTTTCAACCGTCCGACCAACGTGGCGTTCGCGCCCAACGGCGATTTCTACGTCTCCGACGGCTACGTGAATTCGCGCGTGGTGCATTTTAATAAGGACGGCAAGTATCTCGGCCAGTGGGGACACAAGGGCACGGGCGATGGAGAGTTCGACCTGGTGCACGACATCGTGCTCGACAAACAGAACCGGCTGCTGGTGGGCGAGCGGACCAACCAGCGTATCCAGATCTTCGATCTCGCCGGCAAACTGCTGGGGAAGTGGACCGATATCGGCGCGCCGTGGGCGCTCACCTACGTGGCCCGCGAAGACGCGGTTTATATGGCGGACGGCGTCAACATGCGGGTGGTGAAGCTGAACATGAAGGGCGACGTGGTGGGAATGCTCGGTAGCGCGGGAAAGGGCCCGGGACAATTCGATCAGCCGCACGGCATCGCGGTGGACTCTACCGGCGCCATTTACGTCACCGAGGTAGCCAACCAGCGGGTGCAGAAGTTCGTGAAGCCGTAGATCGGAAGTCCCCAATGAATTCCCATCATCGAATTCTCGTCCTGGCCGTTGGCACGGCATATCTCGTGGTCTGCCCGTTTGTGGGGACATCGCAGAGCCCGCCGCCCGCGGGCAGAGTAGTGGACCCCGCCCTATTCAAGGAGCCTCCGGCCGAGTACCGCGGACACGAGATGTACGGGTACGGGCAATTCAACCTGTCCAATTTGTCGGAGGAGCGCATCCGCGCCGATGTGGAGACCATGGCCAAGCGGGGCATGGGTGGATTTGCCGTGGAGCCGAGCGGGGGGCCGACCACCGGCCTGCCCGAAGACTATCTGAAGGCGACGGGGCGCAAGCCGAGCAGCGTGGGCACGGTCTACCTGAGCGACGAATACTTCAAGTTCTATCGGGCGGCCCTATTGGCGGCCCGAAAGAACGGCATGGAAGTAATCCTGTACGACGAATGGACCTACCCCACGGGGATGGTGGACGGCCAGCTCTATGCGAAATACCCGCAGCACGTGGCCAAGAGCCTGGAGATGGCGGAAAGGAACGTGACCGGCCCGGCGAAGGCCGAATTGGCCATTCCCGGGAACCTCTATGTCGGCGCCGTGATGATGAACCGCGACACGTTCGAGCTGGTGGACATCAGCTCGCGCGGCAGGGCGGGGAAGCCGCTGGTGGCGCAGGTTCCCAAGGGCGAGTGGAAGGTGATGGCGTTCTATCTGGACGCCGCCATCCGTCCGGCCTCGCAAAAAGGGGCATTCGCAGACTATCTGGACCCTGCCGCCATGGATGCCTTCATCTCCCTGAGCTACCAGAAGCACTTCGACCACATCGGCGAGTTCTTCGGCAAGGAGATCAAGTTCTCTTTCTGGGACGAGCCGGCCATGCACCCCGTCGACGGACGCATGTGGACGGGCTCTTTCAACCAGGGATTCGAGAAAAAATACGGCTACTCGCCGATGAAATACTATCCGGCCCTGTGGTATGACATTGGACCGAACACGGCGGCGGCGCGCAACGCGCTGTTCGGGTATCGCGCGTACCTGTTCGCCACCAACTTCGTGAAGAAGATCGAAGATTTCTGCGAGGCGCACGGCATCAAGGCGGGCGGCCATTTCGACCAGGAAGAGATTGTCAATCCGGTCCCCGTGAACGGCGATTTCCTCAAGCTGTTCGAGTACCAGGGCGTGCCCGCGGTGGACGACATTTACTTTCTGGGACGTTCGAACCCGGGGTACAAGATTGTGTCGTCGGCGGCATTCAACTATGACAAGCCGGTGATGTTCGCGGAGACGTACGCGGCGTACGGCGGGATCAACGAGAAGACGGTCTACAAGGTGGCCATGGATCAGTATGCGATGGGCGTGAATCTGCAGGTGACCAGCGGTGGGCCGGGGCTGTGGAACGGCGCATACGTCCCGGAATTCAACCGCTTTCTGGGCCGCATGAGCTATCTCTTGCAGCATGGCCGGCACGTGGCGGATGTGGCGGTGCTTTATCCCATCGCGGCTCTGCAGGCCGCCTACAAAATGGATGGAGGGCAGCACGCGACGCCGGCCCTGGATCCGGCGCCCAAGATTAATGGCGAGGCTTCGGCAAGGGAAGGCGGCATCACGCCCGCGGAGATCGACTACCAGGACATTGGCGAAGCGTTGTTTCGCGGCGTGCGGGTGGACTACACGTACCTGCATCCCGAAGTCCTGGCAGGGCGATGCACGGTGGACGGGCGCAAGCTGATTCTCAATAACCGGGAGAACCGCGAGGAATATGCGGTGCTTTTCGTCCCTGGCGGCGACACGCTTTCGGTGGCGGCGGCCGCCAAGATCCGGGAGTTCTACGACAAAGGCGGAGTGGTGATCGCCACCAGCAAGCTGCCCACGAAATCGGCGGAGTTCGGGCGCGACAAGGAGATACGGAAGATGGTGGCCGACGTGTTCGGCCTGCCGGTGAACGATCCTCCCACGGCGGACTTGCAGCGCGCGTCCGGCGGCAGGCTGGTCACCTTCTATTACTACAAACGCAATGCGGCGGGCGGACAGGCGTACTTTCTGCCTAAGATGGAACCGTGGGTGTTAGGGTGGGTCCTGGGGCGAGTGCTGCCGGTGCGCGATGTGAACATCCAGGAGCCTATGCCGTTGTTGAAGAGAGGGCCGGACTATGACGGCGCCCTGACCTATATTCACAAGGTGAAAAACGGCCAGGACATTTACTTTTTTGCGAATTCGACGGACAAGGCGGTGGACACCAAGGTGGTGCTGCGAGGCAGGAAGGCGTTGCGGATCTGGAACCCGCACACCGGCGATTCGCAGCCGGCCGACATCACGGCGGGCGAGACGGACGGGCAGCCGGTGACCACGGTGCACCTGGTGCTGCCGCCGGTGACTTCGTTGTTCTACGTGGGCGAATGACGGGAGAGGTGAGAAACATGAGCTGGCACAGAATCGTGTCTTTGGGTTTGCTGCTCGCTGCACAAGCCAGCGCGCAAACACTCAATTGCAATTTTCAAGGGTACAAATCCGCCGAGGGCCTGAAAGCCGAGATGCGTTCCGGCGCTTTGGAGCTCTCCTGGCAGGGCGAGCGCGGTCAGACGCTGCGCGCCACCCTGGCGGTCAACGGCGGCCAGCCCGTGGTGCGGGAACTGGCCGTGAGCAAAAGCGGCAAGTGGAGCGTATTGGGACACGATCTCACTCCCGAATACCAGGTGACCACCGGCCGGCGGCGCATCTCCGCGCAGCAGGAGGTGCCGCTGCGCCAGTTGGGCATGTTCACGCCCGAAATCATCGAACGCCAGAAATGGTTTGCGTTTTGGGACGCGCCTTTGAACGTTCCCGGGCGTCCCGGCAGCAACGCGGCCGTCGATCTGCCGCGCAAACCCGAAGAGATCCAGCGCGCCTGGGCCACGTTTCAAATCACCGGCTGCGAGGTCGCTACCGATGGCGCACGCCTGGAAGCGAATTTTCCCGGCGTGTCGCTGGGCATCTTTTCCGGCAGCCTGCGCTACACCGTTTACCGCGGCGCCAACCTGATCCGGCAGGAGGTGATCGCCAAGACCGACGCTCCCTCGGTGGCCTACAAGTTCGTCGCCGGACTGAAAGGGTTCGCCATCGGCAACGATACCCGCCTGGAGTGGCGCGATGTCGCCCGCGGCTGGCAGCACTACCTGTTCGGCGGCCACGTCAACAGCGATCCCGTGGCGCTGAAAGCGCGCAACCGGCTGGCGATGGTGGAAAGCGGCGGCGGCACGGTGGCCGTATTCCCCGCATCCCACAAGTTTTTCTTCTCGCGCGAGGTGGAATCCAACCTCGGGTACAATTACTACCGCAAGGATAGCGACACCACTTTCGCCGTGGGAGTGCGCCAGGCCGATCGCGAGGAATCCTTCAAACCTTACGGCGCGACCGACGCCGTGTGGCAGCGCCGCGTCACCCAGGCGCGCGAGTTCGAGGAGAACTTCGCGCTGTACAACGCTCCGCCGGGCACCATGCAGCGTATGGCCGTCTACTTTTACCTGGATTCGGGCAACCCGCAGGCCGCTCAACAGGCGGTGATGGCCTTCACCCACGACGATGTCTACAAGCCCCTGCCCGGCTACCAGGTGATGGTGAGCCACTTCCACTTCCATTTGAACGAGGAACTGACCGACGCCGGCACTATCGATCACCAGCCGGAGTGGATT
>JBEKDV010000328.1:0-9032 GCA_050014175.1 Candidatus Solibacter sp. | reverse complement strand
ATATCTGCGTAGATTAAGTAACAGGTTCGGGGCGGAAACCCGCGCCCCGAACCCGTCCGGGGCCTGCCAAGATCTCCGGACAGTTTATTTTGCAAGTTCCTAGGAAGCGCCTGCCCCACCAACGGGTATTCGTGTCTGAAATTGGGAGTATACTGCAATTGGAGTAGGAGGTTTGATGCCCACTGGCCATTCTTACCGCCGGCCCGCGTTGCGGGTTCTTACCTTGCTGGTTCTCCTTTTCGGCGTTTTCGTCTTTCGAGCCACTTGAGGTGCCGAGATGCCGAGTTTGTCCAGAATTCTCGTCCCCGTGGAGTTCTCCCCACGGTGCCGGGGCGCGGTGCAATATGCCGAGGCCCTTTCCTGTCACTTCCACTGTGAAATCGTTCTGCTTCACGTGGTGATTCCGCCGCTGGCGAATTTCAGTTCCTTCGAAGCCATGGCCTATACCAGCGCGGGCGATCTGGCCCGCGAGATCGGGGAGCAGCGCGCCGTCGATCTGGAGGCCTTCCCCTGTAGTACTCCCCCCGATGCCACGGTGCGCCGCATCGTGCTGGAGGGCGACCCCACGCAGACCATCGTCGAGTTCGCTGCAAGCGAGAAGTGCGACCTGATTGTGATGCCTACCCACGGCTACGGACCATTCCGCCGTTTCCTGCTCGGCTCGGTCACCGCCAAGGTGCTGCACGACGCCATCTGTCCGGTGTGGACCGGTCCCCACATGGAGCGCGCGCCGGACTACAGTACGGTTCACTTCCGCAACATCGTCTGCGCCATCGATCTCGGGTTGCACAGCCGCCATGTATTGTGCTGGGCCGCGGCTTTCGCCCGGGAGTTCGGCGCCCAACTGTCGATTGTGCACGCCATTCCGTCGTCGGCCACGCGCCTGGGCGGCTTCTACTTCGATCCGGATTGGCGCACGCAGTTGACCAGGACCGCCGTCGAGCGCATCGGCTTCCTCCGGCAGGAAATGGGAATCGAAGCGTCGGTGGCGATTGAAGCCGGGGAACCGCCCGTCGTGGTGGCCACCGCCGCCGAAACCATGAGGGCCGACTTATTGGTGATCGGCCGCGGCAGCACGCCGCGCGCGCACGGCCATCTGCCGACCAACTCCTACGCCATCGTCAGGGAATCGGCGTGTCCGGTGGTGACCATTTAATTCGGCCACCGCTCCCGAACAATCGCTTGGCAGGCGGACCCGGAGGGTACCCCGCCTGCCCCACCTCAGATGCCGGAGTGGCGCTTGAAGATTTGCAGCATGTTCTGCGAGAGCGCCGAGCGCGCCAGCACCATGTCGCAGCCCGCCTGCTGCGCCTGTACCTTAAGTTCGCCCTGAAGGTGCGAGAGATAACCGATCAGGCTGATGCCCTTGGTTTCCGCATTGCCCTTCAGTTTGGCGATCAGCGCCAGGGGAGAAACGGTTTCGAAGTTCAGATCGAAGACGATGAGCGCGGGCTTGGTCTTGGCCTTCTCCAGAACCTCCTTGCCTTCCTTCACAAACTCCAGCGCCAGGCCATTGCGCTTGGCCGCTTCGCTGAGCTTGACGGAGAAAAACAGATCGCTTACGACTGCCAGGACTCGCTTGGGTTCCTGCTTCTGCATAGATGTGAGCTTTTCGAGAGTAACCTTCGCCGTTGAACTAACGGGGGATGGGGGACGTTCGAATTCTATCACGAAACTTACTGCCCGGCCGCCGGCAGTTGCTGGTAGAAAGCGTCGTCGGCCGGATTTTGGTCCGGGCGGTGATCCAGATACAGGCCCATCCAGCGGCGGGCGCGCGCCGGATCGCGGGCGTTGCGAAACAGATTCGCCAGACTGCGCGCGCAGCGCGGCCGGCCCGGATCGTGGTCCAGCGTCGCCTGGCATTGCGCCTCCATGCCAGCGAAGATCTCCGGCGACGCGAGCGGCTGCACGCCGGCCGGCGGGTGGCGCATGAAGACGGTGGCGCCGGCATCGGCGAAGACCATCTTCCATTCCTTCTCCGCGGGGTCCGCCAGCGCCAGAGGCAGCACGTAGACGCTCCCCGAATTTGCCTCGAAGGCGTTCATGACCACCACCTGAATGCCGTAACGGTCCAGCAGTTCCCGCGTGCCCGGCAGGTATTTGACCATCCGCTGGTAATCGGCGAAGGCGGTTTCGTTGAGGCCGCGGCCATCGATGAAAGAGCGCTCTTCGGGCCAGCAGCGCCACACCAGGTAGCCGCCCTTGTCGAAGGTGTTGAACATGGGCCCCGTGACGTGGTGCGCCAGCAGAAAATCGGCCGCGCCGGCGGGATATTTCCACTCGGCATAGCGCATCCGGAAGGCGCGCCCGCGAGCGAAGGGGACGGCGATGGCAGCCAGCAGAAGCAGGGCGGCCGCCCATTCGGTCCAGCGCGGCAGAACGCGCGGCGTCGCTCGCTTCCAGGGCAGGTAACTGGCAATCAGCGCGGGCGCCACCAGTCCCAGCAGGTTGGAATTGCGCACCGCGGAGAGGTAGGCCGCGCCGAAGAGAAGGAGCAGCAGCCAATCCACCAGGCGCGTCCGGCGCCGCTGCCACACCAGCACCGCCACGGCGGCCAGCAGCAGCAGATTGAGAAACGACGGCGGCCATAGCGGCGGCTTTTGCCATTCGTAAATGGTGCTGGTGAGGCTGCTCTGGTTGTAGGCCAGCAGGATGTAGAGGGTGAGGAATCCGTTGGGGTTGAGAAACGCCGCCGGCACCGAGACCGCGGTCACCAGCCAGAGGCGCCGCTCACCGGGCTCGGGCCGGCCGCGCCAGCGCTGCCACAGCGATTCCGCGCAGTAAGCTCCCAGCACTACGAAACCCATGAAGAAGCCGCCGTGGCAGTTGGCCCAGAACAGAAACAGCGGCGGCAGCAGCCACATCCAGCGCCGGTATTCCAGAATCAGGATGGTCGCGACAATCAGCACGTAGGTGATCTGGTAGGGGCGGTCGGAACTGAAATACGAGGCGATGAATGCGGTGACGAAGGCCGCCGCCAGGGCGCGATAGAAGCCCCGCGAGCGGCGCCAGGTCCAGAGCCCCGCGAGGGCGCAGAAGATGGTCATCAGCAAGGCGCGCAAGAGCACCATGCCGCCGAATCCGCCGGCGGCGTAGGCCAGGTAGATGATGGTCTGCCCCAGCCACGAGTGCATCAGGTTGAAGGCGCGCACGGTTTCCTCGCCCGGCAGCGGCTTGCCCAGGTAGGTGGTGAAGCTGAACGGATCGGGATTGGGTATCTGGTGGTGGTCCACCACGTACTTGCCGGTCTCCAGGTGCAGCCAGGTGTCGGAATCGGACACTTCGGTGGAGAAGCAGGCCATCAGCAGAATTGCGGCGAGCGCCAGAATGGCGGGCCGGAGCCACGTCGGCAGGGCTGCTGGAGGGCTGGATGGCATGTCGGAGAAACTCAATTCTACCAGCCCGGCGGCGCGTCATTTGTAGACGTCGGATCGGACGGGGAGAATGCCGTCGATGTTGGGCTTAATGGGAGCGCGAGTCGTAGTAGGCCATCCATTGCGCGGCCCGCACCTTTTCGCCGATCAGAGTGTAGAAATCGGCGATGCCGCGGGCGCAGGCCGGCTTTTTGGGATCGTGTTCGATCTGCTGCTGGCACTGCGATTCGATGCTTTGCAGGGCTTGCAGATTGGGGAGCGGCTCGACGCCGGGGGGCGGTTGGCGCATGAAGACAATGCTTCGATCATCGGCTTGCACCAGCTTCCATTCCGTCTGTTTGGGATCGGCCAGCGCCGCGGCCAGGGTGTGTATTTTTCCCGTGAAGCGGTCGAAACCATCCAGCACGAGCACTTGAAGTGCATATTTGGCGAGCAGTTCGTCGGCGCTCTTGCCGCCGGTGGAATCGGCGTAATAAAGAATGCGGCCGTAGTCCGCGTAGGCCTCTTCGCTGAGGCCGCGCGGGTCGATGAAATCGCGTTCGGCGGGCCAGAGACGCCACACCAGGTAGCCGCCGTTTTCGTAGGTGTTGAACATGCGGGCGGAGACGTTGTGGGCTTCGAGAAAGTCCGCCGCCCGGGTGGGCAGCAGCCACTCCGCGGCGCGCAACTGGAATGCGCCGCCGCCGCGCAGAGCCAGCACGATGGCGAGCACGACGAGGCCCGCCGCCAGGAATTCCGCCGCGGCCGGAATGGCGCGCTTCCACATGGGAAGACCAGCGGGCAGGTACGCGCCGAACAGCACCGCGCCCACCAGACCCATCAGAATGGTATTGCGCACGGCCATCAAGGAGGCTGCCGCGAAGACGAAGTAGAGAATCCAATCCACCGGCCGGGTGCGGCGCCAGGAAACGAGCATCGCCAGCAGGGAGCCGAACAGGACCAGGCTGTAGGCGCTGGGTTCCCAGAATGCCGGATACTGCCATTCCAGGTTGCTCGACTGGATGGTACTGCCGCGGTAAAGCAGCATGATCTCGATGGCGCGGAATCCGTTGGGATTGATGGCCGAGGCGAGGACGCTAGAGATGGTCACCAGCCAGAGCTCGCGCTCGCCCTCCACCGGGCGCTTGCGCAGGCGCTGGATCAGGGCTTCGCCGCAATACGCGCCGAGCATCACCCAGCCCATGAAGTAGCCGCCGTGGCAATTGGCCCAGAAGAGGAAGACCGGAACCAGCGCCCACATCCAGCGGCGGCGCTCCAGAATGGCCATGGTGACGGCCAGCAAGACGAAGGTGACCAGGAAAGGACGGCTCTGCTGGAAGTTGATGGCCACCGCGCCCGCGGCGATGGCTGCCGCCAGGCTGCGATAAAACCCTCCGGTGCGCCACCGCACGATCGACCCCACCAGCCCGCAGAAGGCGATGAGCAGCAGGGCGCGCAGCAGCACCAGGCCGGGGAATCCGCTGGTACGGTGGATGACGTACATGAGGATCTGCGCCAGCCATTCGTGTGTCAGGTTGAAGTAGCGCGTCTTGGCCTCGCCCGGGTACGCCGTGCTGGTGAGGTTGCTGGTATAGCAGAACGGGTCCGGCACCGTAAGGGCGCGAGTTTCCAGGGTGTGGCGCCCGGTCATCAGGTGCAGCCAGATATCGGTGTCGGCCACTTCGCCGGTGAACCACGCGAGGAACAGGATCGCGGTCAGCCCCATGAGGAGCGGACGAATCCAGGCGGGCGCGGCGGCTGCGGCGGGTGCGGGGGCGGGCGGCGCAGCGGGTTTCGGTTTATTGGGGCGAGGGGGCATGGAAGCTTCCGTTGCGAATCTGCTCGTAGGCGGCACGCCATTTGGCAACGCGATCGGTCTGGCCCAGCCTGATATAGAGGTCGCCCAGGCCGGCGATACAGCCGGGCTTGCCGGGCTCATGCAGCAGGTGGTCCATGCACTGCGCGTCGAGACTGGTGAAGACCTCCGCGGAGTTGAGCGGCTCCACGCCCGGCGGCGGCTGGCGCATGAACACCCTCGCGGTCTTGTCCTGGTACACCAGCTTCCACTTCGTCTGGCTCGGATCGGAAAGCGCGGCGCCCAGCATATAGACCTTGCCGGTCCAGTACTCGAAGCCCTCGAGCAGCAGCACTTGCACGCCGTATTTGTCCAGCAGCGGCTGCGCCGCGCGGCCGTTGTACGCGATCCTCATGTAATCCTGGAACACGCTCTCGTTGAGCGCGCGCCCGTCGATGAAGGTCTTCAACCCCGGCCAGCCGGCCCACATGAGGTACCCGCCCCATTCATAGATGTTGAACAGGGGAGCGGTGACGTTGTGGTCCTTGAGGAACTTCACCGGGCCGGCGGGATACGGCCAATCGTCCACGCGTAATTGAAAGGCCTCGCCGCTAGAGATCTTCTGGCCGGCGAGCGCGAGCAACACCAGCGGCACGGCGAATTCGGCGAAGCGCGGCAGCGGCCGCTTCCACTCCGGCAGGTAGCTGGCGATGGCGATGGGCGCAATCAAGCCGATGAAGATCACGTTGCGCTGCGCCATGAGCGAGAGCGCCGCGAACACCGCGAACAGCAGTACGTCGCGTGGCCGCACGCGGCGCCACGCCCATAGCAGCACGCCCGCCGCGCCCACCAGCAGGCAACTGTACCAACTCGGCGGCCAAAGCCCCGGCGCGTGCCATTCCTTCAAGGTGCGCTGCAGCGCGCTTTGCTGGTAGGCGAACATGCCGGGAATCACATTGAAGTAATTCGGATTGAGCCCGCTCGCCAGAATCGCCAGCAAACTGGCCCCCCAGAGCTTCTTCTCGTCCTTCGGCGGCTGCCCGCGCAGGCGCTGCCACAGCGCCTGGCCGCAGTATCCGCCCAGCAGCACCCAGCCCATGAAATATCCGCCGTGCGCGTTCGCCCAGAAGACGAAAAGCGGGGGCAGCACCCATAGCGGCCGCCGCCGTTCCAAAATCCACAGCGTCAGCGCCATCAGGACGTACGTCACCAGATAAGGCCGGTCGGCCGCTGCCGTGCGCGCGATCATGCCCGCCGCCATCGCCGCCGCCACCGCCAGGTAGAAGCGTGCCGTGCGCCGCCACACCACCCAGCCCACCATCCCGCTGAAGAACGTCAGGCAACAGGCCTTGAACAGCACCATCCCCGCAAATCCGCCCGCCGCGTAAACCAGGTAGAGAATCACCTGCGCGCCCCACTCGTGCTTGATGTTGAGGTCGCGCGTGGCTTCTTCGCCGGGGTAGGCGGGCTGGCCCATGTACGTAGTCCAACTGAACGGATCGGGGTCGGGGAGCTTGTGATTCTGCACGATGTAAGCGCCGGTGCGCAGGTGGAACCAGGTGTCGGCGTCGCCCACCGCGGCGGAGAACATGGACAACAGCGCCAGCGCGGCGAGCGCCAGTACGGCCGGACGCAGCCACCGAGGTGCGGGCTTGGCGGCAGGCGCGGGGACGGCGGCGGGGCGAGCGGCACGGGGCGGAGGCATCGGGAAACCTCAGTTTAGCAGGAGGGGATTGCGTGGGTTCGAGGGTTGCGCTTTGACGCGGAGGCGCGGAGACGCGGAGAAACACGCGGAGAAAACGTTGAGCGAAAGTCAAAAGCAAAGAGAGCACGGAGGAAGCGGAGAACAGCGTGGGCGAGCCTCACTCCTTGTGGCGCAACGCCTGGCCCGGCCGGGCGGCGGTGAGTTTGCCATCGTCCACCACAATCCGGCCATTAACCAGCACGAAGTCGAACCCCTGCGAGTATTGGTGGGGCTGCGCGTAAGTGGACTTGTCCTGCACGTGCACCGGATCGAACAGCACCAGGTCGGCCGCGTTGCCTTCGCGCAGCAGGCCGCGATCATGTAACCCGAAGGTGCGGGCCGGCAGCGACGTCATGCGGCGGATGGCATCTTCCAGGGTCAGCACGCCGCGCGCGCGTACGTACTCGGCGAGCACGCGCGCATTGGTCCCATACGAGCGCGGGTGCGGATTGCCCACGCCCAGTTCGACGATGCCGCCATCGCTCGCGATGGCGGTGGACGGATAGCGCAGGATGCGCTCGATATCGGCCTCGCTCATCAAGTGGTAGATCATGGATGCGCCGCCCGCGTTCATCAAATCGAAGATGGTCTCGATTTCATTTTCGGCGCCGGGCGCGCGGCCTTTCAGGACATTGACCTCGGAGATGGTCTTGCCCTCATAGGCGGGGTTCGACGCGAAGCGCGCCACGGTGGCGAAACCGTAATCCGGCTCGCCCATTTCCACCAGGTTCTGCTGCATTTCGAGAGCGATTTTGCGCCGCGTGGCCGGGTCGGCGAGCCGCTCCTTGATCTGGCCGCCGGCCAGCGCCCAGCCGGGCAGGCGGATGCCGAGGTTGGTGCTGGCGCGATCGTAAGGGTAAAGATCGGCCACCACATCCACGCCTTCGCGGCGGAACTTCTCGATGAGAGCGAGCGATTGGTCGCTGGCGCCCCATATGCGGCGGCGGTCGATCTTGAGATGCGAGATTTCCACCGGCATGCCGGCTTCCTTGCCCACGTTCACCGCTTCGGTGATGGCTTCCAGTTCGTGGATGCCCTCGTCGCGCATGTGGCTGGTGTAGACGCCGCCGTGCGCCGCGGCGGCCTTGGCGAGCGCCACCACTTCCGCCGTGTTGGAGTAAATGCCGGGCACGTATTCGAGGCCCGTGGAAAAGCCCACCGCGCCCTCGCGCATGGCGCGATCGACCAGCGATTGCATCCGGCCGATCTCCTCCGGCGTGGCCAGACGGTTGACCGAGCCCATCACCTCGCGCCGCACCGTGTTGTGCCCCACCAGCGAGGCGACGTTGAGTCCCAGGCCGAGTTTGGCGAGTTTGTCGAACCAGGCAGCCAGATTCAGTTCGCTGCCGCCGCAGTTGCCGGTGATCACCGTAGTCACGCCATCGAGCAGGAAATTATCGCCCCGCGGATTCTTCTCCACGCCGCCTTCGATGTGGGTGTGCACGTCGATGAAGCCGGGGGCGAGAGTGCGTTCGCGGGCGTCGATGGTGCGCGCCGCGGTGACCGCGGCAAGGCGTCCGATGGCGGCGATGCGGCCATCCTTCACGGCGACGTCGGCGCGGAACCAGGCGTTGCCGCTGCCATCGATGACGCGGGCGTTGGTGATCAGCACGTCGTAGTCCGCGGCGAAGAGCGGCGAGAGCACGAGGAGAAGGGCGAAGGTGCGCATCGGAATACGATTACTATACTCCCCGCCCAGGGAAAAATCAGTTGGCAGGCGAAAGCGCCTGCCCCACCGGCCTACTCTTCCCGTAAAGCCTGCGATGGCTGAATCCCCGTGGCGCGCATCGCCGGGAACAAGGTGGCGCAGACGGAAACGGCGATCAGGCAGCCAGTCGCGCCCACGATCGACAGCGCGTCCCAGCGCCCGGCGCCATAGAGCAACGCCACCACCACGCGCGAGCACGCCGCGTAAGCCGCCAGGCCGAGCACCAGTCCGGGCGCCACGGCCATGGCGGCATCGCGCCCAATCATCCAGGCGATTCGTCCCACGGTGGCGCCGACGGCGACGCGGATGCCGATTTCGCGCGTGCGCCGCGATACGGCATAGGCCAGCATCCCGAAGAGTCCCAGCCCGGCAAGCGCCGTGGAAAGGAGCGCAAAGATGGAGGAGAGCGAAGCCAGCAGCCGCTCCTGCCAC
>JBEKDV010000327.1:0-9054 GCA_050014175.1 Candidatus Solibacter sp. | reverse complement strand
CATCGATCAGGTATATAAGCGGTCCCCAGGCCGATTGAAAATCTCGGTGCGGAATCTGGCCCTGGAGCACGCGGTAGCTGTTATCGAGAAAGAAGAAGATATCGTGCCCGAACATCACCACGGGAGGCAGGCCGATGAAAACGGTGAGGCCGCAGATGGCCAAAAGAGCGCCGAGGAACAAGCGGGCCGGCCAGACCGCCGGCTTGCCGGGATCGGCCTCCACCCGGCTGAAATGCGCCGGCGGCGCGGGCGCGGACGGGCTATCGAGGAACATGACCTTCCTCCGCGCCCGCGTCCACCTTGGCCCGGATGAACATTTGCCTGGCCAGCGGCTTCACGGGAGACGCCAGATATGCCTTGATGAGGGCCGGCCAGACCGGCAGCCTGGACTTGATGGTCAGGGGAAGAAACCGCGGCTGGCAGAGGAGAATATCGAACCCGTTGGCGCGCAGAAAATCGCTCAGGCTGCGGTCGGAGTAGATGGATACATGGGTGTAATCGTCGAAGTACTCGGCGTAACATAGCCGGTAATTGGGCTGCACGATATTGAGGGTGCCGCCCGGACGGAGGACGCGCTGTACCTCCTTGAGACACGCCGCCAGTTCGAGTTGGGTCAGGTGTTCGAACACGTTGCTGGCGAAGACGAAGTCCACCGATTTGCCGGCAATTCCACTTAGGTTGGCGATCTCGCCCACCTCTGCTCTGACGCCTGCGTCGAGGTATTCGGCGATGCCCGGCCAGCGGTCGGCGGCGATCCTGGTGGCGCATTGGATGTGGTTGATGAAATCGCCGTAGCCGCAACCGAGTTCGAGGACCGTGTCGCCGGCCCTGACGAACCGCTGAAAGTAAGATTCACACAGCGTCTTCCACAGGGTTTCGCGCCGGCTGTCGTGTTGCAGCCTGGTGTTGTGGTACTCGCGCATCTACTCTCGGACCAGAAGCCGCCAACTCATGAGGATGCCCGCGATCATGCGCAGCCCGACCTTGAACGCGCGGGCATTGTTGACGTTGCCGCCCTTGCTTTCTCCCACGCGGGCGAAGAACGTGATGGGGCACTCGACGATGTCGATTCCGTTATCCAGAGCCGTATCGAGGAAGTGCGCGTTGAACTCGAGGTTGACCCGGCGGTCGAGATGCGGAAGCAGACGCGCCAGCGCCCCGGCGCGGCAGAGCTTGTAAGTGGTTCCGACGTCGGTGAACGTGCCGCGTCCGATGTGTTTCAGCTCCAGCAGTTTGCCTACGGCGAAGTTACCGTAGTAGATAAAGGTGCTCAACTGGGTGTCGCGGTCGCGAAGTTGCTCCACGATGCGGGTTCCGTTGACGATGGAGGCGTGGGGAATATAGGCGAGGAACTTATCGATGTCGAAGGCGCGGAAAGTCATGTCGCCTTCGCAGAGGAGGATCAACTCCGTATCGGTGTACTTGAGGGCCTCTTCAAAGGCGCGGTAGACGCAGCTTCCGTACCCGGGAGTCTCCTCGCGGATCACGATGGCGCCGGCATGGGCGGCAACTTCGCTGGTCCGGTCGCTGCTGTTATTGTCGACCACGAGCACGCGGCGCACCCCGGGGTGGCCGAGAAAGTCCGCCACCGCCGGGCCGATGCTCAATTCATCGTTGTAGGCGGTCAGGATCACCGTCAGGTCGCGATTCTGTATGGTGTCGGCCACGACCCGCCGGTGCGCGCGCTTCTTCGGCAGTTGAAACGCCAGTTCCGCGGCGACCAGAAAGATGCCCACGATGATGGGTATCGCGCTATAGGAAATCAGCGGAATATCCGCATGCCGGGCGCTGCCCGCGCCGGTGATAACGGAGCAGAACGCCCACAGGCCGGCGCAGGTTTCGAGCGCGAATCCGAGCGCCACCGAAAGCGCTCCATAGAGCATGAGCGGCGGATAGCCCGGCGCCTGCCGCTTGGCACGCGCGCCAACCGCTACTCCTGGAGCAGTCGCACTATGGGCCGTGGGCATGGTAAGCACCACTCTAAGCTGGCGGCGCCCCGACGGAAAGATGGATTTCGATAACTAACCGGGGTTGACGATAGTTAACAGCGCGTTACGCCTCCACGGTGTAGAGGGAGTTGAATTCGGGGAGGTGGGGCTCGCGTTTGGTGGCCATCCAGCGGAGAGAGAGCTTGCCTGCGCCGCGTCCTGTGGATAGAGTGGAGTTGTGACTGCGGTGGAGGTGTACGAATTGACAACCCAGGGAGGTGCGACCGACTTTGCACGGCTGATCGGTGCGTGCGAATCGTTCGGACCTTATTGTCTGATCGGTGGTTTGGCCGTCAATTGTTACGTCGAGCCAGTGTACACGCTGGATGCCGGCCTG
This sequence comes from Candidatus Solibacter sp., assembly GCA_050014175.1. GTDB lineage: Bacteria > Acidobacteriota > Terriglobia > Bryobacterales > Bryobacteraceae > Solibacter. The sequence goes on along the minus strand of JBEKDV010000327.1, from coordinate 6,729 downwards.
GTCGCGATCGCGGCGAGTCTGCCCGAGCTGACAGCGCACCTCGAGGCGCAGGGCTTCAAAACCGATGTACACAAGCATTCGGTGAATGTACAGGCGCCCGGAAGCGAACTTCGGATTCAGTTCACCACCGACGAACGATACCAGGCATTCCCGGCCCGATCGGTGGAGGCCACTGTCCTGGGGATTCGAGTGAAGGTCGCTTGTCGAGAGGACGTGACGCAGGGCAAGCTCTGGGCGTACGATGATCCCCACCGACGGCTGAGCAAACGCAAAAAGGACGAACTGGACCTGATCCGGCTCGCCGAGGCGTATCCCGAGCTGAAATCTCTGTACCCCAGTGAGCTAAGGGAACAACTGGACCGCGGATAAGAGGACTGCCGCTACGCCGGATGAATGGCCGCAATCCCGGCCGCGGGGCCGTCGAGTTCCAACTTCACGATGGTGTCGATGGCGTGGCGTTGTGGCGCCGCCAGGCCTACTTCGATGCCGGATTGGCTCTGTTTGAGCGTAGCCCTGCCGCCGGTCAGCACGCTGTGGCGGACGATCTTGCGCGCCATGGCGGGCAGGGTGATGGTGTCCGACGGCCACCGCAGAATATGGAGGAAGATGATGTTTTCCTTGTGCGTGCTGCCGCCCCACCAGTTGCCTTCCGCCAGGACGAAGCCGCGCGCGTTGGGCGGCCGCTTTTTCTCGTCCGGGGCGATGAAGGGGCCGCCGCGGGTGGTGTAGATGCTGTCGCCATACTGCTTGAGGAACGCGCCCATCTCACGGAGGCGCGCAGCGTGCGATTCTTCGATCAGGCCGTCGGGACGCGGACCCACATTGAACAGGAGGTTGCCGTCACCGATGGCGCAGCAGACCAGGCCGCGCAGGCACTCCTCAATGGAGCGCAGTTGGTCGTCGGGTTTGTAGGCCCACTGTGTGCCCACGGTGGCGCAGGTTTCCCATGGGCGGTTGTCCTGGAACATGCCGATGCGCTGCTCCGGCGTGTCGTAGTCGGCCGGAATGCCGGCGCGGTTATTGATGACGAGATCGGGCTCCAGTTGGCGCATCATGCGGATGAGGCGCGGGGCATCCCAGTCCTCCGCCTTTCCGTTGAGCTGGTCGAAGAACCACATTTTGGTCGGGCCGTAGTTGGTGAGCAGCTCGCGCACCTGCCCGTGCAGGTACTCGATGTATCGGGCGTGGGCTTCGCCATTGCGGTAGTCCGGATGGTGCCAATCGGGCTGCGAGTAGTAGACGCCCCACTCGATGCCGCCGCGGCGGCAGGCGTCGGAAAGCTGCCGGACGATATCCTTGCCGTAGGGAGATTCGCGCGCTGTGATTTTGTAATCGGTGAGCTTGGAGTCGAACTCGCAGAAGCCGTCGTGGTGCTTGGTAGTGAACACCAGGTACTTCATGCCGGAGTCCCGGGCGAGCTTCACCCAGTCATCGGGGTTGAACTTCACGGGGTTGAACTTCTTATAGAGGTTGTCGTAGACGTCCAGCGGGATGTCGCCGGTCTTGGTTTCCGGCCGTCCCCGCCGGGGTCCGCCGCGCGACCAGCCGATCTCGGTGCCGGCCAGGCTCACCGGCCCCCAGTGGATGAACATGCCAAAGCGCAGGTCTTTCCAGTGCTCGATGGCCGGCTTGGGCGCGCCGGGATCGCCCGTGGCGGGGCCTGTCTGCGTCCAGGCGGGCAGGCCGGCGAGTAAGGGAAGCGAACAAAAAGTCCGGCGATTCATAAGATACGCGCAGCGCTTAGCTGAGAATGTCCTGGCAGAAGCGGACGCACTTGCCGATTTCGGCCAGCAGCGAGGAGCCTTCCGGCACGGGATATTCCATCTCGATGGTGGCCTGAAATTTGTATTTTTCCTGCTTCATCATGAGAAGGATCTCTTTGATGGGCGTGTCGCCCTGACCAAACGGCATGTTGGGTCCGTTGTTGGCCTTGCGGTCCTTTATATGGACGTGGGTGACGCGGTCGTGATGTTCTTTGATCCACGCCGCCGGAGAAGTTCCGGTGGCCGCGAAGAAGTGGCCGATGTCCACGTTGGCGCCGTTGTACTTGGAATAGGTGAAGGACTGCTCCCACGCTCCCAGACGGCCGAAGGCTTCGGGGTCGGTCAGATTGCCGTGGCCGTGATAGCCCACCATCATCTTGTGTTTGGCGGCAAATTGACCGAGGCGCTCGGTCTGGCTGACGGGGATTTCGCAGGAAATGGCGTAGGCGCCCAGCGCCTTGGCCACCTGGAAGCAATAGTCCACTACGTCATCCGAGAAGGTATTGATGCCATCGTATTTGACGATTTGGATGAGCACGCCGGCATCTTCATACTTCTTGCGGAACGCCTTGAACGGATCCATCGATTGCGACAGGCGCCACTTCTGTATGGCCTCGGCGGCGGCGGTTTGTTCCGCCTTTTGTTCCGGCGTCAGCGACCCGCGGCCGGCGCCGCGGCCTCCCCCGCGTGGCGGCGTCCAGGGGGCCGGCGCCTTGAGGTATGCCTCTACCGGTTGCAGGCGCAGTTCGGCCGCGCTGAGATTGCGCTGGATCATGTAGGAGAGGATGTCGTCGGCCCCTCCAGGGATGTTGTGGAAGCTGTAGGGTACGTTGATGCCCACCTGTACGCCGCCGAAAACCGAGTTGGGCTTGGCGGCCCAGATCCGCGCGGCGGGGACCGCCACCAGGGCCAGTTTGCCGATGTCACGCCTTGTGTAAGTCATGGTTGCTCCGACTACATCATCGCCTGCTTCGCTCCGGTTATCAAGCCGCCTGCCAGCAGTTACACTATGACAAGAGCTTAAGAGCTTCAAATCGGATTGCTCGCGGCAAACGCGCGGGCAGGGGAGGTTTTCATGGAGCGGACCATTTCCTTCACGCTCAACGGCAAGCCGGCGAGCGTGAAGGTGGAAGACGAACGCACGCTGCTGTGGGTGCTGCGCAGCGACCTGGGACTAACCGGCACGAAATTCGGCTGCGGCGAAGGTTTGTGCGGGGCCTGTACGGTGATTGTGAACCGGGAGGCCGTGCGCTCCTGCTCGGTCGCGGTCAAGGACGTTGCCGGCAAGCAGGTGATGACGATTGAAGGGCTCGGTCAATCCGGACTGCACGCCATACAGGCGGCTTTCGTCAAACACCACGCGTTCCAGTGCGGATACTGCACGCCGGGGATGATTCTCAACGCTTACGCGTTGCTGCTCAAGACGCCCAAGCCGACGCCCGGGCAGATCGCGCAACACATGGAAGACAATCTGTGCCGCTGCGGCGCGCATGTGCGAATCCTGGATGCCGTTCAGGAAGCCGCGACGGCCGGGCGGGGAGGTGCGCGATGACCGCCGCTGCCGGCCTGACCCGGCGGGAGCTCCTGGCCAGGGCCGGTTCCGGCCTGTTCCTCTGGTTTAGCGTCGATGGGCTCACCGCGCAGGAACCCGCGCGGCTGCCGGCGAGGCAGGGCTACCCGACGGACATCAACGCTTATCTGCGCATCGCTCCGGATGGGCGAGTCACGTGCTTTTCCGGGAAGGTGGAACTGGGCCAGGGCGCGATGACGGTGCTGGCGCAGATCCTGGCCGAAGAACTCGACGTGGCGTACGCCTCGGTGGACATGGTGCTGGGCGATACCGAGTTGTGCCCGTACGACATGGGCACGTTCGGTTCCATGAACGTGCGCAATTTCGGCCCGGCGTTGCGTGGGGCGGGCGCGGAGGCGAAGGCGATCCTGTTACAGATGGCGGCCGAGCAACTACAGGCGCCGGCGGCGCGGTTGCAGGTAAAGGACGGGGTGGTGACGGACACCGCCGCGCCCGGCAAGAGCGTGACCTACGGGCAATTGGTGCAGGGAAAGCGCATCGAACGTCATATCGCGGGCGTGGCGGCGAAGCCGGTCACGGCATATACCGTGGTGGGCCGCGCGGCGCCGCGCAAGGACGCGCTGGAGAAAGTCACTGGCAAGGCGAAGTACTCCGGTGATTTCGTGTTTCCGGGAATGCTGCACGCCCGGCTGGTACGGCCGCCCGCGCACGGGGCGAAGTTCAAGGAGGCCGACACGAGCGCCGCCGAAAAGGCGGGCGCGCGCGTGGTGAGAGACGGCGAAACGATCGCCGTGCTGCACGAACGGCCCGACCTTGCCGATAAAGCGTTGGGACTGGTGAAGGCGCAGTTCGAGCGGCCCGCGCCCACGATGGACGACAAGACCATCTTCGACCACCTGCTGAAGACCGCGGCGCCGCTGCAGAATGCCGGCTCCGCCGGGGACCTCGCCGAAGGGGAGAAGGCCTCGTCTGTAATGGTGGAAGAGACCTACCTCAACAGCTACGTGGCGCACGCTCCCATGGAGACGCACTCGGCCACGGCCGTGGTGGAGAACGGCAAGGCCACCGTGTGGGCCAGCACCCAGGCGCCGTTTTCGGTGCGGCAACAGGTGGCGCAGGCCATCGGTATCCCGGCGCAAGACGTGCGCATCATCGCCTCGTATGTGGGCGGCGGCTTCGGCGGGAAGAGCGCCGCCGCACAGGCCGTGGAGGCGGCGCGGCTGGCCAAAGCCACCGGCAAGCCGGTCCAGGTGGTGTGGAACCGCGCCGAGGAATTCTTTTACGACACCTTCCGGCCGGCGGCGGTGGTGAAGATCCGCGCGGGCCTGAGCGGCGCCGGAAAGATCGCGCTCTGGGACTACAGCGTTTGGGGCGCGGGCGAGCGCGAGGCGAAAACATATTACGATGTCCCGAACCAGCGTACGCTCTCCTCGGGCGGATGGCAGGGCGGGAATCCTCCCGGCATGCACCTGTCGGCGGTGGGCGCGTGGCGCGCGCCCTCGGTCAACACGCACACGTTTGCGCGCGAATCGCACATGGATGTGCTGGCGGCCAAAGCCGCCGTCGACCCGCTGGAGTTCCGCCTGCAGCACCTCTCCGACGCCCGCATGCGGCGCGTGCTGGAGGCGGTAGCCAAACAGTTCGCCTGGAAAGCCGGAAAGGCGCCCAGCGGGCGCGGCGCGGGAATCGCCTGCGGGATCTACTCCAATGCGTACGCCGCCACCATGGCGGAGGTGGCGGTGGACAAGAAGACCGGCCGCGTGCAGGTGAAGCGCGTGGTCAGCGCGGTGGATGTGGGCATGGTGGTCAATCCCGCCGGCCTGCGGCAGCAGAGGGAAGGCTGCATCACCATGGGACTGGGCTACGCGCTGACGGAGGAAGTACATTTCAAGGACGGCGAGGTGCTCGACCGCAACTTCGACAGCTACCCGATCCCGCGCTTTTCCTGGCTGCCCAAGTTGGAGACGATTCTCATCGACAACCCCGGCCCGGCGTTGGGAGCCGGCGAGCCGCCCATCATTACCATGGGCGCGGTCATCGCCAACGCCATCTTCGATGCCGCGGGCGTCCGCCTGCGGCAGTTGCCGATGACCCCGGCGCGGGTGCTGGAAGCGCTCCAGAAGGGATAAGCACATGCGAATGCCACTTTGCAGCACGCTGTTGCTCCTGATGCTCTGGGGATTGCCCGCCGCATCCAAAACGGAGGAGAAGGTTCGCAACGAGAAGGTCGCCGTCACGGAAACGGTTTTGCCGCCGGGCGAAATGGAAAACGTGTCCGGGAACCTGCCCAGCGTGACCGTGTACTTTCAGGCGGCCACGCTGGCAGTGACGCCCGCCGGAGGCACGCCCGGGAAACTTGCCGTCAATCGCGGGGAGACCCGCTTCGCGCCGGCCGGGCCGCGCACCATCAAAAACACGGGATCGAACGAACTTCGCTACGTGCGCGTCGAGTTTCTGGGCGCCGGCGGCGCGGAGACCTGGGGCAAGACTGGCCTCGCGCCGCACTATAAGCTGCTGCTGGAGAACCAGTACACGCGCGCGTACGACATACGGATTCCGGCCCACACCAACGAGCCGCAACATACGCATCATGACCGCGTGGTGATCTGCCTATCGGGAGCGGTGCTGAAGCACCTGCTTCCCGACGGGCGCGAAGAACCGTCCACGTTAACCACCGGAGAGACGGTGTGGAGGCGCGGCGCCACGCACATCGGGCAGAACCTGGGCGACACGGATCTGTGGGTAATCGCCGTCGAGCCGAAGTGACGGTGTAGATCGCGTCAGGGCAATAGACGGCCACCATCGACGACCAGGGTCTGGCCGGTCAGGTAAGACGCGCCATCGCCGGCCAGCATGAGGGCAACTTCGGCGATCTCGCGCGGCTGGCCGAGATGCTTGATGGGTTGCGCGTCGATGACCTGGCGCAGCTTATCCTCGCCCTTCCAGAAGTACTCGCTGAGCGCGGTCTGCACCAGGCCGGGCGCGATGGCGTTGACACGCACGCCTTGAGGCCCGAGCTCCAAGGCGTAGGACTGCGTCATCATGATGAGCGCGGCTTTGGTCATGCTGTAGAGCATGCCGTGGAATTGCGGCCGCAACCCGGCGATGGAAGCGATGTTGACGATGGATCCGGCGCCGCGCGCGCACATCCCCGGGGCCACGGCCTGACTGAAGCGGAAGGCGCTCTTCAGGTTGACTTCGATCATCTTGTCGAACTTGGCTTCGTCCACCTGCAACACCGGTTCCTGCGCGATATTGGTGGCGGCGTTATTGACCAGGATATCGATCTTGCCGAATTCGCGAAGGGTGGTATCGACCAGGCGCTGTATGTCGGCGGCGCGGCCTACATGGCAGGCCAGGGGATAAACGCGGCCGGCGCAATCCTTCATTTCGGCGGCGACTCGATCGAGGGTTTCGGGCTTGCGGCCGCAGATC
>JBEKDV010000326.1:0-9058 GCA_050014175.1 Candidatus Solibacter sp. | reverse complement strand
GCGGCGATCGGCCAGCGGACCCGAAATCAGACGGCCCGCGAGCGCCACGAATGAGAAGATACCGATCACCAGCCCGACGTCCTGATCGCTCCCGCCAAGGTCGTAGCGAATGTGCGGCGCCAGCAGAGGCAGCACCGTCCCCATCCCCAGAAATCCCAGAAAGGTGGCGCCCACCAGAGCCCAGAATTGTGCGCTGAAGCCACCCGCGGAAAATGACATGTCTCATTCCAGAGTGGCATAAAGGCCCCGCCTCGCGCATCCGAGTGTTACTTGACCTGCGATGGGTTCCTGCGCAGGCGGAGCGAACGCTCCGAGAGAACCGCGAAACCTGCGTTCAATTCTTCTCCATGCCGATGGCTGCGCGTATTCCCTCAGCCGTCAGCCGAGGATGCTCGGACAAGATCTGGTCCAAAGATTCACCTGCCGCCAGCTTGTCCAAAATCAGCTCCACCGTGATCCGGGTCCCGGCAAGCGTGGGCTTGCCCATCATGATCTTGGGGTCGGACGTGATCAGAGCCTGTGCCATTTCGACTTTAACCCATTTTCAGTCTACACCACGGCACTTCGCCCCGATTGGAGAGCTGGGCATCCGCAGGCTCGGATGGTGCTTGCCGATTCCGTCTATTTCGAAGGTTGGTCCGCCAGCGCCGCCAGATTGTACATGACGTTGGAGTCCACCAGCTCCTTCATCTGCGCCAGGGTCAGCGTGCCCATGAGGTACACCACGCTCAGTTCCTTGGCCTCGGCGGCCAGAATCAGGCAACTGCCGACTTTGCCTCCCTGACTCTGCACGAATATTTCGGCGCTCTCGTCCTTCTCCTTCACATTCAAGACGCGCGACCAGCCGGCGCCCTCGCTCACCTGTTTGCGCAACGGCTCCAGGTCCTGGTCCGAATAAGCCCCCGCCTTCGCGAACTCATAGTGGCGCACATGAACCTCCTGCACGCCGCTCAACAAGTCGCCCACCGGCGACTTGCCGTCTTTATCCTTCTTCGACAGCCCGTACTGCGTGGCCAGTTTCAGAAGGCCGCCATCCAGATCCACTTCAGCTTTCTGGGACGCCTTGGCGGCGATGGCGTCGAACTTCAACTCCAGTTTCTGCGCGCTGGCGAACGGCGCAAGCGCCATTCCCGCCAGCACGGCGGCTACAACGAATCTCATTTTGTTCCTTCCTACCCTCTCAATACGCAGGGGGCAGGCCGGACGACGCATTTTTCTTTGCTTCCACCAGCGCCAGCACGGCAAAGGACGTCGCCGCGTCGGCCATGAACTTGGACGGGATGGAGCCGGCTTCGTACTCCTCGTTCATCGAGACGGCCTGCCAGCAGCCGCATTCCGGGTCCTGGTGCGTGCGCAGCCAGGCGAGGGCGCGCGCCATTTTCGGGTTCGCCGCGTCGCCGCCGGCCTGCTGCATCACGTATGCCGCGAAGGCTGTGGCGTAGGCGTTGCCGCCCTCCACATGCGGCGCTTTGGCGTGCGCCTGGAAGGGGCCCAGCGACTCCATGGTCCAAGTGCCATCGGCCTGCTGCTTCTTCCAGACCTCGTCCACTATCGCGCTCCGCGCCGCCGCCGGCAGCACGTCCGGAAAAGCGGCCGACGCCCACACGAGCATCAGGCGATTGTGCAGCGGTTGCGCCGCCTGCTCGCGCTGCAGGTAGGCGACGAGTTCCCGCGCTTCCGGCCGGCCGTGGTCTTTCACCGGTACCGCCATGGCGGCGATCGCCGCGCCATAGTAGCGCGATTCCGGCATCTCCCACGGATCCCGGTCGAGAGCGAACCAGTTCCATGCGCCTTTCCCGGCGCCCTCGTGGATCTGCAGCGCCCACATGCGGTCGAAGGCGTCCCCGGTGGCCAGGAAGCGGGCGGCCAGAATCGATTCCACGCCCAGGCCCGGAGAATTCGCCGGTTCCTTCTTGTCCAGGCGCAAGCGCAGCGAGGCCAACAATCCGGTTTCGTACTCGGTAGGAGCGTCTTCGCCGAGCGCCTTGCGCAGCGCGGGGCGCGCCAACAGATAGGTCACCCCGGTATGGCAGGAGACGCACGGCTTGGCCGCCGCGTTCGCCCGCGGCCAGGCGAACCACTCCTTCTGCCGGGAATCCAGAAATTGCGTCGCCAACCGTGGATTCCAATCCGCGCCACGGGCGGCCAGCGCCAACAGACCAAAACAGACAGCGCCACGAAACACCATATGAACATCAGTTTACACTGGTGGAAGTGAAGCAAGACGCATCCTACTTCCAAGGTAAAGAGCCGGTGCTGATCTACATCGGCAAGAAGCTGAAGGACTCCTTGCGGCTGGAGGAGATCTTCACCGCGGCCCATGTGGACTACGGCGTCGAGGCCGATGAATACCGCGGCGGCGTCATCTTTCGTTCCGTGCGCGCCGGAGCTTTCTTTTACGTGCTGCCCGAAAACGTGGATACCGCCCACGAAGTCATGCGCCAAAACGGATACAAACCATACATCGGCGCGCCGCCGGACTTGGGGTAGCCGCAAGGAATCTGCTCCCGCCGCCCTCGCCCCAAATGGGAGAAATTTCACATCGCCCCCGTTGCAGCTTCTGTACACTGGTAGGGCGGTTGAGGCGGACCCTCAGTCAACTCTTGATGTACGCTCCAGCGCTGGACACCCAATTCGCGCGCGACGTGCGGGCCGGCCTCACCCAGCCTGAGCAGAAGACGCTCGCCTGCCGCTATCTCTACGACGGTATCGGCTCGGCGCTCCACGAAGCTATCGCGCTCCTGCCCGAATACGGCCTGAGGCGCGCCGAAGCCCGCATCATGGAAGCGCACGCCGACCACCTGCTCGATTGCCTAGCCTCCCCCTTAATCGTCGCCGAGCTCGGCAGCGGCTCGCCCGCCCGGACCGGCGCCATCCTGCGCGCGGTCCGCAAGCGCCAGAGCCCGGTCTGTCACCCCATCGACATGCCGGCCGGCCCCCATCTCGATGGCCTGCACGAAGTCGCCGCCCTCCGCCCCGCGGGGGTGCGCCTGCTGGTGCTCTTCCCGGGCGGCGCCATCGGCAATTTCGAACCCGAGGCCGCCATCGATTTTGTGGAATCCATCCGCCAGGAGCTTCTACCCGGCGACGCCCTGCTGCTCGGCACGGACCTGGTGAAACCCACCGCGCAACTCCTGGATGCCTACGACGACCCCACCGGCGTCACCGCCGCCTTTAACCTGAACCTCCTGGGCCGCATCAATCGCGAACTCGATGGCGATTTCGATCTTCGCCAGTTTGCCCACGTCATCCGCTACCACGAAGAGGCCCAACGCATCGAGATGCACCTGCGCTCACGCGTCTACCAGATCGTCAGCATTCGCAAGGCGGACTTGATTGTGGATTTCGCGGTCGGCGAAACCATCTGCACCGAAGCCTGCCACAAGTTCTACCTGGAGCAGGTCGAAACCATGGCGGGCGCCGCCGGGTTCCGCCTGCAACAGCAGTGGGTGGACGAAGAGTGGGGCTTTGCGGAAAACTTGCTGGTTTGCCCTTAACGCCCGCCCTTAACGCCTGCCCCTACAGGTCGATATCGCGTGTGGGCGGTTTCGTGTCCGGGTTCTCCTTAGCGCGCTTGAAGAGCTCGTCGAACTTCTTCTCCAGCACCTTGCCGTGCGACTTTTCGGCTTCAAACTGCTTCTGGAAGAGCTGTTCGCGCCGGTCGCCCGCACCCTTGAGCTTGGCCACTTCGGCGGCCAGGTCTTCGATCGGAAGAGGCTTCACCGGTACCGTGTGAGCAATCACGACGCGCGTTTCCGGATCGATCTTCAGAATCGCATCGCAGCAGGGACATGCCACCTCGAACATCGCTTGGGCCATTTCTTTATGGTAATCGAGATTGGGTCGGGCCTGCCCGCAAAAGGTCAGGCCCTGGAAGAGACGATTGTGGGGTCGTCGAGGACAACTAGCAGGCTTCAGGCGAGGTGACTCATAGGCGAGATGTTGGAATCGGGGGTCAATCGTCTCTCCAAGGGCCCTTTGAATTTAGTCACGTCTCTTCCGGTGCAATTACATCGCCAAACATCCATCTCGTTAAAAATCAAATCTTTAGATCGTAAGTGGATGGCCAATCACGCAAAATCGTGTACGCAAAACTGCCACGAATGTGTCAACTTCGTATGCAATAGCCCCCCGTGCCAACCTGCCAAGACCTTGCCCTGTAGCGTTTAACTTCAATGGTATAGTGACCTTTGTGACGCCGCCAGCCGAATCCATTCTTGAAGTGTTCCGGACCACCGGCGCTTACCTGGAAGGGCACTTCCGCCTGACCAGCGGTCTGCACAGCCCCAACTACCTGCAATGCGCTCTGGTGCTGCGCCATCCCCCGGTCGCCGAAGACCTGGGACGCCGTTTGGCGGCGGAACTGCGCTCCCTCGTGGACGAACCTGTGGCCCTGGTGGTATCGCCCGCGCTGGGTGGCCTGATTATCGGCCACGAAGTGGCCCGCGCCCTGGGTACCCCGTTCCTCTTCACGGAACGCGATCCCGAAACCCGCAAAATGCTCCTCCGCCGCGGATTCACCGTGCAGCCCGGCGAAACCGCGGTGGTCGTCGAAGATGTCATCACCACCGGAGGCAGCACCCGCGACGTGATCGAAACCCTGCGCGCCGCCGGAGCCCGCGTGCTCGCCGCCGGCTCCATTATCGATCGCTCGGGCGGCGCCGCCGCCGTCGGCGTTCCCCGCGTGGCGCTGGCCACGTTGCAGGTGGCGGCTCATCGCCCCGAGGAGTGTCCCCTGTGCCGGGAGGGCGTTCCCGTGGTCAAGCCCGGCTCGCGTCCGGCGTGATGCGCCGCATTCGCATCCAGCTCGCCTACGACGGCGGCCCCTTTCACGGCTGGCAGGTGCAGCCCGGCCTGCCCACCATTCAAGGCCTGCTGGAAGAAATCGTTTCCGCCATGGAGGGCAAGCCGGTGCACGTGGCCGCGAGCGGGCGCACCGATGCCGGCGTGCATGCGCTGGCCCAGGTGGCGGCGTTCAGCATCGAAAACCCCATCCCCCTGCCCAATTTGCGGCGCGCCGTCAACCGCCTGCTGCCGCCCGCCATCCGCGTGCTCTCCACCCAAGAGGTGCATGCCGATTTTCATCCGCGCTTCGATGCCGTCTCCAAGACCTACGAGTACCGCATCGTGCGCACCGAAGTTTGCAGCCCTTTTGAGTGGCCCTACGTGTACCATCATCCCTACCCCCTCGACGAGGAACTCATGGCCGGCTTCGCCCGCGTCTTCGAAGGCGAGCACGATTTCAGCGCTTTTGCCGCCTCCGATGCGAGCGATTCCGACGGCAAATCCAAGGTGCGCACCATTTTCTCTTCGGTGCTGGAGCGCGGCGATGGGCGCCTCGTCTACCGCGTGCGCGGCAGCGGTTTCCTGAAACACATGGTGCGCAACCTCGTGGGCACCTTGATCGAAGCCGGACGCGGCAACCTGCCCTGCGCCTCTGCCCTGCCGGAGCGCTCTGGCGCCACCGCCCCCGCCAAGGGGCTGTTCCTCGTGGGCGTGGAGTATCCCGATGACCGCGCCTGAGATCGTCGCCGCCCTGCGCGCCCGCGCCAACCCCAAGAACGTGGCCGGCATGGCGCGCTACGGCATCAGTACCGCCGGCACGCTCGGCGTCCCCGTGGCGGAGATTCGCCGTCTGGCCCGGCAGGCCGGACGCAGCCATTCCCTCGCCGCCGAATTGTGGGCCTCCGGCATTCACGAAGCCCGCATCCTGGCCACCATCGTCGATGAGCCCTCGTGCGTCACCCGCCGCCAGATGAACCTATGGGCGCGCGATTTCGATTCCTGGGACGTGTGCGATCAGGCCTGCCAGAACCTCTTCCGCTACACCCCCTTCGCCTGGACGATGGCGGCGCGATGGGCCGCCGCCCGGCCCGAGTTCGTCCGCCGCGCCGGATTCGCGCTCATGGCGGGCCTCGCCGTCAAGGCCAATGCCGCCCCCGACGAAGCCTTCGAGGCGCTGCTGCCGCTTATCGCCGCCGCCGCCACCGACCCGCGCAACCTGGTGAAGAAGGCCGTCAACTGGGCCTTGCGCGCCATCGGCAAACGCAATCCGCGCCTGGTGGGATAGGCTTCAGCCTGTCAATCCGAGCGCAGCTCGGACGCTTCTGTGGTTTTCTCTGCGTTTCCTCTGCGCTCTCGGCGTCTCTGCGGTGAAGGCTTATTCTCGTTTGGTTTTGTCTCCGCCACCCCTACCCCAGCACTTCTCGAATCGCCGCCCCCGCACCCTTCAGATTGCCCACCTTCATCTCGCTCCATTTGCGCGACAAGATCACGCCATCGGCGCCGCCGCGGAAAGCCGCCAGCACCGCGTCGTGCGTGCCGCCGGGCGTGGATTTCGAGCTCGTGGCGGCGGTCGGAATATCGATATCGATACCGGGCCACAACTGCGTTTTCGCGCCCGCAAGCGCCGCCCGCGCCCTTTTGGCCTCCCGGTACACGTAGTCGCTCGACAGGCCTGCTTGCGCCAGCCCCGTCATCGCCTTTTCGCCCTGGTAGTCCAGCACGCGGTAGTGGAAATCGAGCAATTCCTGCGCGGGAACATCGCCGTAGATGGTCCGCCCCACCTGCCCGATGTACCCGGCCAGCCGCTCGCCGCCGCAGTTGTGGTACATCACCATCTTCAGAAAGTCCGAATACTTCGAGAGCTCCGTGAGGTCCTGCTCGGCGCGGTAAATCGGCGAGAAGGAATTCTGATGCCAGATGTGCCAGCCCACCCCGACTCCCGGCTTGATAGATTTCACCTTGGCGTAAATCGCGGCATAAGTTTCCCGCAGGCTGTCGTGCCAGAGATTCTCCCAGGCGAGCAGCTCGGGGTAGCGCAGCATCAGCCGCCATAGGGTGACGTAGTAGCCATCCACCGGGCGCTTGCCGCCGCGAGTGAATTCGCCCAGCGCGCGGAAGCCGGCGCGCGCCCGTTCCACATCGATGCCGCGCTCTCTCGCTTTGCGTTCGCAGAACGGGCAGAAGCAGGTGACACCGCCCGGATTCACTCCGCGCGTCATATTGGAAAACGCGCCGTGACGCTCCGAGCCCCACATGATGCCGTCGATCTCCCACGATCGCGTGTAGTCCTCCACCGTGCCCAGCAGCCAGTTGCGGTAGTTGGGATTGTTGAAGCACAGGGTGACGGCGTTCTGGCCGTCGAGCTGTCTTTCCTGCGCCTGCGCCACGTTGGGAACCTCGCGGCTCCACACGTCCTCGAACCAGCAAATGGTCTTCATGCCGCGCCTGCGCGCCGAAGGAAGGACGCTGGCCAGCACGTCGAACTCGCCCAGATCGGGCGCGCGGAAGTTCTGCAGCACGGTGTCGCGATAGTACTCGGGATGAGTGCGGGTGTAGCTCCCGCCTTTAAACGTGTCGGTATCGTAGGCCTGCTTGCCATGGTCGGGAAGCGGTTGTCCCGGCACCTGCCGGCCGGCGATGCCGCGGCCGTACGTGAAGGTGGCTACGAAGAGGGTGTCGATCGAGGCGTCCTGCTGGAATTCGTCCAGCACCTTTTCCACTCCTTCGTCGACGAAGGAGACGGCGCCCACCTGAATGCCGATCGTTTTGGATGGGGCGGCGGCCGACCCGGAGGGTGCCCCGGCGGCAGTCGCCGCGGTAGCGGCGATCGCGTTGCGGATAAAGTTGCGGCGGTCCATATGGATCGGAAAATAGCACGTTTCGGGCGCGCAGCCTATGCCACCCTACAATTCCCGCCACGACGCGTCCAGCGATACCCACCGGTCGCCTTCTCCCAGTTCGCTCTCCGCCAGGCTCAGCGCGCCGTGGCCCTCGTCGCAGAGGAACTCCGTGGTGACCGGCTCGAACATGCTTGCCCAGGACCCCATGGTGACGGGACGCGCCAATCGGCGGAGGCAGACCGGACACCGGCGCCGTTGATCGTCGAACACCCAGATGGCGGCCAGTCCGAAGCCGCCCAGAAAGGCCGCCGTGGCGCCCAGCCCGGCGACCCAGGCGCGCAGCACCTCCGGTGTGATCAGGTTCCACAACCAGCGGGACCCTTCGATCCACGCGAGCGGAACCAATACGATGACCGATACGATCTTCACTGCCAGGTACAGCCAGTAACGCCACCCGTAGCGCCCCAGCGACAGGCGGCCGATGGCGAACAGCGCCGCGCCCATGGCCAGCGCCAGCACGATGGGCACGCCGGCCCCCACCACCAGGTCGCCGCGCGGGTGCTCGTAGCGCAGATGGCGGTTCCCGATGACGAACTCGATGGGCTCGATGTTCCAATAGATGGCGGCGCTCATCACGGAGCGGGTGGCCTGGAAACCGTGCGAGAGCACCGCCAACACCAGCGCCCCCGCCGCCGCCAGCGCCATCACAAACTGCGGCCCCAGCGTCCAATGCCGCAACCCGGCGCGATTGAAGCGCAGCCAGAAGGCATTGCACACAGCGTCGCGGCAAAGCAGCAGCAATTCGGCGCGGTCGCGGCCGGCAACTTCGCCGCGCTCCACCAGAATGCAGAGGTTGCACAGGCGCGAATCCCACCGCTGGCGGAATTCCTGCCGCACGGCTCGCGGCGCTAGTTTGCCCGCCATACCCAGCAGCCAGCGATAAAGCATTGGCGGCGCCACTGCGTCAGGGTGGGACATGAGGCCTCGTCTCACTTATTCGACACCGGATTCCCGTACGATGTTCCCGCCCCGCGCTGCCGCGGCAAGTCAAACGCGGAGGCCCGCCAATTCCGGCTCGCCGCCCCTATGCTACACTTTCGACGTAAGTCGCTCCATGACGAAGCTTAACGGCCCCGCGCCGCAACCGTCCAAGACCGACGCCGACTCTTGCCGAAGACTCCTGGAGAGAGTAGCCGCCAGCCGCAAGTTTCAGAAATCGGCCCGCATGCGCGAGTTGCTGCTGTATCTCGGCGGGAGAAGCCTGGACCAGCCAGGGTGCGAGATCCACGAACAGGAAATCGGTGTCGCCGTCTTCGGCCGCCCCCTCCACTACGATACTGTTGCCGATACCATCGGGCGCGTCAACGTCTACGACCTGCGCAAGAAGCTCGATTCGCACTTCTCCACCGACGGCCGCCACGAGCCCGTGATCG
>JBEKDV010000325.1:0-9104 GCA_050014175.1 Candidatus Solibacter sp. | reverse complement strand
GGACCCGAGCGGCAACAACATCGTGCTTCCGGGCCTGTGGTCTCTGTACGTCGGTAACGGCGGCAGCGGCGGCGACAGTAACGCCGTCTACTTTACCGCCGGCCCGGGCGGTCAGAAACACGGCATACTGGGCAGTATCCAGGCGAATCCCATCGTGGCCGCGACCGGAATTACCAACGCCGCGCAAGTCGCCGGCGGTGTCGCCCCCAACACCTTCGTCACCATCAAGGGAACGAATCTGGCGGCTACCAAGCGCTCGCTGGTGGCGGCGGACGTCGCCAACAACCTGCTCCCCACCTCGGTGGATGGCGTTACGGTTACCATCAACGGCGCACCCGCGTACATCACCTACATCAGTCCGGTGCAGATCAACCTGGTCACGCCGGTGGAGTTGCCCACCAGCGGTTCCGTGACTGTGGTTGTCTCCAATAACAGTTTGACCAGCGCCACCGTCAATGCCAGCGCACAGATTGTGGCACCGGCGCTCTTCCTCAATGGCAACTATGCGGCCGCGCTGCACGCCAATGGCACCTACGTAGGTCCGACCACTCTGGTGGCGAACAACAGCACGCCCGCCGCGTCGGGCGAAACCATCGTGTTGTTCGGCACGGGTTTTGGCGTCACCACTCCGGCCGCGGTCAGCGGCGCGGTAGTGTCCACGGCGGCGCCGCTATTGCTCACGCCGGCCATCCTGTTCGACAATGTCCCCGGCCAGGTGGTGTTTGCGGGCCTCATTGCCAGCGGGGTGTATCAGTTCAACGTGGTCGTTCCGAGCGGACTGCCCAACGGAGACGTGCCGGTGGTGGCATCGACGGGCGGGTATAGCAGCCCGCCGCTGGTCTTGACCTCGATTAAGAATTAGGTGGCGGCCATTCTATAATGGCCTTATGTTCTTCCGTCGCGCGCACGTGCCGAATCCGAGCTTTCAGGAGCGGGTGGCTACCCTGCAGGGGGCCGGCTTTACGGTGGCGCCGCAGGCGGCCGGCACAGTCCGGGTGAGCCGCGGGGCTTGCGCCGTGGACCTGAAGGAGGCCAACGGGGCACTCCAGGTGGAGGATCGCGCGGGCGTGGCGATGGCCGGTGAGATCGCCGTGCTGGTGGACGGCGGATTCCAGAAATTCTTCCGCGCGCCCAGCGGGAAGAAGAAGCCGGCGCTGGCCGACGAACTCAAGGCGCTGCACGATTTCGAAGCCGACCTCAAGGAGAGGCTCGCACTCACCAGCCTGTACAACGAAGGCCTGGGAACCGTATCCACGCTCTACCAGTACGATCGCGTGAAGGATCGCGATCGCGGCGTCCCCAAGCGCATCTGGGAATAGGTGGCATAAGGCTCCGCCTTGTGCACCACTACGCGGTAGCGGACATCCAACTTCGATTTTCTAAACCAAAACTTCTCGCTTGCCCCCGGCTTGGATCTGTAGGATATTTCAGCTATTTGTATGCGTTTGTCTCTATTTGCGATCTTCCTGGCGGTCCACTCCGCCGGTGTCGCCGCTGGCGCCGGGCACGCCCTCAATGCAGTTTTTGAGAGCCCGGCCCCCCTGACCGCGCAGTCCCCCATCGACGCCCGCGTCTTCGACCGCCTCAAACGCCTGGACATCCAACCCGCCTTTCTCTCTTCCGACGCCGTATTCCTCCGCCGCGTCTACCTCGACGTCATCGGCACCCTGCCTACCGCGCAGGAAGCCACGCAGTTCCTCGCCGACCGCGACCCCGCCAAGCGCACCGCCCTCATCGACCGCCTCCTGGAACGCCCCGAGTTCGCCGACTATTGGGCCATGAAGTGGTGCGACCTGCTGCGCGTCAAAGCGGAGTTCCCCATCAATCTCTGGCCCAACGCCGCGCAGGCCTATCACCACTGGATCCGCGCAGCCATCCGCGAAAATCAGCCCTACGACCGCTTTGTCCGCGAACTGCTGACCGCGAGCGGGAGCAATTTTCGCGACGCGCCGGTGAATTTCTACCGCGCCATGCAGAGCAAGGAACCGCCCGCCATCGCCCAGACCGTCGCCCTGACCTTTATGGGAACGCGCGCCGAAAACTGGCCTCCCGAACGCCTCGCCGCCATGGCCGGCTTCTTCTCGCAGATCGGGTACAAGGAAACCACCGAGTGGAAAGAGGAGATCGTCTACTTCAAGGTGGGGCAGGCGGGGTACCCTCTGGGTCCGCCTGCTAACCTCCCGCCCGCCGCCTTTCCGGATGGAACCCCGGCGCGCCTGGCCCCCGGCCGTGATCCGCGCGAGGTCTTCGCCGACTGGCTGGTCGCGCCCCAAAACCCCTGGTTCGCGCGCAACGCTGTCAACCGCGTGTGGAGCTGGCTGCTGGGCCGCGGCATCATTCACGAACCCGACGATATACGGCCCGATAATCCGCCGTCGAATCTCGAGTTGCTGGCGTTCCTGGAACAGGAACTGGTGGCGTCCCATTACAACCTGAAGTCGATCTATCGCCTGATCCTCAATTCCCAGACGTACCAGTTATCCTCGATTCCCCGCACCGATCGCTCCGAAGCGGCGGCGAATTTCGCCTATTACCCTCTGCGCCGCCTGGACGCCGAAGTGCTCGCCGATGCCCTCTGCGAAACCACCGGCACCACCGAAACCTACACCAGCGCCATCCCGGAGCCGTTCACCTTTATCCCCGAGGACCAGCGATCCATCAGCCTGCCCGATGGCAGCATCACCAGCGCCTTCCTCGAACTCTTCGGGCGGCCGCCGCGCGATACCGGCCTGGAAGCGGAACGCAACAATCGTCTCACCGCCGCGCAAGAGCTTCACATGTTGAACGCCAGCCATGTGGAGCGCAAGATCGAGCAGAGCCCCAAGTTTCAGTACCTGATGCGTAATTCCAAGGGCGGCCAGCAACTGGTCGCCGGCATTTACCTCATGATTCTTTCGCGCCCTCCCACCGCCGCGGAACTTCAAGTGGTAAGTGCGTCTTCCCAAAATGGAAACCTCAAGCCCCGCGAAGCGGTGATCGATCTGGCATGGGCCTTAATGAACAGCGCGGAGTTTCTCTATCGTCACTAAGAGTCTTTTATGCACACGATCATCACCCGCCGCGACGCCCTCTTCAGCGCGTTCGGCCTGCTCCTGGGCAGCCGCGCCGCCTTGCCGTTGATGGCCGCGGCGCCCAAAGCGAAGGCGAAATCCGTCATCCAGATCTGGATGTGGGGCGGACCGGCGCACCTGGACACCTTCGACCCCAAACCCGACGCCGGCAACGACTACTGCGGACCCCTGAAGACCCCCATCGCCACCAACGTGAGCGGCATACGCATCTGCGAACTGCTGCCGCTGCTCGCCAAACAGGCCGACAAATATTCCCTCATCCGTGGCATGACGCACGGCGTCAACGCGCACGAGACGGCGTCCTACACTATGCAGACCGGGCGCATGTCGGGCGGCCACGAGGTCTACCCCAGCGTAGGCGCGGTAGTCTCGCTGTTTAAGGGCTACAACGCCGGGTACAAGGGGCTGATTCCGCCCTACATCGTGCTCACCCAGCCGCAGGGGCGCTTCGACGAAGCCGGTTTCCTGGGCTCGCGCTACAAGCCCTTCGCCACCGGCGGCGATCCCGCCCAGGCGCGCTTCGCCGTGGAAGGCGTGGTGGCGCAGGGCATCACCGACCAGCGCCAGCAGGAGCGCCGCGAGTACCTGCACCAGCTCAACACCCTGGCCAAGGCGCTGCCCGGCGATCCGCAACTGGCCTCCGCCAAAGAGGCCGAGGAGCAGGCCTATGAACTGATTCTGGGCGACGCCGGCAAGGTGTTCGATCTGGCCCAGGAGAAGGACGAACTGCGCGATCTGTATGGCCGCAACACCTTCGGTCAATCGTGCCTGGCGGCGCGCCGCCTGGTGGAGCGCGGCGTTCCCTACATCACCATCAATTACAACGGCGGCTGGGACACCCACAAGCTGAATTTCCAGACCATGCGCCGCAAACTGCCGGAGATGGATAAGGGCATGTCGGCCCTGCTCGCCGATCTGGCGCAGCGCGGCATCCTCGATAGCACCATCGTCTGGTGGAACGGCGAGTTCGGGCGCACGCCCAAGGTGCAGTGGGAGGCCCCGTGGAACGGCGGCCGCAACCATCACGGCCAGGTCTTCTCGGCGCTGGTGGCGGGCGGCGGATTCCAGGGCGGCCACGTGGTGGGCGCTAGCGACGCGCGCGGCGAAGAGGTCAGGGACCGTCCGGTCTACCCGGTGGACTTGATCGGCACCATGTACGACCTGCTGGGCATCGACGCCGAAGCCAAACTGCCGCATCCCCTCGGCCTCCCCGCCCGTGTGATCCCCGCTCCCGGCGACGGAGTGAAATCCGCCGGCCGCCTCAAGGAGATCACGTAGCATGCCGCTTCGATTCGTCCTCCGCTCCCTCCGCGTGCGACCCGGCCAACAACTGAACTCTGCCCATTCCGCCAACCAGGTTCTTGCCGTTCTCCGCGTCTTTCTCCGCGCCTCCGCGTCTCCGCGTCAAATCGCATCTCTCGTTCTTCTCGCGCTCCCTCTCTCCGCCCTCGCCCAACAGCAGATGCCGCATGCCGGCTACGCGTACCCCGCCGGCGGCCGCCAGGGCGCCACGTTTGAAATCACCGTCGGCGGCCAGTTTCTGGATGGCGTGAAGAGTGCCGTCGTCTCCGGCCCCGGCGTGCAAGCCACCATCGTGGACCACTTCAAGCCGCTGACCCCCGCGCAGGCCACCCAACTGCGCGACCATGCCAAGGAACTGTCCGAAAAGCCCAACCCCACGGCGGAAGACCGCCAGAAGATTGCGGAGATTCGCGCCAAACTGATGGCCTTCGTGCGCCGGCCTACCACGCCGGCCATCGCCGAGACCGTGCGCGTACACATCGCGCTGGCCGCCGACGCCCCTCTCGGCGAGCGCGAACTGCGCCTCGTCACCCCCAACGGCCTCACCAATCCCGTGACGTTCTCGGTAGGCCAATTGCCCGAAGTGGGGCGTCCGCCGGCCAAGGGGAACGGCCAGTTGCCCGGCGCGCAGGCGGGCCGCGGGCGCGGACAGGCGAGCCCCGCGCCCGAACCACCCATGGAGATCGCCCTGCCCGTCCTGGTCAACGGACAGATCATGCCTGGCGGTATCGATCGCTTCCGCTTCCAGGCCACCAAGGGGCAGCACATCGTGGCCGCCGCCATGGCGCGCGAGTTGCTCCCTTATATCTCCGACGCCGTCCCCGGCTGGTTCCAGGCCACGCTTGGGCTGACCGATTCCCAGGGCCGGGAAGTCCAGTATGCCGACCACTTCCTCTTCCACCCCGACCCGGTCCTCTATTACGAGATCCCCGAGGACGGCGCCTACACACTCGAGATCCACGATTCCATCTACCGCGGACGCGAGGACTTCGTTTACCGCATCGAACTGGGCGAACTGCCGTTCGTGACCGGCATTTTCCCGCTGGGTGGACGCATCGGAGGGCGCACCGCGGTCGAACTGAAAGGCTGGAATCTGCCGGCCGGCAAGCTCACCGAGGACACCAAAGGCAAGCCCGCCGGAGTCTATCCTATTTCGGCGCGCCATGGCCCGTTCGTCTCCAACCGCGTGCCGTTTGCCGTGGACGCCCTGCCCGAAATGCTCGAAAAGGAACCCAACAATCGCCAGGAGAACGCGCAACGCGTCCGCTTGCCGGTGATTGTCAACGGCCGCATCGATCGGCCCGGCGATTGGGATGTCTTCCGCTTCGATGGGCGCGCGGGCGAAGAGATTGTCGCCGAGGTTTCGGCGCGGCGTCTCAACTCGCCGCTCGATTCGCTGCTCCGCCTGACCGACGCCAGTGGCCGCGAGCTGGCCGTCAACGACGATGCCGAGGATAAGGGCGCGGCGCTGCTCACCCACCAGGCCGATTCGCGCATCAACTTCAAACTGCCGGCCAATGGCGCCTACTATCTGCACCTGGGCGATGCCCAGGGCAAAGGCGGCGCGGATTACGCCTATCGCCTGCGCATCAGCCGCCCGCGGCCCGATTTCGAATTGCGCGTGGTGCCCAGCGGCATCAACGCGCGCGCTGGCGCCACCGTCCCGGTGACGGTCTACGCGTTGCGCCGCGACGGGTTCGCCGGTGACATCGCGCTCAAATTGAAGGATGCGCCCGCGGAATTCCAATTAAGCGGCGGCGTGATTCCGGGCAATGCGGAGAGCGTACGCCTCACCTTGACCATGCCGCCGCGCCCCGAAGGTCCGCGCAGCCTCGCGCTGGAAGGCCGCGCCACTATCGCCGGCCGCGAGGTGCGGCGCGCCGGCGTGCCGGCCGAGGACATGATGCAGGCCTTCTACTACCATCATCTGGTGCCGGCAAAGGACTGGCTGGCCGAGGTCACCGGAGCGCCGCGGCCCAACGCGCGCGCCGCATTTAAGATTGAGGCGGAGTCGGCCATCAAGGTGCCGCGCGGCGGCGCCGTCCCGGTGCGCGTCGTGCTCAACGCCCCGCGCCTGGCCGACGCTCTCCGCCTGGAACTCAACCAGCCGCCGGAAGGCATCGCGATTCAGGATGTGGAGACGGTGCGTGATGGCGTGGCGATCGTCCTCAGTGCCGATGCCGCCAAGGTCAAGGCAGGATTGAAGGGCAACCTGATAGTGGATGCGTACATGGAACGCCCGCCCAACCCGGACGCCAAGCAGCCAACCGCGCGGCGTCGCGTCTCATTGGGCACGCTACCCGCAATCCCGTTTGAAATCGTGGAAAACGTCGTGGCGCGGCGCTAAAGCAATCATGTGGGGCAGGCGGGGTACCCTCCGGGTCCGCCTGCCAACCGGGGGGCTCGATCAAGAGTTGGCAGGCGGAAGCGCCTGCCCCACCCACGCAGAACGGTACATGATGTACGGTTCTGAATTGTTAACTTGCTCCAAAGGAACGGGATGCGCAACGCAAACCGTACATCATGTACGGTTTTAGCGCGCGCGCCCCCGCTATCTTCCCCCGATGCGGCGGATCACCGAGCCCATTTCCTCCGGTGTGGCTCGCGTATAGCCACCCGAATCCCGGGCCTGGACCGGCGCCGCTTTCGCGGCCTTTGCTGTCCGCGAACTCGGGGCTCTCCCGGAGCGCGCGTCCGCGGGTAGCGGCGGGACATCCACCAGATAGTCGTACACGCCGCGGCGGTGTTCGGCAGGGTTCGGCGGAATCACTACCCGCTTCTCCAGAATGGTGCAGCCCTCCACCTTCCCGCCCACTTCGTGATTGAATGGTGAACGGATTGTCTTGGTCATGACGCGCCTACACCTCGACCGCTTTGAGAGCCGCCGCCGCGTCTGCCGCCAGTTTCTTGCGCAACACGCGCATGCGCTCGCGCCGCACAAACCTGCTTTTCTGAATCCGGTGGAAGCGTGCTTTGTCTCCGTTGATTGACGACATGGTAATTCCAGGTTAGCAGGTATCCGCTCCGCGCGCCGCCTCCCTACTTCGCTAAAATGTGGAGACACATGCGTAACTACGGCGTCAGACTCCTCTTGGGTGCTGTACTTCTCACCTCGCTCGCGCCCCTTCCGGCACAGCGCAGCTTTTCCGGCGCGGCCGAAATCGAGCAGTCGCTGCATAAGCTCAACGAGCTCGGTACGATTCTGCACATCGCGGCCCACCCCGACGACGAGCGCACCGCGGTGCTCGCCTACTTCGCGCGCGGCCGCCACATGCGCGCGGCGTACCTCTCGCTGACCCGCGGCGAAGGCGGCCAGAACCTGATCGGAAGCGAGCAGGGCGCGCAGCTCGGCATCATCCGCACGCAGGAACTGCTGGCGGCGCGGCAGATCGACGGCGCCGAGCAGTTCTTCACACGCGCCATCGATTTCGGATTCACGCGCACCGCCGAAGAGACGCTCCGGAAATGGGGGCACGACCGCATTCTTTCGGATGTGGTGTGGGTGATCCGCCGCTACCGGCCGGACGTGATTCTGCTGGGCTTCAGCGGCACCCCGCGCGACGGACACGGGCAGCACCAGACGTCGGCCATCCTCGGCAAGGAGGCGTTCGCCGCCGCGGCGGACCCCAAAATGTTCCCCGAGCAGTTGAAGTACGTGGAGGTGTGGCAAGCCAGGCGGCTGGCGCAAGCGGCGGGGTTCGGCGGCTTCGGTCTGGCCGTGGGCGGACGCGGCGGCGCGGCTGCCGTACCGCCCGGTTTTGTTCCGCCCGTGCCCGAAAACGAGACAGGGCCGGATGCCGATACCGGCTCGTTCAACCCCATCCTGGGCTACTCCTATGAGGAACTGGCGGTACTCAGCCGCAGCATGCACCACAGCCAAGGCACGGGAGCCATGCGCCGTCCGGGCGCGGGACGCTCCACCTTTACGATCACCGGCGGAGCGCCCGCCACCAAGGATCTGTTCGACGGCATCGACACGACCTGGAATCGTCTGCCCGGCGGCGGCGCGGTCAAGGCCATTCTCGACGACGCGATTCGCAATTTCGAACCGGCGCATCCTGAGAAGGCGATCCCAGCGCTGGTCAAGGCGCGCCCGCTGATCGCCGCCATCGCGGACCCGCTGGCCAAGGTGAAACTCACCGAGCTCGACGAGACCATCGCACTTTGCGCCGGGCTTTTTGTGGAAGCGCAGGCGCGCCAACCGGAGGTGGCGCCCGGCGCGACGCTCAACGTGACGGCCACCGTACTCAACCGCTCTACGGCCACAGTGAACCTGGAAGGCGCGCGCGTCGAGGGCATCTGGAATCGGGACGGAGAGGTCAATCCCACCAACCTCGGATACAACCAGAGCGCCGAGGTGGCATTCAGCATGGCGGTGCCTGCCGATCAGGCCTACACGCAGCCCTATTGGCTGGTGAAGCCGGCCACAGCCGACGTCTACCAGGTGGACGACCAGATGCTGATCGGCCTGCCCGACACCCCGGCCGCGGCGCGTGTGCGCGTGCGGCTGACGGTGGACGGCGCACCAATCGAGCTGCTGCGGCCGGTGCGGAATCGCTACGCCGACCGCGCGCAGGGAGAGCGCGTGCGCCCGCTGGTGGTGGTGCCAGCGGTGGCGGTGAACCTGCCGGAGCCGGTGGCGGTGTTCCCCGATACGGCGGCCCGCAAGGTACAGGTTTCGGTGCAGGCCAATGTGGCTAACGCGCAGGGCGATCTGCGCCTGGAAGTGCC
>JBEKDV010000324.1:0-9127 GCA_050014175.1 Candidatus Solibacter sp. | reverse complement strand
TCGTCAGAACGGGTTGCCCCGCTTCACGCCCGATTGGCTACATGTCGAATGGGCAATTTACATGGTGAGTTCCTTTCATCTCACAAGATCAGCCAGGCTTGGCCTGGCGCACCCGATGAACGTCGATGAACACGGATAAAACGGTTTTGCGCTTATCCGTGTTCATCGGCGTTCATCGGCGGCCAACATATCTTCTTGGCCTGTTTGGCCCCAGCGGCCCCTTCAGGCGATGGCCGATTGATGTGCGGCGGTCATCTGAATGATCTGCAACATCGCGCCTTGCGGATCGGCGATCGCCGAGAAGCGTCCCACGTTCGGGATGTCCATGGGAGGCACGCAGACCTTGCCGCCCAGTTGACTCGCCCTGGCGGCGCGTTCGTCGCAATCGGCCACGGTGATGTAAATCGCCCAGTGCGGCGGAACACCCTGCCACTGCACGCCTTGCATGGGCAGGAGGCCGCCGATGCTGGCGCCGCCGTTCACCCACTCGGTGTATGGTGCTTCCGCCACACCGGTTTCGGGCTTCGTCTTCCAGCCGAACAGACCGGTATAGAACGCCGCCGCGCCCGCCGGATCGGTGGTCGCCAGCTCCGGCCACACCACCATACCCAGCGGTCCGCCATGCGTGGCGCCGATGTGCCGCTTGGCCTGCCACAACGAATACACCGCGCCCTGCGGATCCTGGCCGATCGCCATGCGGCCCGCGTCATGGGCGTCAAACGGTCCGGCAATGAGCTTCCCGCCGCACGGCCCGATCCGCGCGGCGCTCTCGTCGGCGGAGGCCACCGAGAAATAGACGCCCCAGTGCACCGGCACGCCCGGGCGAGGGGTGTAGACAGCCGCCGCATCGTTGCCGCCGGATTGAAACAGCGTGTAAACGCCCTCCGGCATCGGCATATCGACCGCGGTCCAGCCGAACATCTCCCCGTAAAACCGTTTCGCGCCCGCCGCATCGGTGGTCGCAAGTTCCGCCCAGCAGAATGAACCGGGCGCGTAGCTTTCGATCTTAGACATCTTTGCATCCCCCCGGACGCGATTATATATCGGACGGATGACGGGAGAGTGACGGCCGGATGCGCCACGCGGAGCCTCGCGCCCCTAAACCACCATCACGCGATGATCGGAACACTCCAGCTCGATGCCTTCGTAGATGGGGCCGATCAGATCCAGGCCGTGTTTGGCCAGGAACGGAAGCATGGAGTAGAGCCGCTCCTGCAGGTGCCGCTCGGGGTAGATCAGCCCGTAGAGCGCGGCGGCGTCGCGCGCGGCGTGTTCGTCGCGGCGCATGGCTTCGCGGCCGGTCTTGCGTTCCATTTTGGCAAGCTGGTAGTTGATCTTTCGCGCGCTGCGCTCCAGGGCTTTGGCGAGCGTGGGGTCGAATGCCACTAGCTCCGCGCGCATGCGCCCCACGGCGTTCTCCACCGTGGCGGCGGATTCGCGCATTCTGCCGGCCAGAGCGGGAGGCACGAGCCCCGAAGCGATGCGTTCCTTGAGAGACGTTTCGCCGTGGAAGAAATCGCCCAGCGATAGATGGTTGCGCTCCATCAACTTGGCGCTCCGGCTGTCCAGGATGGTAAAGCCCGCCCGCGGCATGGCCACCGGCATGCGTCCCAGCAGGACGCGATACAACGCCTCCGATTGCGCCAGATACGCGATCTCCGCCGGACCGCCCACGTAACCGATGGTGGGCAGCATCGAATCCTGAATCACCGGGCGGAGGATGGCGTTGGGCGAAAGCCTGTCGGCGCGGTCCATCAACTCCTGGGCGGTGAAGCGGCGGCTGTTGTGCACGTACTCGTCGCCCGTGCGGCGCAGGGCGAGGCGCTTGCCGTTTTCCAGCAGGAAGACGAACGAAGTGTGGTCTTCCACGTGAACCTGGGCATGATATCCCGCCTCGGCCAGCTCCCGGTTGCGTGCCAGCACGCCCGCCGTCAGATCCGGCGCCGCCGCCACGGCGGCGCGTAGCGCGGGTGCGGCCAGCGCGCGGAAGGCGGGCAGCATCGGGTCCACGTACAAAATGTCGAATTTCCCCAGCAGGCGGCGCACTAGTTCGCTGAACGCCTTGCCCATGGTGTTGCCGGCACGATAGGTCTCTTCCACCATGTCGGCCACCTCTTCACCGAAGGGAAGGCCGTGCAATGCGGTGCGCAGCTCGCGCACTGGCGGGGCTGCCAGGGCCACCTCGCCGGCGGGCTGCTCCACCGAGGTGCGGCGCATCTCCATTTTTTGTGGCTGATAGTCCGCGCCGAAGACCCAGCACTGGTTGACCTCGGCAAAATCGTGATCTTCGGTGGCCAGCCAGAAGACGGGAACCGCCGGCAATCCGTTGGCCGAAAGCCACGACGCCAGTTTGACCGCGTGCAGAGCTTTGTAGATGGTGTAGCAGGGGCCGGAAAACAAGCCCACCTGTTGGCCGGTCACCACGGCGCACGTGCCCGGTTCCGCCAGACGCTGCAACGCGGGACTCTGAGGATTTTGCACTCGTAACGCGTCGATCAACGCGGCCCGCCGCTCCCCCGAAAACTCGATCTGCCGCGCCGCAGCCTGAAAGGCTTCCGGATTGCGCAACGGATGCCGGTAAAAAGGGACCGTCTTATCCGGATGATACAGTACGTCCGCGAACAAACGCGTAGTGTTGGGCAGATCGCTCTGTCGGACGCAGGAACAGTGCATGCGTGGATCAGCTTAACAGATGAGCGGGCGGCGGCGAAAGATTCGCCGCATCCCGGACCTCCCCATCCGGCCGCCGCGGCGTTCCATAATTGTAGTTGAACCGGAAGAGAAGTCCCTCGGGAAGACCGCTATGAAAACTCTGCTGTTGTTGCTGCTGCTCGCTGGCTTTAGTGCCGCGCAGTCCCAACCTTCGCCCTGCGGATCGCCGTCCGCGGCCGCCGCGGCGCCGATTCCGTCCGGCAGGCCATCTTCCGTCGCCGCCAAGGCCGCCGCGGCTTCGCCCCTCCAAGACGCGGCGGTGGAACCGGCCGGCCAATCCGCCAACCCGCGCCCTGCCGCGGGAGCCGTGGCGGCGCAGATTCAACCGCGCCGTCCAGCCCCCACTCAATTATCTGTCTCGTGCCGCTGCGGAACCGTTGCCGCGATGTCGCTGACCGCCCCGTCGGCGTCCCAGGAAGTTCCCATCCTCACCGCGCTGGCCGGCAATTTCCGGTTCGATCATGTGCTGGTGCAGGAAACCACGCGATTCGCGTCCGACAGCGCCGGCAGCCTGGTTGTGGGAGTGGCAAGAGCCAGTTTCCCTCCCGACGTGCTTTCCCCCTTTGCCCTCGAGAGCCCCTCCGCCCCGTACAACTTCTCCTACGAACGGCCGTCCCCGCCACAAATCACCGGCGCCTACGACCTGGTGCTGAATTTCAAGGCCTCCGGTCCCCTGGGCGATGGCAACGTGTCCAACTTCAGCTCCGGCGCCGTCAGTTGGGAGGTTTGCGGGTACAACGCCCCTCCCACCCTGGTGAGATAAACATGATTCCCCTCTTAGACCTCAAGGCCCAGTATCTCTCCATCAAGAGCGAGTTGGACGCCGCCGTCCTGGGTGTTCTGGAGAACGCGCAGTTCATTCTCGGGCCGGAGGTGGCGGCATTTGAACAAGAGTTCGCCCGGTATTGCGGCTCTTCCGAAGCCATTGGCGTCAACTCGGGCACCAGCGCCCTGCATCTTGCCCTGCTCGCCTGTGGCATCGGTCCCGGTGACGAAGTGATCACCTCGCCATTCACCTTCGTCGCCTCCGCCGCCACCATTGTCTATACCGGCGCGCGGCCCGTCTTCGTCGATATCGACCCGGCTTCCTTCAATATCGACGTCACCCGGATCGCCGCCGCCATCACGCCGCGCACCAAAGCCATCATGCCGGTGCACCTCTTCGGACAAACGGCCGACATGGACCCCATCATGGACATCGCGCGCCGCCACGGGCTATTAGTTGTCGAGGACGCGGCACAGGCCCACGGCGCGGAATACAAAGGCCGCCGCGCGGGCAGCATTGGCCACCTGGGCTGCTTCAGTTTCTACCCGGGCAAGAACCTCGGAGCCTGCGGAGAAGGCGGCGCCGTGGTCACCAACAACCCGGCCTACGCCCGCCAGGTTCGCATGCTGCGCGATTGGGGCGCCGAGCAAAAGTACGTGCACGAGCTGAAGGGCTATAACTATCGCATGGAGGGAATGCAGGGCGCCATCCTGCGCGTCAAGCTGCGCCATCTGGAGCAGTGGACCGAAGCGCGCCGCGCTCACGCCGCCCGCTACCGCGAGCTTCTCGAAGGATGCGGCGTGCAACTGCCCGCGGTCATGCCCTACGCCCGCCACGTCTACACCGTCTACACCATCCGCACCGCCGGCCGCGACGCCCTGCGCGCCGAGTTAGAGCAGCGCGCAATCCACACCGGCGTTCACTATCCCGTCCCCGTGCATCTGCAACCCGCCTACGCCGATCTGGGTTATGCCCGCGGCGCTTTCCCGGTTGCCGAGCAAGCTGCCGCCGAGGTGCTGGCGTTGCCCATCTATCCGGAAATGACCGGCGCCCAACTGGAGGAAGTTGCCGCCGCCGTGCGCCTGGCCGCCACACGGACCTTCGCGTCCCCGGCGGTGTAGAGAACATTCATGAAGAGGACTCCGCCCGGCCCCGCCGGGGCCACACACCAATCGCCGCCGTCCGGGCCAGGCTTCGCGGAAGCCGCTCCCCAAGATCTGGGCATCGCGCCCGCGAAAACGTCTCGCCATCTGGCTCGCCACGGCCATATCGGCCTGCGCCATCCTGCTTCTGCTCACCTTGGCGGTGGACGGCAGGTACTTTTTCGCTCATCTCATGCTCCCTCGCCTGTATTACTCGGCGGACATCGTCAACAGCCTGAGCACGTATTTTTATTTCATCCAGGGGGCCTTCGTCGCGGCGTGCATCTGGATCCTCCGCAACCGCGAATTCGGCCGGGAGCGTGTTCTGGTGGCGGCGTTTGTCGTCGCTCATGCCTTCGCCACCTTCCTTCTGGGCTGGGCCGGCGCCAGCCTGAACCATCTCACGGAGGCTATGGTGGCCACCGCCATGATCGCCGCCCGCGGCGCTGCCCGCGGCGGAGCGGATTGTCCGCGGCTCGCCATTTCCGCGCGCCGCCTTCACCCTCCTGCTGATCCTGCCGTGCTTTCTGACGTCGATCCTGGTGCTGCCCCGGCGAATCCCTTCCGACCTCTCGCGTTACGCCAAGGAAATCCCCGAATCGGAAGCGGAATTCGCCTACGTGTCGAAGTTCATCAACGCCCAACTGGACCGGCGCTGTGTGAAACGCTGCTGCTCTGTTATGCCGCCGGCAAGCCCGAAGAGTCCGATTCTTTTGCCGTCGACGAGGCGCTGCGCACCGGCACAATACCCATGTCGGAAATCCTCCAGTTGCTGGAGACTCGCCATTTTCGCGCCATTCAGATCGAGTTCCCCGCTTCCCAGCCCATGCAGCCCACCCCGCGCATTCGCTTCCCCGGCCCGTTCATGCGCACGCTCTTTGCCAAATACAAACTCGCGTTCCGCACCAAGTGGTATGCCGTCTTCGTCCCCAATGAGGGACCCTGAGTCTCCGGCACTCGTCCACCTTCAAATCTCCAAGAAGATCGCTCCCTCTTCCACCGTGAGTTCGATCCCCGCACCCCGCGCCGCTTCCTGCAACGCGGCGTCCAGCATGACGACGGGGTCCGGCCCCACGTCCAGGCGCCGCAACAGGCCCTCGCCCTTTTTACCGCCGGCCGAGAGGACGATCTTCAGCCCTTTGCGCTTGCATTTGACCGGTGTGCCATCCGCCAGTTTCAAATTCATCGGCTTGATGTAGGCATCGACGTAGTGCACGCCCACGCCGCTCTTGTCGCCGGTGTGCGCGGGGAGTTTCTCCACGGCGGCCGCATTCACGTCACACAACCTGGTTTTCATGGTGTGCTCCACGCTCACTCAGGAATTCGTCCATGGCGATTCGAAAGGCGCGTATGTGGTCCGGCGAACTGCCGCAGCAGGCGCCCAGTATGTCGACGCCCGCCTCCAATAGCGGCGCCACGCCCTTCACCATCTGTTCGGGCGTTTCGTCGTACACCACCTGCATCTCCACCAGCTTGGGCTGGCCCGCGTTGGGCTGCGCCATGACCGGCAGCGGGCAGACGCGCTTGTATCGCACCACCGCCTGGCGCGCCCGCTCCATATCCATTCCGGTACCGCAATTCAGGGCGACAATGTGCGCGCCCTGCGCTTGCATGCACTGGGCGGCGCGCTCCGGACCCACGCCCATCATGGTGCGGAAGGTAGAGCCATCGAGGGTGACATCGTAGGCCATGGAGCCGATGATGCACGCCGCACCCGCCTGCTTCGCCGCTTCGATCCCCAGCGTCAGCTCTTCCAGGGAGGTCTGGGTCTCGATCAAGATGGCGTCCACCCCGGCTTCCACCAGGGCCTGCGCCTGCTCTCCGAAAGCCTCGCGCACCTGAGCTTCGGTGAAATCGCCGAAGGGCTCCATTAATCCGCCGAACGGGCCGATGTCGCCAATCACGTAGCCCGCACGGCCGTCGAACGCTTCCCGCGCAATCGCCACCGCGGCCCGGTTGATGGCGGCGACGTTTTCCGCGTGCCCGTGGCGGTTCAACATGATGCGCGACCCGCCGAAGGTGTTGGTGAGGATGCAATCCGAGCCCGCTTCGGCATAGCGCCGCTGGATCCCCAACACCCGCTCCGGATGCGTCAGGTTCCAGGCCTCGCCGCAGTTGCCCTGCGCCAGGCCCGCCAGCATCAATTGCGTACCCATGGCGCCATCGCCTAGCAACGGGCGCCGTCGGATCGCATCCTGTAATTTCTCTTTCATGGTCCTCCTGTTTTCCGCCGGTACTGGCACGCGGCCAGCGAGCAACTCTCGCACGCCGCTATCTCGCTGAGCCGCCGCACTCCTTCAGTGTGCCGCGTCAGGCCGAATACCGCCAGCAGCGATTTTTTGGGACGCAGCGCGCCGCTCTCCAGGGCCTCCAGATTCCCCGGGAAATTTCCCGCCCCCTTCAACAATTCCAGCAGCCGCCCTTGTTCCGCCACGTCCCACCCCGGATAACCCGGGCTATCGTGCGGAAGCGCCGCCATCGCGCGCGTTTCCGCCCACGCGCACAAACGCGCGCCCGTCATGGCCGTCAACCGCTCCACCACCGCCGAGCCCAACACCTCCAGGAAACAATATTCGTCGGGCTTTTCCTCCCGCCAAAGCTTTTGCGCTTCCCGCTCGATCTCCGCGCCCGCGCTCACCGCGGCCAGAACCGCGCCGTCCGCCGCCGCCCGCGCCAATCGCCGCCCCAGCGCGCCGCTGTGAAGCCAAACGCCCTCGATGCCCACCGAGGCGCCGTCCGTCGCCACGCTTCCCGCCTCGCGCGCATAGATCCACGGACGCCCCTGTTCCGCATACCAGTCGCGCGCCCACGACGCCAGTTCCGCGGCACGTCCCTCCAGCACGACCCCGCGCGGATAGCCCAGCAGCCGCCGATAATCAGCCGCCCGCACCTCCACCTCGGGATGAACGTCAATCCAATCCATAAAAGGCATTGGGCCGCCGATGAACGCAGATAAAACGAGTTTGTGTTATCCGCGTTCATCTGCGTTCATCGGCGGCCAGTCAATTTTTTTGTTCCACCGCCTTGAACTGACACCCCTCCACAAAATAGTCGAAGAACGCGGGGTGCGTCTCCAGCCTGCAATGCTCCACCCGCCTCACCATCTCCTCCAACTCCCGCCTCCGCGCCCGCGAAAGCAACGCCATCGACGCGCCTTCAATCGCAGCATTGCCCACCTGCACCACGCGCGCGTCCGGCAGATTGGGAATCAGCCCGATGCGCCGCGACGCGTCCACCTTCAAGTGGCGGCCGAACCCGCCGGCCAGGTAGAACACCTCGATCTCGTCGAAATCGATGCCGTACTGGCTGCACACCACGTGCAAGCCCGCCACGTTGGCGCCCTTGGCCTGCGCCAGTTCGTTGACGTCGGCCTCCAGCAGGAAGATATCGTTCGCCGCATCCACCACGATCCCCTGCCCTTCGTCCTCGAACCGGCCCATCGAGTTCATCCGCCCCGTGCGCAGCAATTCGCTCATCAGGTCCACCAGGCCGCTGCCGCAGATGCCTTGCGCCGCCGTGCCGCCAATCACGCCGAGCTGGAATCCGCCATCGCCGGCCAGCGTTACGTCCTCGATGGCGCCATCCAGCGCCGGCATGCCGCACCGAATCGCCCCGCCTTCGAAGGCCGGGCCAGCCGGACAGGACGCCGCCAGAATCCTCCGCCGGTTGCCCAGAATCAACTCCGTATTGGTGCCGATGTCCATCACCGCGACGATGCGGTCTTCGTGCGCCAGGTCCACCGCCAGCATGCAGGCGGCCGCGTCCGCGCCCACGTGCCCGCTGATGATGGGCGCACCGTAAACCCGCGCCCGCGGATGGATGGGCAGCAGGCATCGCCGCCCGTCCGACGTCAGGCTGGTGGTGCTCCGCTTGCCCTCGGCCATTTCGATTTCCGTGATGGAGCGGTACGGGTTCTGCCCGATGGAATACACGCTCTGTCCAAAAAACAGATCGCGCATGGTGGAGTTGCCCACCACCACCATTTCGTAGATGCTGCGCGGGTCCACCGGAAGCTCCTCGATGGCGCGCGTCAGATAGCCCGCCAGGGTGCGCATCAACAGGCCGCGGTGCGCCCCGTCGAAGCTGATGCGCGCCATCACGTCGCTGCCTCCGAAGCGCTGCGGATTCTCGAGCGACGTGTCGGCGATCTGCTCGCCGGTTTCCAGATCGAACAGCCGCAGCACGATCGTGGTGGTCCCCAGATCCATGGCGATGCCGTGGATCGGCCCCTCCCGGCAGTCGATCTCTTCGCCATCGAGCAGGATGCGGCCGCCATCGCGCGTCACCGCCGGATCGAGCGCCGCCGGGCGCCCCAGCGGGAGACCGTACGCGTGCCGCTCGATCCGCAGATTGGCCCGCCGCATCGTATGGCACCGAATGGCTGTGGTGGGGCAGGCGCTTTCTAGGGACTTGCAAAATTCCGGATCCAGAGCCCCTGGTTGGTGTCGGTACAAAACAAAATCGAGGGGAAATGTATCCGGCGGAGCGGCGAGGCAATAGAATATTT
>JBEKDV010000323.1:0-9190 GCA_050014175.1 Candidatus Solibacter sp. | reverse complement strand
TTCCGGCGGGGGTGCAGGCGTCGGGCGCGGCGGGAGTGGCGGCGCCGCGTCCGAATCCGCCGCCGCCGCGTCCCGCGGGCGCGCCGAGAGAATGGCGATGCATGCCGGCAGCGGCGGATGGCGGCTGCGCGGGTTGTTGCCAGATGGCCTGCACGTTGAGGGTTTCGGTATCCACCGGGCGCACCGGCGTGTCGCTCGCGGCGCAGGCGCGCACGGCTCCGGCGGCGTCCACTAGTTCCAGTTTCAGCGGCTGCGCGGCGGCGCTCTTGAGCCAGTAGTATGCCAGCACTCCGGCCGGCGGATTTTCCATCTGCGGGTCCTCGTGCGGCATCGGCGTGCCGTTGATGCTGCCGGCGCGGATGGCGAAGGTCTCGCCCGGCTTGAATAGGTAGGCGTTGGAGGAAACGATCTGCGCGCCCTGCGCGGCGATCTGGCGCAGCGCGGGCATTTGATCCATCACCCAGAAACCGCGGCCATGCGTGGCCACGGCCAGGTCGTCGCCATGCACCACGATGTCGCGCACCGAGGTCACCGGCATGTTGTTCTGTAGGGGCTGCCACTGCGCGCCGTCGTTGAAGGAGACGTAGACGCGCAATTCGGTAGCGGCGTAGAGCAGGCCCCTGGCTTGCGTGTCTTCCTTCACGGCGTTGACGTAGGCGCCATCGGGGATGCCGGCCACCACGTCCTGCCAGGTCTTGCCGCCATCGTGGGTGCGATAGATATGCGGCTGGTTATCGGCGATGCGATGGCGATCGACCGAGGCGTATGCGGTGGCGGCATCGAAATGTCCGGCCTCGATTCCGGTAACCCGGCTAAATGCGGTCATGGCCGGCGGCGTGACGTCGGTCCAGGTCTTGCCATCGTCGCGGGTGAGGTGGATCAAGCCATCGTCGGTGCCCGCCCAGACGGTAGCGGCCTGGAGCGGCGAAGGGCCGATGGAGTAGACGACGCCGAAGCGGTTGGTCATGGCCTGGTCGATGTCTTTGGCCGTGATGGGGTCGAGGTTGGCGGGCACGGCCGGGTTCAGGCGCGCGAGGTCGGGGCTGATTTTTTCCCAGGTGCGGCCGCGGTCGCGCGAGCGCATGACGAACTGATTGGCGTAGTAGAGCGCTTCATCGGCCGCGGAGAAGACTTGGGGAAGCGTCCACGTCTTGCGGTCGGGATCGTTGGGATCGGGCGGAGGCAACTGTCCGCCGAGGGGTGCGGCGACGTTGAATGCCTGATCGCAGCGCCCGTTGCCGTTGCCGTAGAGGATGTTGCCGTCCTTGGGGTCGGGGATGACGGTGGCGCTTTCGCCGGCCAGGCAGATGGGCTCCCAGTTGCGCATGGAAAGCACGCCCATGCGCGACCAGGTGCTGACGCCAACGCCGCCGCTATCCTGTTGCGCGCCGTAGAGCCAGTAGGGGAAGCGATTGTCGGCGGCGACGTGATAGAGCTGGGCGGTGGGCTGGTTGTACCAGGTGCTCCAGGTCTTGGCGCCATCCACGCTGACCACCGTGCCCTGATCGCTGGAGAGCACCATGCGGTTGCCGTCCCTGGGATTGATCCATAACTGATGGTAGTCGTCGCCACCGGGCGCTCCCTTGACGGGGACGAAGGTCTTACCGGCGTCGGTGGTCATGTAAGTGGCGGTGTTGATGACGTAGGCGCGGTCGGGGTTGGTGGGATCGACGGTGACGGCTTCGAAGTACCAGCCGCGGCCCCACAGGCGGTTCTCGGAATTGACCAGCTTCCAGGTGGCGCCGGCGTTATCGGAGATGTAGACTCCGCCACCGGGCCCAGAGGGCGCCCCCGCTGCTGCCGCGCCGCGCCCGCCGCCGCCGGGCCCAGAGGGCGCCCCGGAGGGGACGCCGCTGCCGACGTCATCCACCACCGCCCATAGGCGGTTGGGGTTGCTGGGCGCGACCGCGATCCCGATCCTGCCGACGAAGTCATCGGTGGGCAATCCGCCGGTCAACTGCTTCCAGGTGTCGCCGCCATCGGTGGACTTGTAGAGCCCGCCGCCGGGCAGGTTGGTGGGCGCGTAGACCGCCCATGGCGGACGGCGTGTCCCCCACAGCGAAGCGTAGAGCACGCGCGGATTCTTGGGATCGAGGGCCAGATCGACGGCACCGACATTGTTCGGATCGCCGGCCTTGAAGAGCACTTTCTTCCAGGTGGCGCCGCCATCGGTGGAGCGATAGACGCCGCGCTCGGGGTTGGGAGCGTAGACGTGGCCGAGAGCCGCTACGTAGACCCGGTTCGGGTTCGCCGGATCGACGGCCACGCGTCCGATCTGGCGCGTGGCATCGAGGCCGATATGGGTCCAGGTCTTGCCGGCGTCGACGGATTTATACATGCCGGTGCCGTAGGAGTGCTGGTTGCGGATGTCGGTCTCGCCGGTGCCGACGTAGACGATATCGGGATTGGAAGGGGCCACCGCGATGGCGCCGATGGAGCCGATGGGGATGCCTTCATCGGAGATCGGGTACCAGGTGTGGCCGGCGTTTTCGGTCTTCCACACGCCGCCGCCGACGGAGCCGAAATAAAAGGTGTCGGGCTGGCTGGCGTGGCCGGTCACGGCAAAGGTGCGTCCGCCGCGCATGGGGCCGACGTCGCGCCAGCGCAAGCCGGACAGCAAACTGCCGGGATACTGGCCCGCGGAGGTTGTCTGTTGGGCGAAAATTGCCAGGCCCAAGCAGGCCACCAGGCACAGCGAAGCGAGAAAAACCAGCCAACGACGTCGACCTAACATGTTGCTCCTATCCGGCCGGGCACGTTGCCGGCCGAAAAATCACTCTACCATTGGCAGAGGGCAAATCGAAACTTGGATGGCCGCGCGAGTTGCCGGCGCACGGCGCGGTTGGTTCAATTCGCCTGGCGGAACAGGTCGTGGGTTCCGGCGGAGACCCGAACCATTCCGTCAGTCGCCGGAGTCACGTTCTTCCCGTCCACCTGGATGGGCCCGGTCAGCGGCAAATACACGCTGGCCGTAACTTGTTTCGGCACGGAGACGTGCAAGCGGAACCCGGCGCTGGTGCGCTGCCAGGAAACTTCGAGGCTGCCGAGCGGAGTGGGGACCACGCCGCGAGCCCAGTCCAATCCCGCGGGCGTGGGACGAATGGCGACGCTCCGGAATCCGGGGGCGGAAGGCTGCACGCCCAGAATGCGGGCGGACATCTGTATAAGCGGTGTGCCCGTCCATCCGTGGCTGTAATCGCCGCTATCCCACATTTCGGTGGCGGTGCCGGAATCGGGATGGATCCGCCAACGGCGCATCTCGGGCACGCCGTAGGTTTCGAAGAGGCCGGCGTGAGAGATGGCGGCGAAGACGAAATGCATGAAGTAGGGCTGCACATTGAGGGGCGCTTCAGCCATGATGCGGCCGACGATGGGCTTTTGCTCACTGGCGGGAGCGAGATCGTAGAGCACGGCGAGCGCGTTGACGTGTGGGCTGTAAGTTTCGATGGCGGTATCGGCGGGCAGCCACTGGCCGGGCGCGACCGAGGTCTGGAACGGCTTGCCGTCGCGGTAGAGCCCCTTGCGCGCGTCCCAAAGCTCGCGTTGGAAGGCGGCGGCGGTCTCGCCTCTCACTTGCTCGTAGCGGCGCGCCAGAGCGGCGTCGCCCGTCAGTTCCGCGACGCGCCGGGCATCGGCCAGACCGCGATAGTAGAAGGCCGTCATGTAGCCCTGGCCGATCACGGCGGGCGGATGATGGCAGGCGATGCCGGCGATATTCACCCAGTCCATGAACATGTAGTTGGACGCTTCGGAAATCAGCCCGTTCTTGCCGCGCCAGCCGGTGAAGCGGTCGAGCAGCCCGTGGGCGGCCGGCGCCAGTTCCTGCACGAGAGCGAGGTCGCCGGTGTAGTCGTAGTAATCCAAGAGCATCTGCAACCACAGAAGCGAGTAACTCGTGTGGAAATTGTAGTAATTGGCATGCGAGAGGATGTTAGCGAACTTACGCAGGTCCTGGCGCGCCAGCCACGGCTCTCCGAAGGCGTAATAGTTTTCGAGGGCTTCGATGAGATAGTCGCCGGGGTCGCTGATCGGCTCCTGATGGTGCGGCGAATCCAGATGATGGGTCTGCATGCTGATTTGCGTGGCCCACCGGGAGGCTTTCCACAGCCGGTTCAAGTCCGCATCGCTGGTTTCGAACGAGCCCGCATAAGTTACCGGATAAGATACGAAGCTGGCGCGCACCTCTTCGATGGTCACCGGGGCGGTGACGTTGCTCACCTGTATGTTGACGGTGGAAAAGCTATCCATGACCGGGAACTCATAGTAAGTGACGCCCGCTCCCAGAACGGCGGCGGTCACGCGGTGGAATCCCGGCTGGTCGATTTCGTTGGGCTGGAGCAGCACCAGGGTTCCCGCCGGGCCCCGGGCCTTGATGCTGAGGTAGGCGCTCAGTACGCGATCGAAGCGCACGGCGAAAGTGCCGTCTTTGGTCAAAGTGACGGCGCTTCCGTTGACAGTCACGCCATCGGTGGCGCGCACCACCGCGAGTTGCGGATACACCGCTTCCATGCGCGGCGGAATTTCGCTGGCGGCGAGGATGCCCCAGACGGAATCGATCTTCGCCGCGCGCGGCCAGCGGGAATCGTCGAAGCCGGCGGCACGCCATCCCGGCGCTTCCTTGGCAGCGTCGAAACGGATGTGGCGGACCGGCCTGGCGTTGGGCGTGGAAGCTTGCCACTCGGCCGCGGAGTATGCCGCCGCGGGGACGGCGCGCCAGTCCGGCCCGGTGGTCACCTGGAGCGGTTGGTGGGCGGCGAAGGTGAAGTCGGCGGCGAAGGCGAAC
This sequence comes from Candidatus Solibacter sp., assembly GCA_050014175.1. Taxonomy (GTDB): domain Bacteria; phylum Acidobacteriota; class Terriglobia; order Bryobacterales; family Bryobacteraceae; genus Solibacter. The sequence continues at coordinate 4,407 of JBEKDV010000323.1, read as the reverse complement.
CCGGGCCGGCCGAGCGAGTAATTCGGCTGTTCCGTGGTGAAGACCTCGGCGGCAATGACGTTCTCTCCCTGGCGGAAGAAGGGCGTGAGATCGCGGACGTCATAGAGCCACTGGTGCGACCAGCGGGTGCGCGGGCTGTAGTCGTTGCCCGGATCGGCCGGGCCGCGCGCGACGAGGCGGCCGTTGACCCAGAGGCGGTAAACTACATCGGCGCTGATGCGCGCCCGGACCGCTTGCGGGGCAGCCGGAAGGATCACCGTCTTTCGAAAAGAGGCGGCGATGGCTTCACCTCCGCCGGCGGCGGGGTCGAGCCAGATCCAGGGGGCCTGCCACGGCCCGGCATCTTTCGAGGGTGCGAACCGGTAACCGGATACCTGCACGCCGTCGGCGGTCACCTTGGGTTCCATCCCGGGGTTGACGACGGGACCGCGGGGATCGGGCGGCTGCTGTGCGATGGCGGCGGAAGGCGTGAGGAGCAGGAGCACCAGGAATGCGTGTTGCATGCTCTTTCAGCTTCGCACCGCAGAACGCCGGTGACCAGCACGCGATGGGCAAACGGGAAGGGGGGATGAGGCGATTTGGGATGGCGGAGAGGGGGGGATTCGAACCCCCGGTAGAAGTTTCCCCCTACGACGGTTTAGCAAACCGCTGCTTTCGACCACTCAGCCACCTCTCCGTGAGATGCAATATGGTCCTAAAAAGCATCCTACCACATCGACGGCCGAGGATTAGAAAAGGCAATGCGCCGCAATGCGGATTGACCGTCCGGGGGGAACGTGCCTACAATTGAAGTGCTGCCAATGTGCGCCCGTAGCTCAGATGGATAGAGCGTTTGCCTCCGGAGCAAAAGGTCGGTGGTTCGAATCCACTCGGGCGTACCACATTCTAAAAGATTTAGAGCGCTTTCGCTTTCGTTTCTCCCCATCAACTTCCCCTGCACTTTCCCCTACGCTGGCTGCTTTCGGCGACGTATCTCGACCGGCTTCTTCGACCCGAACAGCTCCCCGTCGAGGCGCTCCACGCGAGCCTTCTGCTCGGCCGGAATGGCTTTCAAGTAATGCCGCTTGGTGGTTTCCACGCTGAGGGAGGCAGCCATGCCGATCAGATACAAACTCGAACTCGAGGTAGTCCTTGAAGCGGACGGCCAAGCCAAATTGATCGATTTGGCCAGGCGGCACTACGCTTCTGAGGATGGGAACACTGATCGCAACGGCCGAAGAACCCGGCGCCGAGTCACCGCGGATGACCTCATGCCATGGAACTGCTCACGATTCTAAACCACTGCTATCGTCATCGGGGATGGTACTGCCGCGATCTGGACAACTGGCCACGCTTTGCGCGTCGCGTTACCGCAAAGTAACGCCGCACCGTGCTCGCTCAGGGATGGCGTCACAACCGGCAAGTAACCCCAATCAGCCAATTATCGTTTGACAAAGCGCCGGAGCCGGATCATATATGAGTAGGACCCAGGAAAGCCCGTTTTCCACACCGTAGAGCATGGTGCAGTGGTCTCGCCCGTTCTGCTCAACGTGACGAGCGCAACGCCGCCCGGCGACTCGGAGGATAATGGTTCACGCTCGAAGCACGGGATCGCGGGCCACTCAGGCGTATCCGGCTCGGATGCGCCGCCGCATTGACGCGGAGGCGTCGATGATGGCTTGGGCGTTGGTCGCCGCCCCCCCTTTTAAGCCAAGACGTGGGGCACGCGGTACGCGGTGCCAGCGCCCCACCCTCGGCCCAAACGGCCGGTCCGATAACAACCACAGACCTGAAACCAGAAGCTTGCGACGACACCTGACAGGTGGCAGAAGCCAACTGTCTCCGGAGACTACGACTTCGGCACCGTCGGTCACGAATGGCTCGCACGGGCGTTACAGAAGCGCTGCAGAATATGAAACAGCGGAATGAGTTGGGCATTGGCTACGATTACAGGATCCGGACACGCCAGCCGCGGATCCGTCGCGCAGGAGCACTCGTTCTGCTTTTCGCGGTAGGCGCTTCCCACGGTTTGACAGAGCCTCAGAGGATGTCGGCCCAGGAAGGCATTCGGCGAATGCAGTTCGTCGGGACCGGGCGGGGATGGGTGCTGACCCAACAACGTTTGCTCTGGACAGAGAACGATGGCGTTAGCTGGCGCGACATTACGCCGGCCGTGCCTTCCAATAGCCTTGACGACGCATTCTTTTTGGACGCGAATCGCGGTTGGGCCGTCGTCTCAGGCCAGCAAAGCGGTAGACGATTTCTGGAGGTGGCCGTCACGGCTGATGCCGGCCAGACATGGTCCGAACATCGCCTGGGGGGTTTTCAGAAGCCGGACCTCGAAACCTATTCCGCGGCGTTCGTCCATTTTGCCGATCCTATTCACGGCTGGGTTCTGTTGCGGTTAGCCAGTAGCCCGGAGTTTAGTCGGAGCATCCTGTTCGAGACGGACGATGGCGGCCAGACCTGGAGCCGCCTCCCTGAGCCTCCTCTTGGCGATCCGCTTCGTTTCGAGACCTCGCAGGACGGGTGGCTGGTGGCGGCGCCTCGAAGAAGCCACCTGTACGCCACTCGGGACGGCGGGCACAATTGGAATGAGCAGTCGGTAGTGTTGCCGGAAGGTCTTCAAGGTGGGGAACGAGTCTACGATTTGCCGACGTTCCAGAACGAACGAGAAGGCGTTTTGCCGGTGACCGTTACGGGAGCCAGAGGGTGGCTGGCAATGTACCGTACGAACGACGGGGGTATCACCTGGCGCTTCAGTGTCGCGTACGAGCTTTCCACTGTACCCCATCGCGGCGAGAAGGCAATATACTCCATCGTCGATTCGGAGCCTCTCATCCCGCTTAGTAAGAATGGGCTCCTGCTGGCCTATCGGGGCTCGCAGCTCAAACCTACCATGCTGTCCGGCGATTCCATTGTACAGAACATCGTTGCCATGGAGTTTAGGGATATCACCCAGGGCTGGCTGCTTGCTACTACGGAATGTATCGGCCGGCAGTCCTGCGAACCAACGGTCACTTTGCTCGCTACCGCCAACGGCGGCTGGTCGATGCATGATATTACCCCTCCCCCCAAGGGAACGAAAGTCCCGGACGTCGAGAGCGCGAATGCCACGAACCCACGATCCGCCACGGAGGATGCCGAAGCCACAATTAGCGATCCCACCTCTTGTTCTCCAAGCGCGGTAACGGGAGAGTTTTATGGAGTCAAGGCGTGCTCAAACATTCCGAGCCCGAACATCTATAGTTTTCAAACTGGCGTAAATACCGGCAAGGAGTGGGAGAGTGTTGAGTATGTGAATCGGTTTTACTATCTTGATTTTGGTATCGATCTGTGGAGTAGATGGCATGGAGACGCCAACGGGCTCTTTGGCAATTCATCGGCGCTCCAGCTCTGGTCCTTTCCAAATGGCGGCAATACTCCTCCTAAGATCGGAGATATTATTGCCTCGAATGGCGGTCCTTACGACCCCGAATGCGGTGCTCCTTGCGGCCACGTAGCGATCGTGCGTAGCGTGACGGACAACGCTGTTTGCACGGCCCAGCAGAACTGGAACAACGACAGTTCCGATGTCAACGGAACTCACTGCATGACGCTGACCAGCGTCAATGGATCGTCATTTACAGTGTCTGATATGGGCTCGTCGAGTTATCCCGTGCAGGGCTGGTTAAGGCGCCCGTGCTCAGCGGTGCCATCAAACCAGTTTAGTGTTCAGGCTCATCCGGCGGGGACCATGGTGACCTCGCCTTCGGCTGCGGGCACAGTTTATCTCTTATTAGGTGGCAGTGTAATCGCCAAGCACGCAATAGCTAATATAGAAACCTTTCGTGACCCGTTTAATCAGACTTATTACGATAATCAGTTTGGTCTTGAGGAGGTCGTAAATGTTAGCGACGCGGAGATGAATTCCTATCTCATGGGCGGCGCATTGTCAATCGCCCGGTCACTGCCGGGCAACGGAGGCACTAATCCTGATGGGAAACTGATCATGAAGAGCCCTGCCTCAGACAAGGTTGCGCTGGTAAGTAATGGTCAAAAGCGGCAGTTCGTGTCGGATGATGTGTTTACCAAGCTGGGGTATCAGTGGTGCAACATCATCTATGACGCTACTTACGACTCGTACCCAACAGGGCCGGATATAGACCTGCCTCCGTCTTCGCCACCCCCGGCGCCTACGCTGATCTCGCCGGGCAACGGGGCGACCGGAGTGTCGCCGGCGCCCGCCGTGAGCCGGAATGCCGCCAACGACGCCAGCCCCCAGGACGGGTCCGCAGGATCGGACTGGTACAACACGGGCGGAATGTGGAGCTACCGCGAAGCGATCACGATAAACCACGCCCAGGTGTCCGGCGGATCCAGCCTTGCCAATTTCCCGATGCTCGTTTCCATCACCGACGCCAATCTCCGCGCAGCAGCGCGGTCCGA
>JBEKDV010000322.1:0-9224 GCA_050014175.1 Candidatus Solibacter sp. | reverse complement strand
CCGAAGTCTGGGGCTGCGGGTGCACTTACGAAACCAGCGCCGCCTTCCGCGATGCCGAGCACGGCACCCGCGAGGGCATGTACGCCCACGTCTACCGCGCGGCGCGTCCCGAGGTCTTCTTCAAGGGCACGGCTCGCCACTGCGTGGGAAGTGGCGAGGCTATCGGCATCCGCCCCGATTCCCGTTTCACCGCGCCCGAGCCCGAACTCGCCATCGTGCTCGGCCCCGGTCCTGCCCACCGCATTGTCGGATTCACCCTCGCCAACGACGTCTCCGCCTGGGACATCGAGCGCGAGAACGCCCTCTATCTCACGCAATCCAAGGTGTACGACCGCTGCTGCGCGCTCGGCCCCGTGATCGTTACCGCGGACGAGATCCCGGACCCCTACCGCCTGCAGATGACGTGTACTGTCACGCGGTCGGAGAAAGTGCTCTATCGTGGCGAGGTAAGCACCGCCAAACTCCATCGCCGCCTGGAAACACTGATCGAATACCTCACGCGCGCCAACCGCGTCCCAACGGGCACCGTGGTGCTCACCGGCACCGGCATCATCGTTCCCCAGGAGGCCGCGCTCGCTCCCGGCGACGTAGTTACGATTTCAGTTCCCGAGATAGGCGATCTTACCAACACGGTGAGTATCGTCAGTTAGTCATGGCGGATAAAGAGCGTCTAACTCAGCTCGCCGCCGGCGTGAATATTCCGACGATCCGGCGCCATATCTTCCTCTGTGCCGACCAGACCAAGCCTAAGTGCTGCTCTGTAGAAGCCGGCGTCGAGTCCTGGGACTACCTCAAGCGCCGTCTGGCCGAACTGGGAATGCTCGACCGCGTTTTCCGCAGCAAAGCCAACTGCCTGCGCATCTGCGAAGGCGGCCCCATCGCCGTGGTTTACCCCGAGGGCGTCTGGTATCACTCCGCCACGCCCGAAGTTCTGGAGCGCATCATTCAGGAGCACCTGATCGGCGGCCAGGTGGTGGAAGAGTTCAGCTTCGCCAAATCGGGCGTAGCGTAGCCTTTCAGGCGGGGTGCCCCCTGGGCCGCCCCCATTCGTGGGGGCATTCTTCCAGGCTACACTCCCGCTACTCTTCCGTCTCTTCCGGCGGCTCAAAGCTATCCAACAGCTCCGGATTCTTGGCGAACCTTTTCAGCACCCTGACGATCTCCCCCGTCCGGAACCCCGCCCGCAACAACCGGCGGTAGGCCGAGGCCAGATCCTTGTCCTCCTGAAACAACCCCTCTCGCGGACTGGCGCGGTACTTGCGCCGGATCCACTCCTCGATCAGCGCCGATTCATCCACATCCCGGTACACCGCATGCACCGTCTTCTCGGCCAGCGCCGGAGCCACCCGGCGGTGGCGCAAATCCTGCAGCACGCGCGTTTTGCCGAATCTTTCGTTGGAAAGCCGTGCAGCGGCATACCCCTCGGCGAACTGACGGTCGTCGAGATACTTGCTTTCCTTCAAGCGCGCCAGCACGCTTTCCACGTCTGCCTGACGTTCGGCCCGCCGGGCCAGTTTTTCGCGCATTTCGCCGGTGGAATGGGCTCTTCCGCCCAGAGCCCGTAGTGCGTAATTCCACAAATTTTCGCTGTCCAGGTATCGCGGCTTACGTTCATCCATGTCAGCCATTCCTATGGCGGAGTATACTGGAAATTGGCTGCGGCCGAAGGAGAAAATCATGGACAAGAACGGACTTTCGAGCTTTTTGCTCGGCTTGGGTGTCGGAGTTGGACTCGGAATGCTGTTCGCGCCGAAGTCGGGTCAGGAAACGCGCGAACTCATCAAGAACAAGGCCGAGGAAGGCACCGATTTCATCAAGCAGCGCGGCGCCGAAATCAAGGACACCGCCGCCGGGTGGGTCGATAAGGGCAAGGAGGCCGTGGGCCGCCAGAAGGAAACCCTGACCGATGCCGTGGAAGCCGGCAAGCAGGCCTATCGCGACGCGGTAAGCTAAGGCTATTAGCCCCTGGACTCTAACGTGTATGTCTGAAGCAACCTTTCGGATGGTGGTGGCGGCAGCAGTGCTGGTCGCCTGTCTGGCCTTTGTGGTGCAGGCCGGCATCGTGTTCGCTCTGTTCCGCCTCACCCGGAAGATGCAGGACCAGAGCGACGAGTTGATGCAAAAAGCCGAACCCCTGCTGGCCAAGGTGGAACCAGTGCTCGATAAGGTCGGTCCGGTCATCGAAAAATTCGGACCGGCCCTGGATTCCATCAATGCCATGGCCGCAAAATTCGGTCCTGTCGTGGAACGCGCCGGCGCGTTCATCCAGAGCGCCAACCAGGTGGCTGTCTCTACCAACCAGATCATGCAGGAGGCCCGCCCCCGGATCGCGCACATCTCGGACGAAACCGTCGCCATCGTCCGTTCCGGGCGCGAACAGGTGGAACGCATCGGCGACCTTCTGCACGACGCGGGCGACCGCACCCGTGTGCGTCTCGAGCAGATCGATCACGCCGTGGACGTCACCGTCAATCAGATCGAAAACGCTTCCAGCGCCTTGAAAAGCGCCGTTTTGCGCCCTGTCCGCGAAGTGAACGGTATTGCCGCCGGCATCTCCGCCGCGGTTTCCACCCTGGTGCGCGGCACGCACAAAAGCAGCGTCGCCTCCGCCACCCAGGACGAGGAAATGTTCATCTAGCCGATCGGGCGGACCACCGCGGGCGGCGCGCTTTCCAGCATCTGGCGCACGCTGCGATGGGTCACCGGATGCCGCAGGTCGGGCGCCAGTTCCGCCAGCGGCGCCAGCACGAAGCGCCGCTCCGCGATCCGCGGATGCGGAATCTCCAGCCGCGCGGTTTCCACTATCGCCGCGGCATAAAACAGGATGTCGATGTCGATGGTCCGCGGCCCCTTCGGCACCGTGCGCACTCGCCCCAGTTCCCGCTCGATGCGGCCGATGCGCGTCAATAGCTGCATCGGGAACAGCGCCGTTTCGGCTTCCACCACCTGGTTCAGGAACCAGGCCTGATCCTGGTAATCCACCGGCTCGGTCTCGTAAATCCGCGAAGCGTGCAGCACGCGCACATCCTGCGATGCCAGCCGCTCCACGGCCTGCCGCAGATTCCGCTCGCGGTCCCCGATATTCGAGCCGAGACTGAGATAGATGCGTTTCAAAATAGCGCCGGCTGCTCGCCATCCCGCGGCTTGTGCTTCACCTTGAAGTACTCGTACGCCAGTTCGGTGGCCACGCGGCCGCGCGGCGTGCGATTGAGGAATCCAAGCTGAATCAGGTAAGGCTCGTAGACTTCTTCGATGGTATCGGCTTCCTCGGAAATCGAGGCCGCGATGGTGTTCACACCCACCGGCCCGCCGCGGTACTTTTCGAGAATCGTCATCATGATCTTCTGATCGATCTCGTCCAGCCCGTAGCGGTCCACGTCCAGCAGATCGAGCGCTTTCTGCGCCACCGTTTTGGTGATGCGTCCGTCCGCCCGCACCTCGGCGTAATCGCGCACGCGGCGCAGCAGCCGGTTGGCGATGCGCGGCGTCCCGCGGCAGCGGCGGGCGATTTCCTCGCCCGCGCCGTCTTCGATCTGCACGTTCAACAGCTTCGCCGAGCGCTTCACGATGGAATGCAGTTCGGCCACCGAGTAGGGGTCCAGCCGCAGCACCAGGCCGAAGCGCCCGCGCAAGGGCGCGCTCACCAGGCCCTGCCGCGTGGTGGCGCCGATGGCCGTGTACTTCGGCATGGGCAGCGAGTGCGTCCGCGCGCCCGGCCCCACGCCCACCAGGATGTCCACGCGGAAATCTTCCAGCGCCGAATAGAGCATCTCCTCCACGTCCGGCATCAGGCGGTGAATCTCGTCGATGAAGAACACCTGGTGCAGGCGGATATTGCTCAGAATGCCGGTCAGATCCAGCTTTTTCTGCAAGACCGGCCCCGACGTGGTGGTGAAGGGCACGCCGAGCTCCTCGGCGATGATGGAGGCGAGGGTGGTCTTGCCCAGCCCCGGAGGTCCGTACAACAGGACGTGATCCATCGCCTCGCCGCGCTTGCGGGCGGCCTCGATGGCGATCGACAGATTTTCTTTCAGCTTGCTCTGTCCGGTGAATTCGGCCAGCCGCCGGGGGCGGAGCCCCACTTCAAATTGCAGATCTTCGGCCTGACGATTCCCCGAAACCAGTTCCCGGTCGGGCATGTGCTACCAGCTTACCGTACCAGTTCCCGGTGGGGCCGGCGCTTCCGCCTGCCAACTCCTCAACTCCACCTCACCGTACCAGTTCCCGGTGGGACAGGCGCTTCCGCCTGCCAACTCCTCAACTCCACCTCACCGTACCAGTTCCAGAGCGCGGCGGAACAGCGGTTCAAAGTCCAGCGCCGCACCGCCGATTTTGGCTTTGCGCACCGCCGCTTCGGCCTGCGGGCGCGCGCAGCCCAGATTCAACAGCGCGCTCAGCACGTCCTGGTCGATGGGCGAGAGCGCTTCGGCCTGCGGCGTGCCGGGCTCGCCGCCGCCGGCGGCGGGCAGTTTGTCGCGCAATTCCAGCACCATGCGCTCGGCGGTTTTCTTGCCGACGCCCGGCACCTTCACCAGCTTTTCCACTTCGCCGCGGCGGATGGAAAGAATCAGGTCGGGCGCCGCCAGGCCGGAGAGAATCTTGATCGCCAGCGTCGGCCCGATCCCGCTCACCGAGATCAGCTTCTCGAACAGCGCTTTCTCGTCCTGCGTCAGGAATCCGTAAAGCGCGAGGGCATCCTCGCGGACGTGGGTATGAATCTTCAGCCGCACCTCCGCGCCACTCTCGGGCAGCTTGGTGAACGTGGATACCGGAATCGTCACGTCGTAGCCCACGCCGCCCGCCTCCACGATGGCCTGGTTCGGATGCTTCTCCAGCAACACGCCGCGCAACAAAGCAATCATGAATAGATGGTGGCATAAGGCTGCCGCCTTGTGCACCACCCCTTTCAGATCCTGATATCCTGTACGTTTGGAGGAAGCACCATGAACGGTTCCCGCCGCAATTTCCTGGCCACCGGGCTTGCTTTGCCCGCGGTCGCCTCCGCTACCCGCTCCGACCAAGCGCCCCAGACGCCCGCCCGGCCGCAGAGCCCAGCCAAGGCGTTATCCTCCGGTCCCGAGTTACATTACAAGGTCCTGGGGAAAACCGGCCTGAAGGTGACCTCAGTCGGATTCGGCTGCATGGTCACTTCCGATGGCAGCGTCGTCGAACGCGCCGCCGATATGGGCATCACCTATTTCGATACCGCGCGCAACTACCAGAGCGGCAACAACGAGCGCATGGTGGGCGCGGCGCTCAAGAAGAAACGCAAGGACCTGGTACTCTCCACCAAGACCGAGGGCCGCACCAAAGAGGATGCGCTGGCGCAGCTCGATACCAGCCTCAAGGAACTTGGCACGGACTTCGTGGACATCTGGTACCTGCACGGCAAGACTACGCCCGCGGACGTCAGCGACGGCCTCATCGAGGCCCAGCAGATCGCCAAGAAAGCGGGCAAAATTCGCTTCGCCGGCGTCAGCTCGCACAGCGGGCAGAAGGAACTGATCCCGTTCCTCGCTAAGAACCCAAACATCGACGTGATCCTCACGCAATATAACTTCTCCATGGAACCGTTCATGAACGAAGTGATCGATGAGGCGGCCAAGGCGGGCAAGGGAGTGGTGGCGATGAAGGTCATGGCCGGCGGGTTCCGCCGTCCGCAGCCCGGCAACGTGGTGCAGGAAAAGTTGAAGCGGGACGGCGCCATGCTGGCCGCGCTCAAATGGGTGGTGCGTAATCCCAACGTGCACACCACGGTTCCGAGCATGACCGACATGGACCAGTTGGACGAAAACTTCAAGGCGTTCGCCCAGCCGTTCTCCGCCGCCGACGAGAAAATCCTGGCCATGCACCTGGACTTCATCCGCCCCATCTATTGCCGCATGTGCGGCGAATGCGAGGGCCAGTGCCGCCAGGGCCTGCCGGTGGCCGATGTGCTGCGCTTCCTCACCTACGCCGACGGCTACGGCCAGTTCGCCCTGGGGCGCGAGCGCTTCCTGCAACTGGACGACGCGCATACCGCCGTGCGCTGCACCGAGTGCCCCGGTTGCACCGTCCAATGCCCGCACGGTGTGCATGTCGCCCAACGCCTCATCCGCGCGCAGGACCTGTTCGTATGCTGAAGCTGGTCTGCGGGATTGGCTTATTCGCCGGTGTTCTGGCGGCCGCCAATCCCGCCTGCAACCTGGTGCCCGGCTGGACGCCGCAGGGTGAGGCTCGCACCTTCGCGGCCGACAATCTGTTCGAATACATGGACGGCAACGCCGAAGGCTACCTGCTCTACGGCTTTCAGAACATGCACGGCGTGACGTGCGTCAAAGGCGGCGTTACCCTGGTCATCGACATCTCCGATTTTGGCGATGCCGATTCCGCCTACGGCATGTTCTGCGCCAATCGCGACCTGCGCAAGCCGGAGGCGAAACTCGGCATGGGCGGCCAGATCGTGCCGCGGCGCGCCATCTTCGCCAAGGGCCAGTATTACGTCGAAGTCGGCGCCGAGCCCGAGGGCGATCACACCGCGACGCTCCAGGCGTGGACCGCCGCGTTGGAGAAAATCGCCACCGGCAGCAGCGAAGTTCCGGTGGCGCTCTCCTGGTTCCCCGCGGGGCAGCAGTCGCTCCGCCTGGTCCCGGAGAGCGTCCTGGGCATCCGTTTGCTCAAACGCGGCTACGTGGCGCAGTACGATTTCGGCAAAGCGTTCGTGGTCACCGAAGCTTCCCCGGATGCGGCCGCCGCCGTCATGCAGAAACTGCGCGAACGCTTCGGCGAAACCGCCAAAGCGTCCATCGCCGACGATGCCTTCCAGGTGACCGACAAATACCTGGGACGCGTGTGTATTGCCCGCAAGGGAAGTTACCTTGCCGGCTACGGTAACCTGGCCGACGGGCAGGACGCGGTGGCGTTAGTCAAATCCCTGGTCTCGCGCCTGCCCTGAAAGTAGGACAGACCATCGCTTTTTGTGGTCTGTCGTGCTCCGCTGATTTAAAGCACGGAACGTTGACAGGCGACACAAACCGATCGCCTGTCCTACGTCGCTAACCGAGCTTGACCGGTAGTTCCTTCATCTCGCCCATCCACTGCAATTCGCGCTCGATGTCGGCGTGCATCTGGTACTTCTTCTGCACGTCGGCGATTTTCGCGCCGATGACGTCGATCTTGGAGATATCGTAGTTACCCACCCCCAACTGGCCGCAGTAGTTCAGATAGCCCAGCCACCCGGGATTGATGCCCATGCATTCCACGCCCACGCGATCGGCCGCGATGTAGTCGGTGGACGCAATCGCGATGCGCGAAGCCACCGGCGTGCCGGAGCCGGGTCCGTTGCCTTCCATGCCCTCGTAGCCATCGATCAGCGCCAGGCTCCAATTGGGACGCAGTTTCTGCGCGGTGAGCAGCATGTTGTAGTGGGTCTGCCGGATGCCCGTGTGGTACTTGCGCTTGTCATTCCATCGCGGCGTTTCCTTGGGAGCAAAGTGCAACGGTGCGCCCAGCACCATGTTCTTGACGGAGAGCGTGGCCACCACGGTGTTGTGCGTCTTCAACATGCACGCGCAGATGACGTAGGCGTCCGGATCCAGCAGGCGCGCCGCCAGGCGCACCGGTTGCAGGTGCAGATCGAAATCGATCAGCGGGATCACCTGGTATTTGGCTTCGGCATTCAGATCCACCAGCGAGACGTTGCGCGCCGCGCTGTCGGCGGCCAGTTTGACATAGCCAAAGTTCCGGAACCCCGTCATGGTATCGCCGGCGGATGCTTCCACGATGCTCACCGGCAGCTTGTACTTCGGCTGCAGGTAGTCCAGAATTCCCCAGATCGCGTCGGCATGGGTGGCCGCCAACTGGTTCTCGGTGGAGACGTTGTTGACCTTGATAATCACGTATTTCTTGCGCTGGATCACCGGCCGGATCTGGTGGTCGATGGCATTGAGCGCGTCGGCAACGATCTTGCGCCGCACTTCTCCTTTGACGATGGCGACGGTGGACTTCGCGGCTGGTTCCGGTGTAAAGGTGAGCGGCGGAGTGCTCGGTCCGGCCACCTGTGCCCGAAGTGCGGTTAAGCCGCCAACCCCGGCCACTGCGTGGAAGAAGCTTCTGCGGGAGACATTCATGACGTACCTCCGGATAGCATACTATCAGGCCGTATTATAACTGTCTGCGCCGGATGGTGTAGAGTAGCCTTTCAGGCTGCCATGACCCCATTCGTGGGGGCATTCTTCTTCCGCCCGTCAATTCGCCGGCTCGTCAGTCTTTGCCCGTGTTCCAATTAAGTAATGGACACACCAATCACCGTTCTGGGTATCTGCGGCAGCCTGCGCAAGCTGTCCGTCAATCGCGGCCTTCTGCGGGCGGCGCAGCAAGTGACGCCTGAGGGAGTCGCTCTCGAAGTCTTCGACCTGCTGGGCATTCCGCCGTACAACCAGGATGACGAGGCTCGACCGCCCGCCATCGTCACCGCATTCAAAGCCCGCATCCGCGCGGCGGACGCCATCCTTTTCGCCACCCCGGAGTACAACTACTCCATCCCCGGCGTGCTCAAGAATGCCATCGACTGGGCCTCGCGCCCGTACGGCGATAACTCGTGGGCGGGCAAGCCGGTCGCCGTCATGGGGGCCTCGCCCGGCATGCTGGGGACGGCGCGCGCACAGTATCACCTGCGCCAGTGCTTTGTGTTTCTGGACATGCACGCCGTCAACAAGCCGGAGGTGATGATCGGCCTGGCCGGTCAACGTTGCGACGCCGACGGCAATCTGACCGACGAGAAGTCGAAGCAGGCGATTGGCAATCTGCTGGCGGCCCTGGCGGCGCTCACCCGCCAACTGCAATGACCCGCGCTGGAAACGCCCCGCATGGCACTCCGCCCGTGCCTGCCCTAGGGCCACCCGCCGCGCCCGCAGGCACGTGCTAAACCGCGCCAGATTGCTACAATCGCACCTATGACGAAGTTCAGTATTCTTCTCCTGGCGGCCACCGCGTTTGCCCAGAAGCAGCCCATCACGCTGGAGACTCTCGCGGCGGGTGGACGCGGCGGCGGGCGCGGCGGCGCCGGCTTCACGGGCGCTGCTACCTGGATGCCCGACGGCAAAAGCTTCGTCATCCGCCAGGGGCGCAGCCTCATGCTCTACGACCCCGCTACGAAAGCTTCCAAGCTGCTGATCGACACCACGCCCATCGACGCCGCGGCGGTGAACGTGCCGTCCGACGACGGTCCCACCGATTGGACCAAT
>JBEKDV010000321.1:0-9306 GCA_050014175.1 Candidatus Solibacter sp. | reverse complement strand
GCAGGAGCTGAAGCCTGATCGCCGGCGCATTCCCGAGAAACGTACTTGTACGAAGCCCTACTTTGGCAGGACGATTGCTTTATGGGGATTGTATAGCGCTTTCATTTCATTTCAAGCCGTTCGCGCACTGGGATGGCCGAGTGATCGATGGCATCACACGGCCATATTACAGCGGCGACGACTGCGGCGCAATCGTCCTGCCAAAGTACAAAATGCCACCCGGGCGCCTGCCGCCGCAGGCGGCTTCGTGCAAGCGGGGTTCGCGGATTGTGGCGCGCATTTACCCGGTGGCTTCGCAGGCGGAGAGCTTCTTCATCGCCGCCGACGGCGTGACTCGCACCACGATCCGCCTAAAATCGCCGATTGGCAACGGGTTTCGGTGACTGCCGGCGGCGGGCGCGCCATTAGCGGCGCCTGGCAACGAAACGCCTATGAGTTCGTGACGACCCCGGGAGAAACCTACGAACTCCGCTGACAAGGCTACGGCCACCGGGCTTTCGCGGGCCGCACGGCGACTCCGCTGGTGGATTGTCGCGCTGCTGTTCCTCTCCACGGTGATCAATTACATGGACCGGCAGAATCTGTCGATCCTGGCGCGCACCATTCAGAACGATCTCCACATCTCGGATCTCCAGTACAGCAACGTGGTGCAGGCGTTTCTGGTGGCTTACACATTGAGCTACCTGGTGGCCGGCCGCATCACGGACTGGCTCGGCACGCGCGTCTCCATGGCTTGCTTCGTGGTCTGGTGGTCGATTTCCGACATGCTGACTTCCCTGAGCGCCAGCGTGTTTTCGCTCGGCTGCTTCCGCTTCCTGCTCGGCGTCGGCGAGCCAGGCAACTATACCGCCGCTCCGAAAGCGGTCTCCGAATGGTTCCCCCCCAAAGATCGCGCCCTGGTGATCGGCATTTATACCGCCGGCGCCACACTGGGCGCTACGCTGGCGCCTCCCCTGATCGCCTTCCTTGGCTCGCGCTTCCACTGGCGCACGGTCTTCCTGTTCACCGGGTCGCTGGGACTTCTCTGGGTGATTCCGTGGCTGTGGCTGTATCGCCGCCCCGCGGAGCATCCGCGTCTCACGGCGGAGGAACGGAAGCTCGCGGCTGCCGAGGCGGAGGCCACCGATGTCGCCCTTCCCTCCGAGGGCCGCTGGCGCTACATCCTGCACCGCCGCGAAACCTGGCTGCTCATGATCGGCCGCATGATCACCGATCCGGTCTGGTACTTCTATCTCTTCTGGTTTCCCAAATACCTCACCGACGCGCGCCATCTCACCCTCTTCGAATTGGGCCGCATCGCCTGGATTGTCTATCTCGCCGCGGACCTCGGCTGCATCCTCGGCGGCGCCTTTTCCGGCTTCCTTATCAAGCGCGGCTGCTGCCCCGCGCGCAGCCGCCTCCTGGTGATGGGGGTTGCTTTCCTGGTGCCCATCAGTCCGCTCATCAACTTCGCCGCCTCGCCGCTGATGGCAGTCTGCATCGCGGCCATTGTGGCCTTTGCGCACCTCTCCTGGCAGACCTCTCTCAGCGCGCTGATTGTGGACCTCTACCCGAAGCCTCTGGTGGGCACGGTCTTCGGCCTGGTAGCGGCAGGTTCCGGGTTGGGAGGCCTCATCTCCACCAATCTGGTAGGCCGCGCGGTGACTTACTACTCCTACGCGCCTCTATTTATCGCAATGGGATTCCTCCACCCGCTGGCGTACATTCTTATCACCTGTTTTCGAAAGAAGGAACCCTGATGGCCGCCGCCCGCGGCGATGCGTCCGCGCGGGGGCCGCTGGTTTCCCGCTCGACCCAAAACTCGATCGCCAGGTCCGGGACCTCCGGATTCAATTCGGGACCTTTCGACCGGCCGAGCGCGACGTTCGCTTCGCGCGGCGTAGAACGGTATCCTGCAAACGTGCTTGCGCGGCCTGTCTCGATACGGAAGCGGAATGGCTGGCCGGAACGGTTCGTGACTGCGACGCCGAGTTTGCCCGATGGCGTCTTCCATGCCAGGATCCGGTTATCCAATCGCACCTGATCCTCGTCTACCTGGAGCCGCACGGAATCCCAGGGCAGGTACTTCAGAAACCCCGCCAGCGAATTCCAGTTCTGCCGGTTGTAATCCCAGTGGCCAGGCTTGATCCCGGGCAATCGCGACATATCTTTGTCGTCGGCCGGCCGCCAAAAATCGAGAGCGTACCCCGATGCCTCGGCGTTATAAGTGGGCTTCAGCGCGTGCAGCCAAAACCAGGTGGAGGAGCTTTCGAAGACGAACCAGTTCATGATCGACTGGGCGGTATTGACGAACCGTTGGTCGGACGCCGCTCCCTCCAGGTATTCAAACTCGTTGTTGAAGACCTGCTTGCCTTCGGCCCCGTCGTTGAAGAGAGCCGCCTTCTGGATTTGTTCGTTCGAGTCCGCCCCAATGCGGTGCCAGGTCCAGCCGTCCACCAGCTTCAGCAGTTGGGGATCGCGCCGGATGAGCGCGGATCCCGCCGTGGACTGGCCACCCCAACTGTCGGCGTGAATGAAGACGTTCGGAAAGGCTTCGCGAATGCGCGGGGCGACTGCCTTCATCGCCTTATAGTACTGATCGCCGTCATACCCGCAGGTGGAGTACTTTTCGTGGTCCACCGGAGGCTCGTTTTGCAGGCCCCATTGCACCACTTTCAATCCATTGCGCTGGAGGTAGCGGACGTCCTCCACGAGGGCGCTCGCGAACTGGCTCAGAAAGTCGGGATCGAACCGTTTCAACGTGCCTCCCGCGTATTTCCCGTTGCTTTTCCAATAGGGAGTGGGAGACCAGTATTCGACGGCGAAACCCTCGATTCGCGCCGCGTCCTGAATCTCCTTGAGGTCCCGCATCTGGCCGGGATATCGCTCGACGACCTGCTTGCGGTCCGGGTCCGTGCCGCGCAGATACAGGCCCATGGCCAGACGGCAGTAGCGGAACCCGCTGAGCATTTCGGAGTAGAAGCGTTTTCTTTCGGCCGGCTCCAGATCGTGCGGCACGGCGACGATTTTATCCGGAAGGCCCAGGTTATCCGATCCGATGCTGTCGCTCTGGATCTCGAACCCGAGTCCGCGGATGGTCTGTTTCGGTTGATCCGGGCGGACGGTATACCGGCCCGCTGCCGTCTGCGCCATCGCGGACGCGGCGCAAAACAGCAAGGTCAAAGCATGAATTCTACACATTAGGAAGCCTCCTTATAGCAGCGCACTTCGTAGATCGCGGCGGATGGATCGCCATTCGTCGCGCCGATCTCGATGCGGATGCGGCTGGCGGCGACGGGCTGAAATTGGTGGCGGCGGTGCCGCTGGTAGTTGCCTTCCACGCGCACCAGTTCTTTCCACGCTCCCGCCACGCGGGCCAGGATGACATAGTCGCGGGGACATTGCGGATCCCGGTAAAACGGACCGTAGGCGTGATACTCGCGGATCAGGTGGCCGGGGAAGACCAGTTCGACGCATCCGACGGTCTGTTCGTCCCGCCAAGCCAGTTCCAGCCACTGCGGCAGCGGTTCCGCCGGATCGGAGCGCCAGAGATTGGTGAAGCGATGCGGGCGGGTTACTCCCGACAGAACGTTGGCGGGGCCAAAACACGGCTGCGGCGGAGTAACGAGGAAACTCATCGTAATACCGGGACCAAAACGGCGCATCTTGCCCGGGCTCATTTCGAAAGCGCAGAGGTGTCCGGGGATGAGGAGTCCGGCCGCGTGCCATTGCACGTTACCATTCGGGAGAAGGTCGATGCGTACGTAGGTCCCTGACGCGAGAGCGGACAACCCGAGCGGCCAGGGCGTCCAGTGCCGCTTCGCCCCGCCCGGCACTCGCAGCGTGGTCATGGCCAGGGGTTCCGGCGGTTCCGCGCGATAGTCCCAGATGCTATCGGTCCGCACCAGCACGGCTTCCACCATCTGGTCTTCGGGCGTCCCGTTGGAGAGGCAGACCGCCACTTCATCGAGCCGGCCGCAGCCGAGGGCGATCCACTGCCCGCGCCGTTTCGTCAGGGCCTCGACTACCGGGACCGCCTGATCGCGCCAGATGTCGAGCCCTTCATGCGCGCCGCGGCTTTCCGGGCTGGCGCCCCGCAGGAGGGCTTCACTGCTGGCTATCGCGGTGGCCGCCCTCGCCAGATCCAGCGGGTCCTGGTTGCCGTAATTGAGGAGAAAACAGCCGTCGCGAAGCAGCGCTTGCTGGATGTCGAAGATGCCTTGCGACGCCATTTCATCCAGACGGAGGCCTCTGCGAAGGGCCAATGCGGCGGTGGTGCCGGCGGCCTGCCCCATGAGCGCCGTGGTCCCCTGGACTCGGACCGTGCCGAGCGCGGCGTGAGTGACGCTGACGTTTCTGCCGGCCATCATCAGGTTGTCGATGTCTTTGGCGATCAGGATCCGCAGGGGAATCCCATAGGGGCCGGCATAGCTTTTCGCGGCGTAGTTGCTGGTTTGGGTATAGCCTTCGGCGCTGGCGGGTTCGCTCGAAGGAGCCAGCAGGCCACCCGGCGTGTGCAGATCGATGAACCAGCCTCCAAAGGCGATCTCGTCGCGGAACACGGTCCGGTTCTGCGGATCGTGTTCGGTCATCAGGTATTGGCCCACGATGCGGCGGCTCTCGCGCTTGCCAGGCACCTGGCCGATCCAGTCCAGAGCCCAGTTGGCCGCCAGGTCCTTCGTCTTCGGGTCGCGGTTCTTCATCCAGTCCCAGACCCCCAGGGCGTGGCGCGTGAGCTCGTGGCGGATATCCTCGGCGTCGTGGATGGTGTTCCACGGCACGCCGATCTCGAGCCACCAGAAACCGCCGCGGACGTCCTTGGGATGCCGGCCCTGCTGGTAGAAGTATCCCGCGTCCTCGTAATGCATGGCCCAGGATGGCGCCTGGAACGGGACGGGCCGGCCCATGTCGCGGCAGCGGAAATGGATGGAGTTGCCCATGGTGTCCGCGCTGGCTACCGGCGGCGCGTGGGGCTCCTGGAACTCGCCGGCTCCTTCCGTGCCCATCCGCCACTCGCATCCGGCCTCGGCGGCAACCAGTCCATCGCCGGTGCAATCGATAAAGATATCGGCCTCGAACGCGATCTCGGTCTCCGCGGCGGCGACGCGGCCGATCACGGCGGAGATGTTGCGCTGGTCGCGCTGGCGAACGGCAGCAACCGAAGTGTTGACATGGAAGGTGAGGTTGGGCGTGGCCATCGCCATGTCATACAGGGCCAGATCCCAGACGCTGTTCGTCCAGCCATTCTCGAAAATGGTTTCGTGATTGCGGGCGCGTTCCTCGATCAGCAGTTCAGAGACGATGCCGGTTTCGCGAGCGTAGGCGTGGAACGCGGCCGCGCCATGGGGCGTGACCCTGATCTCAGAGGAACTGTTGCCGCCGAATACCGGCCGGTCCTGCACCAAGCAGGTGCGGGCGCCATGGCGCGCGGAGGCAACCGCGGCGCAGAAGCCGGCCAAGCCGCCGCCGATCACAACGATGTCGTACTTTTCGCGCTTTTGTTTCATTCGCTGGAACTCCTGCGTAATGTGAAGAAAAGGACCGCCAGGGCCACGGGGTGAAAAAAGCTCATGGCGAAAAAAACGGGAGTGTAGGATGCGTGGGTCAGGCAGTAGCCGATCAGTCCGCTGGAGATGAAGCCTCCGAGAGAACTGCCGGCGCCGATGAGCCCTTGCGCGGAGCCGATGGCCCCGGCGGGAAAGATGTCGATGGGCAGGGTGGTTGAATTGGTCATCCAGATCATGTGGGCGAAGGCAAAGGCAGCCGCCGCGGCCAGGGGCATCGCGCGTCCGGGCAGATGAGGCGTGAGAAAGCTCAGCGCGACCACGCAGGCGGATCCCGACATGACCGTGAGACGCGCGGAGACAGGCGCGAAACCGGAGCGGATCAGGCGGCCAGACAGCCATCCCCCGAGGAGGCTGCCCAGATCGGCGGCCACGAAGACTACCCAGATGGTTCTCCCGATATCGGCGAGAGTAAAGCCGCGGACTTCCTGTAGATACTTGGGGAACCAGAAGAGATAGAAATACCAGAGCGGATCGGTGATCATGCGGGAGAACAGCACTGCCCACAGGCTCTTTTCGCGAATGGGCAGGCGCGAGGCTGCGGCCGGGGGCTCAACGGAACCGGAGATCACGCCTTCGGAAATCAGCAGCGCGCGCTCTTTCGCACCCAGCCATGAGTGGTCTTTGGGGCTTCGGTAGAACTGGTACCAGAGGGTGGCGAGAGTGAGGCCCGCGACCCCCGTGAACAGGAAGGCGGAGCGCCAGCCGAAACGAAGCGCGAGTATGGAGATGAGTGGTCCGGCGATGGCCGCGCCCAGCGTCGCGCCCATGCTGTACATGCCTACGGCGATGGCTTTTTCCCCCTTGGGGAACCACTCGGAAACCGCCTTCGCGGCGGCGGTGAAATTGCCCGGTTCGCCCACACCCAGCAGGCTCCGAACGACGCCCAGCGACGCGACGCCCGTCACCAGCGAAGTCGCCATGTTGGAGAAGCACCACCACAGAATGAAGCCGGTCTCAGCCAGGCGCGCGCCATAGCGGTCGACAATCCGGCCGGACACCAGGTACATGACCGTGTAAGAGCCGAGGAAGCATTGCAGGATGGTGGCGTAGCCCGAATCCGAAATGCGCAGTTCGCGCTGAATGGTGGAAGCCAGGATGGAGAGCGACTGCCGGTCGATGTAGTTCAGGACGGACGCTGCCAGGAGCAGGAGGGCGATGCACCATCGAACGGGCAGGATCGTTCGACGGCTGGCGGCAGTTTCACCGGGGGGTCGGCTGAGCAGAGGGGTCGACATAAGGTTCGACGCTTTCGCTGGGACCCGCATGGTTCGAAATCTCGAACCAGGGTTGACGGGTCGATGGCGAGGTTGCAGCCGCCGCCTCTCCCGCGGTTTTGCGGTCAAGGAACCGGCGGCTGCAATCTTCAGGCTGTCTTCGAGTTGGTCACCAATGCCGCCCCATCAGAATACGAGCTTGGCTCCGAACTGCAAGATGCGCGCGGCGGCGGCCGACGTGATCGTCCCAAACGTGGAACTGCTGTTTAAGCCGTTCGAGCCGGGGACAAATGAGGTGTTCGGCATGCCGAGGTTCACGTGATTTGTCATGTTGATCGCCTCGGCGCGGATCTGCAGCGAAACTCGCTCCCACACGTGTATGTTCTTGATCAGGGACATGTCGATGTTGATGGTCCCCGGCCCCACCACATCCGGCAATGTCCGTCCGAGGTTGCCGTACGTGTAATTCGGCGGATTCACAAATACCGACGTATTGAACCATTCGTACTGAGTTGGATTACTGAGTTTCGCCGACTGCCCTGTGCTGTTCGGGCGCGTGGCCACATTGTTATTTGCTCCGGTAACCACCAGCGGCAAGCCCGATTGAACCGTGAAAATGCCCTGGGCTTGCCATCCTCCGAACATCCCATTCATTACGGGATTGGTGAGATTCAGCGGCTTGCCCTTGCCTACGGGCAGTTCATAGACTCCGCTGACAATGACACGCTGCGCAATGTTCGTCGGATCGATGGACCGCTCGCCGGCGCGGTTGTATAGCCCGTTCTGATAGCCGGTGACCGTGGCATTCCCTTCCAACAGAGAGCCGAAGTTATCCGGAATGACAATGCTGTCGCTGATCAGCTTCGCCTTGGTGTAGGAACCCAGGAGCACCAGTCCGCTGGAGAATTGTTTCTTGACGCTCACAAACCCGGCGTGATAGATGGAATCGCCCAGATGAGGATCCCGGACCGTGACTCCGGTGTAGTACGGAAACGCAAGC
Source organism: Candidatus Solibacter sp. (assembly GCA_050014175.1). GTDB lineage: Bacteria > Acidobacteriota > Terriglobia > Bryobacterales > Bryobacteraceae > Solibacter. The sequence goes on along the minus strand of JBEKDV010000321.1, from coordinate 1,546 downwards.
AAGGATTGTTGCTCCGTAATCGTCGCGGCGCCAAGGGAGCCGGGAACGACTCCCGCGTAAGGGTTCGGCACCAGGTTCTGCAGTGCGTTGCCCTGGGAGAGATAGGACGGGTTCAACTGGTCAAGGTTGTATCCACCTGCCACCAGGTGATTTGCATGGTTCCCGGCGTAACCCAACTCGACCACCCACTGCCCCGGCAACTGCCTCTGCAACGATGCGTTCCACTCCTGAGCCCTCGGTACCGATTGCCCGGACTGGTCATAGCTGACGCTCTGGCCGAGAAATGCCGCCGGACCCAGAGCGCTGCCGAGCGGCTGGATGGGCGGAGTCGGCAATCCCTGGCTGAATTTGAACGCCGGCAGGTTGCTGTTCCCGCCGGGCGGATTGTAGCTGGTCGAAGTGCTGGCAAAACCCGCTGTGTTTCCGAAGAGATCGCGAGAGACGACGTTCTCGTAGTAGATCCCATAGCCGGTGCGAAAGACCGTTTTGCTGTTGCCCGTTATGTCCCAAGCCAGGCCTGCCCGCGGACCGAAGGAGTTCATCGGGGTTCCGCCCAACGGCGATCCACTGAATCCTTTGCCGGCGTATAAGACCGCTCCTTTCAGGCCATTCACGCTATCTACGGCGCTGGGGACGAAGTTGGAGAGCCCATTGTTGCGCTCCACCGCCCAAGGCTGGTAATCGTAGCGCAATCCCAGGTTCAGGGTGAGATGTGGTGCGATCCGATAATCATCCTGGACAAAACCGCTGATCGAATGGCCTTTTTCGGATTCGCCGAGCGCGGTCACAATGCTCGCCGAACTGACCTGTCCCAGCACGAACGTCGCCACGCTACTGCCGGTCCCCGAAGGAGATTGCGGGTTGGAAGTCAACGCGCTTGCAAAGGTGTAAGACCCCGAGAGACCGCTGGGTTGGAAATTGTTGGCCTGCTGCAATCTGATGTCGAACCCCATTTTCAAAGTGTGCAGTCCGCGAACCCAAGTCACGGAGTCCGCCAATTGCCAGGAAGTTTGACCGCGGATTCCATCGCTGAGGTCGGCAGTCCCCGGCAATCCCGCACTCACATTCGGCATTTCGAGATCCGGCACGGAAGCGGGTAATCCCAGGGTGGTGGTGATTCCCGAATTGAAACTGGCGGCCTGAAACGGAAAATAGTTCCGGGCTAGACTCAGGTGCAATTCGTTTAACAACGTGGGCGAGAAGGTATGAGTCTCGGTGACGATCACGTTTTTTGCCGTGTAATGGTCGTAGCGGTAATCGAAAAGCGGGCTCGTGTATATGTCGTTCCCACCGTTATTGTTGAACTCCTGATAGTAGAAGTACCGAAAGAACATCGTGTCCTTCTCGGAGAAATGATGATCCAACTTGATCATGTATTGATTCATGTGGAGGCTCGCGGGGGCGAGCGCGATCAGGTTGTTCGCTTGGGTGAACGCGTTACTGGGCGTGCGGTTGGGCAGCGGCAGGTAACTCCAGAACTTTTGGGCAACCGGGTCGAGTAGCGAACCCGGAATTACATTGCCGGGAAACACGGTACGCACGTAAC
>JBEKDV010000320.1:0-9376 GCA_050014175.1 Candidatus Solibacter sp. | reverse complement strand
ATTCGAGAATCAGAAGAAGATCGTGGTCGCCGTGGCCGAAGAAGTCCTCGGCAAGGCCGGGTTGAAGGACCTGAAATACATGGTCGGCACCATGATCGAAATCCCGCGCGCCGCGCTCACCGCCGGCGACGTGGCCAAGGAAGCCGAGTTCTTCAGCTTCGGCACCAACGATTTGACCCAGACCTGTATGGGCCTCTCGCGCGACGACTATACGAAGTTCTCGGCCGAGTACCAGGACAAGAAGATCTTCCCCGCGGATCCCTTCGCCGTCCTCGATCAGGAAGGCGTCGGCCAGTTGATAAAGATGGCCGTCGAACGCGGACGCAAGACCAACCCGAAACTGGAAGTCGGCATCTGCGGCGAGCACGGCGGCGAGCCGAGCTCGGTGCAGTTCTGCTACCGCGTGGGCATGGACTACGTGTCCTGCTCCCCGTTCCGCGTCCCCATCGCCCGCCTGGCCGCCGCGCAAGCGGCGATCAGTGGCGATAAGACCGAAACGCAGCGGACGGCGTAGTTACTGAGTCCCTGGGGCGGCCTCGCGGCCGCCCCAGGGAACTACCTAGGCTGACTGCCTGAACCGGTCTCTTAGATACTTGATTGAAATGGCTGCGACGCCTGGAACTGCATAGCTCATGGCTTCGTTCACCAAGCCAATGAGTTCCTCAAGTTGGTCCTTCAGCGTGGAGCCTGTAGCGTGCCGTAACATCGCGGTATTGGCGATATACGGAGCAAATCTGAATCTGACGCCACCGATTCCAGGCGAGATTTCGTAGATCTCCATGTCTGCGAGAATTGACCGGTCGAGATTCGCTAGGGAATACTCAACAGCCTTTGCCCCAAAGTGGCCGCCAATATCGTTGCGAATGCTCTTGATTCGATGTTCCGTTCCTTTGAAGAATGCGACGGCGGAATCCTACGTCTTGATGTCTTCGGGGCTGAGCGTCGGGTTTGAGTATGGTCAAGAACTCGCGACATGTCTCTGTCAGTCGTATTGCTTCGGCGAACTCACTCAGTGTTCCGAAAGTCCGACGCAAGAAGTAGCTCTGTCGAGCTGCAAAGCCAGAGTCGTCCAGTTTGGGAAGCTCTTCCTTGTTGGTCATACCAGACGTTTCCAGTCGTAGATCTTCATAAAGCACGATGAGACGCGCCAGGCGTTCATGAAGTTGTTTGTTCTCGCTCGTGCTGAAGACGCGGCGCAGTCTTCCATAGATGGATGAAGTTTTCAAGGTGGCTCTCCATGGTTGAGAGGAACCCTTTCACTTTAGCGCGGCGTAAGCACCTGCTCTTGACCTCAGGGAACACCGCTACATGCACTTATGCCCTGGGCGCCGGATCCCTGGGCCACGCCAGAAGCCGACGTTCGGCAAGTCTTTCCGCAACGTTCAGGCGCAGTAGCCGGACCGTCGCACTCCCAGCGTCGGTGAGTGGCTCAATGAAATCGGCGTCGAGGCGGAAATGATCCGTCCAGCGATCGTGCCGAGGATGGAATAGCCGAACGGCTTCTCCCGTCTTCGGATTGATCGCAGCAACGTCGCTGCCCTTATAGCGATTACAGAGGATGCAGGCATAGGCCAGGTTGTCAATGGTGGAAGTTCCACCATGCTTGCGGCTGACGACATGATCGACCTGGTGCGGAAAACCACCGTCGTTTTCGTGGATGAGGCAGTATTCGCAACGATGTCCAGCGCGGCGGGCTACGTCCGCGCGGACCCGGTCGCTGATGTCACTGGCCACGGGCGAGGATCTGGCGAGCTTTCGCCTTGGCCATTCTAAGGATGTGCTCAAGCTCCATGAAATGGTCCAGTTCCGCCGTCTCCTCCGGAGATAAGCCTTCTTCCTTCTCTCGCTCGATCAGTTCAGAGACTCTGCGTTGCGCTTCGGGCGAGGGCAGGAAATGAGCGACTGCTTCCGAAGTTGTGCCCGCGGCGATGAACTCGATAATCTCGAAATAGGCTGGGCTGGCCGGACTCATTCTGTCCTAATCTTATACCATGGGGCGGCTGGCTGTCCTTCCCTCGATGGTTCGTTCCACCAGCCGGCGTTTTTGTGCTTCCTCGATCCGCTGCTGGAGTCCGGGACTGGCGGGCTTGACGCCGTGCTCCAGTTCATCCCACTTCTTCTCCAGATCGGAGAGGTAGGTTTCGGCCTCGTGCCGATGCCCGAGATAGAAGGCGATGACGCCGTGGATTTGCTCCAGGGAAAGCGTAGGAAAGTTCTGCCGGATCGACTCCGGAGCCGCACCGTCCCGATACTCGTGGACGATGGACGCCAGAGAGACACGACTCCCGGCCACGTAATAGCCGCCATTGCGCATTTCAACGTGATCGTGCTGCATCGGGACCGCCTTCCCCATGATAGCCTCTGCGGCCGTCGAAGATTGAAGCACTCGAAAACGGTTTGGCTCTTACGGGTTCCCCATGGTCGCAAGCCTACCAACGCCCCTTCACGCTGCCCGGTACGGCCTGATGCTGTCGGCAATCTCGGGTCCGCTCACGTCCTGAGCCATTTCGAGATCGTAATTCGCCTGAAGATTCATCCAGAACTGCGGAGTGGTTCCGAAGTACCGAGCGAAGCAGAGTGCGGTATCCGCGGAGATGGCTCGCTTGCCGCGAACGATGTCATTGATGCGGGTCACCGGAACGAGCAACTCCATCGCGAGCCGGTTGTCGGAAAGGCCCAGCGGTTTCAGGAAGTCCTCCCGTAGGGTTTCACCCGGATGGATCGGAGGCATGATCTTAGTTCGCTTGCCCATAATTCGCGGCCCTCAATGGTAGTCCACGATCTCAACTTCAAGCGCATCGAGGTGCACCCAGTTATCGGCGTTTATCTGCGTTCATCGGCGGCTAATCTAGTGTGCCGGCTTTGCGCCAAACTCCCCAGAAAGATTCCTTAGCCGCCGATGAACGCCGATAAACGCCGATGATGGAAATCTGCTGGAATCAAATTGTCCAGCTATTTCTTGGACACCTAGCTCCAGTGCCCTTCTACCAGCACCCAGCCGCGTCTCTCGTGAACCCAGTGATGGGCTACCCAGTGGGCACGCGGCCGTGGAGGCTGCTCCCACCTTCCCGCGTTCCAGGCGTATGCGTTGCCGTCCCAACGATGGTAACCGGAAACCCATACATGGTCGCGGCTAGGTCGCGGCCCCCGCTTCTCGACGATCACATGCGGTGGCCGTATGCTGACAAATACATCGGCCGCGGTGGCGCTGAAGATCAGCGCACCTGCGAAAACTAGTCCGATCAATCGCTTAATCATATTCTGACCACTCTCCGGGCTGTATCACGAGCACGTGAGTGGCCGTCTTGCGAACCGAACTAATTCTCCACCGGGACCTTTTCGGCGTGATCGACGATTACGAGTTCCAGCGGCATCTTCCGGGCCTCCAGCTTCAAGCCAAGCTCTTCCTGCAAGATCATGTTGATGAGCGCCTGCGGATCGGCCGGCGCCGAATCGATGGATTGCCCTCGCGCCGCCAGGTCCCCGGCGTATTTGGCGACATTGAGGGTGAGATCGTAGCGTCCCGTCAGGCCCGTCATGTCGATCACCGGGGCGCGCAGCAGATTCGACATCATGTCGATTAACTCAGACACGGGGGCTCTTTGTACGTTTACGCTCAACTGCCTCTGGTTGATGTCGATACTGGCTTCACCCTCGGTCTTCGTTTCTTGCACTTTCGGCCCATTCTTGCCGACCAGCAGCACGTAAGCCGCAAGCTCCTTGGTCTGGCGGTGCAGCGCGAGTTTGAAGCGATCCCGCAGCAGCGTCTGCATCATGAGCCGCAGTAGCTCGTCGGTGGCGGGTCCGGGCGCCTTGCCGGTGATTTCGTAGCGCTCGGATTCCAGCCAGTCCGGGCCGGACACCTGAAATTCCGACACGTGCCAGGCCCAGCGGATCGAGGCTTTCAGGCTGATGTTGCGCATGGTCACGGTGCCTGGGGAAACCTGGATGTTGTCGCGCCTTCCTCCCCGCCCGCCGCCCCGTCCGCCTGGGCCGGGTTGGCCGGTTTGGCCGGGTTGGCTCGCCTTGACGGACGCCACGTCGAAGGCGGGGGTGGGAGCGTCCGCCGTCTGGCCGAAAGCGGCGGCCGCGGCGAAGAGAATCAGGGTGAGATTAGCCGGGAGCATCTGCAAGCAAGACGAAGCAGTGGAGAGAAGTTTAGCGGTCATGATATGGAATCCTTCCTTGGGCGTACGGGCAGCCATAGCAGCCAGAACAAGGCAAGCGCGACAGCGCCGCCGGTCAGCAGGTAGTTGGGCCAGGGGCCGAGCGAATCGAGCAGCGACGCTCCCTTCGGCTTGCGGCACAGGTACATGAAGTTGGTGCCGGCCACCGCGTTCACCGCGCCGATGGCGGCGGCGAAGGCGAGCAGCATTCCGTATGCCCGCCACACGGCGCCGCGAGCGAGCGGGTGTATGCGGCCGAAGACCAGCACCGAGACGGCGAGCACGATGCCGCCGTGCGCCACGAAGAAGTAGATGGCGGGATAGCTGGGCCACGGGGTCCACAGGTCGGGCGTCGCCAGCGCCATCCCGGCGCCGGCCAGTCCGCCGAAGTAGGCGAATTCCACCACGCGCGAGTTCAGGGTGAGGCAGGCGAGCGCGCTCGTCCACAGCGTCACATCGCACAACTGCAACGGCAGGTTCCACAGGTGCAATCCTTCGTGCGAGTAGCGGAAGGCCCACCAGATCAGCTCGTTGACGACGATGCCCCAGCCGGCGGCCAGGCGGACGGCGCGCGCCGCACCTGGCCGGCGGCGGCAAAACCAGGAAAGCGCCGCGCAAACCAGGGTGACGATGAGGAGCAGGCAGAGATGGGTGGGGCCGAAGAGGCGCACGGCGGTGTCAGCCCTGTTGGAGCCAGCGCTTGCGGCTGGTGTGGGCCATCGCAAACAGCACCGCGAAACCGCAAATCAGGCCTACCGACGCGCCCAAGCCGAGGTATTCCGGCTCGTAGGGGCCAATTCGCAGGGTGATGGCCACGTTGATGATCACCGGGATGAAAGCGGCAATCACCGGCGGCCAGGGACGGTCCAGGGCAAAGAGCGAGCGCGCCAGAACCTCGATCAGGCTCCAGCCAATCAGGCTGGGCCCCAGCGCCAGGAATGCCGCGGACACCAGCCGGGTGGAATCCGCCGAGAAACTGCCGCGCTGGAAGAGCAGCGCGATGGCCTGCTGGCGGAAGACCAGGGCGAAAGCGCATCCGCCCACCGCCACCAGGGCAGCCAGCGCGATGGTCTTATCGATCAGGCGCAACGCATCGCGCAGGCGGAAGAGGCTGCGCAGGCGGGCGATTTCCGGTAGCAACGAATTGGAAATCGGCTGCACCAGCAGAGCCAGCGGCACCCCGACGCCGCGCATGCAATAATCCAGCGCCGCCGCCATTCCCGGACCGGCGTGGGTGGCGTAAGCGCGGGTGAAGATGATGTTGATACCGATGCCCGCGGCATAGACCACGAAAAACGCGGGCTTCATCAGGATCTCGCGCCAGCGCACCTGGCACGGGGGAAGGGATTTGGTGTCCAGGCCGGAACGCGCCGCGAAATAGACGATGGCCAGTTGCGCTCCGGCGCCGGCGGTATAGCCGATGGCGAAGGCGTAGACGCCGACGAACTTCCACAGGCAGAGCGCGGCCGCGATGGTGAAGACATTGAGCGCGGCCTGGTAAAACGCCGCCGGGCCAAAACGCCGGTCGGTGTACAGCAGGGCGCAGTGAACCGCGGCCACGCCGGCGGCCAGCGTGGAGAGCGCCAGAATCCGCAGGATATTGACCGCCGTGCCGAAGTATTGCGGATCGAGGCCGGGCGCCAGAACGCGCATCAGCCAGGGCGCGGCCAGCATGACGCTCAGCGAAATCAGCGAAAAGACCCAGACGAAAGCGCGCGTGAGCTTGAGAAACAGGGCCGTGCGCTCCGCCCCCTGGGCAGCCGTGAGCAGGGGGACAAAGGCAAAAATGATGCTGTTGATCAGCACCGAATTGAGCATGTCCAGCGGGCCCATGGCCACGGCCAGCGAATCGGCATAGCTGTGCGTGCCCAGCAGGTAGGCGATCAGCGCCACGCGGCCGACACCGAGCACGTTGCCGGTGAGGACGCCGGCGACAATCGTCAGGCCGCCGCGCACCAGTGGGCTATCCACTGCGCGGGAGCTCACGCGTTGCGCGTTGACGGCCGCCGATGATTCGGTGGAATTCAGTCCAAACCTCAAAGGTGCGGCCGCGCCTCCCGGCGCGCGCGGCCGCCATCACTCGCTCTTACGCCGCTGGGGCGCCCGCGCCGCGGGCGGCCGCGAGAGCGGTTTCGTAGTTCGGGAAGTCGGCTACTTCCTTGACATACTCGGCATGACAAATCCGGTTGCCGGCATCGAGCACAAAAATCGCCCTGCTCTCGATTCGCAATTCCTTGATCAGAGTTCCGTAATTTGTGCCGAAAGACCCATCTTTGTGGTCGGAGAGCATTTTCACCTTATCCACGGCGAAGGCTCCGCACCAGCGCTTCTGGGCGAACGGCAGGTCCATGCTGACGGTGATGATGTCCACCCCCGGCAGTTTGGCCGCTTCTTCGTTGAAACGCTTGGTCTGGGCGTCGCAAACCGGGGTATCGAGCGACGGAATCACGCTGATGATGCGCACATGATTGCCGGTGTCTTTCAGGGTGACGGTTTTGAGGCCGCCGTCCACCAGGCTGAAATCCGGAGCGGCATCGCCGGCCTTCAGTTCGGGTCCTAACAGCGTCAGGGGGTTTCCCTTCAGGGTAGTTGCTCCTGCTCTTTCCATAATTTCTCCTTATGATGTGGGTGAATTTAACATTGTATCAACTCGGCGAACCGGGCTGGTTCGGAGACCGGCAACTGGCAGGTGTAGTTGCGGCAAACGTACGCGTTCGCACGCCCTTCCACCGGGTTCATGGAAGCCACGGAGGGAATGGCACGGGCGAGCGCTTGCTGTGTCTCGGGGGAATCCACCAGCAGCACCACGCGGTTGGGCACGAAGCGGGTGTGCAGCTCGCGCACGAGCGCCCGCATTTGGGTGGAATCGCGGCGGCCGGCCAGAACGATCTCGCGCGGCTCGCCGAGCAGGAACTCGCAGGCCGTCAGCATCTGCGGAATGGCCACGGGGGCGAGCGCCAGCCGGCTGGCGAAGGCGGCCAGCGTTCGCTCCGCCGACTGGCGGAAGTCGTCGCGATTGGTCATGCGCGCCAGGCGCAACAGGTTCATCACGGCGACCGAGTTGCCCGAAGGCTCGGCGCCATCGTAATCGTCCTTCACGCGCAGCACCAACCGGCGGTCGTCCGCCGCCGTGCCGAAGAACGCGCCCGATGCGGAATCCTCGAACAGCTCCGCCTGCTTTTCGGTCAGCCGCACGGCCAGTTCCAGGTGGCGGCGGTCGAACTGGGCTTCGTAGAGATCGAGCAGGCCCTGGGTGAACATGGCGTAATCGTCGAGAAAGCCGGGAATCGCCGCGTCGCCCTGGCGATAGCGCCGCAGCAGTTGGCCGCTGGCGGCATCGTACAAGTGGCCGATGACGAACTCAGCGGCGAGCCGCGCGGCTTCCGCGTAACGGGCGTCGTCGAGCACCGCCCCGCCCTTGGCAAAGGCCGAGATCATGAGGCCGTTCCAGGCGGTGAGGATCTTGTCGTCCAGCAGAGGACGCACGCGTTTGGCGCGCGCCGCGAGGAGGAGGCCGCCGGCGCTATCGAGTGCGGTTTGGACTTCGGCGGGCGCCCGGCTGAAATGGCGCGCTGTCTCCTCCACGGTGTGCGCCTGGTAGAGAATGTTCTTGCCGGTGAACTCGCCGTGCGGATCGCTTTCCACGTTGGAGCCCTCGCGGACGCCGTAGCGGTGGCAGAACCATTCGGCGGCGGGCTGGCCCACCAGGGCGTCAATCTCCTCGCGGCTCCAGACGTAAAACGCGCCTTCGCCCTTGAGATCCGGATGGCCGGCAGAGATCGCGCTATCGGCGTCTTCGGCCGAGTAGAAGCCGCCGCCGGCATCGGTCATATCGCGCAGCACGTAATCGAAGATGCGGCGGGCGGTATCGGCGTACTGGCGGTCGCCGGTGACTTGTAACCCCTCCAGGCAGGAGATGGCGATCTGCGCCTGGTCGTAGAGCATTTTCTCGAAATGGGGGACGAACCAACGATCATCCACGGAGTAGCGATGGAAGCCGCCGCCGAGCTGATCGTTCATGCCGCCCTTGGCCATCTCGCGCAGGGTGAGCAGCACCATGTCGAGCGCTTCCCGGTTCTTGGTGCGCGCGTAGTAGCGCAGCAGGAAATGGTGCACCGAGACGCGCGGGAACTTGGGCGCGCCACCGAAGCCGCCGAGGCGCGCATCGAAGGTGCGGCGGAAGGTGGAGAAGGCGCTTTCCAGGGTGGCCGCGTCGAAGGCCGCGCCGGCGCGCGTGGGAGCAACCTCCACGTGTTTTTTGAGCTGCTCCACCGCGCTGCGCGCCGCTTCCTCGATCTTCTGGCGATCGCTCTCCCACGCCTGCGCGATCTGGGTGAGGATGGAGCCGAATCCCGGATGTCCCCAGCGGTTTTCGGGCGGGAAGTAGGTGCCGCCGAAAAACGGCTTGAGCTCCGGCGTGAGCCATACCGACATCGGCCAACCGCCGCTGCCGGTGGTGGCCTGCACGAACGTCATGTAGATGCGGTCCACGTCGGGGCGCTCTTCGCGGTCGACCTTAATGGCCACGTAATGGCGGTTCATTAGGGTGGCGATCTCCTGGTTTTCGAAGCTTTCGCGCTCCATGACGTGGCACCAATGGCAAGTGGCGTAGCCGATGGAAAGGAAGATGGGTTTGTTCTGCAGGCGCGCCGTTTCGAAAGCCTCTTCGCCCCAGGGGTACCAATCCACCGGGTTGTGGGCGTGTTGCAGCAGATAGGGACTCTTCTGTTGTGCCAGACGGTTGGTATGCATGACTTGCCTTCGAACGACGTTGAGATCGAGCGCCGGCGTTGGCCGCGGCGCGTGGAAGGGACCCCTCGATTTCATGGTACCAGCAGCGCGCGCCGGCTATGCGCGGAGCGCGATTCATCGGGCCGGCCGGGTCTTAGCTTCTGACTTCCTCGACTTCCTCGACTTTCTGACTCCCAAATCCCGCGGGGATTTCAAGGGCGGAGCCCGTGGCTGGTATGGTGTCCAAGAAATAGCCGGACAATTCGAATCCAGCAGATTTCCGCCCATCGGCGTTCATCGGCGTTCATCGGCGGCTAAGGAATCTTTCTGGAGAGTTTGGCGCAAAGCCGGCACACTATGATTAGCCGGTAGAGTAGGACAGTGAGCGACGGTCCTCGCGACCCACTGTCCCCTCGTCGAACCGGACGTGCAGATTTCCCGCATCCGGCTCTCCTGAAAACCCTCGTCAGCGGCTTTCG
>JBEKDV010000319.1:0-9412 GCA_050014175.1 Candidatus Solibacter sp. | reverse complement strand
GAGGGTAACCCGGCCTGTCCCTCCCTCAAACCTCCAGAATCACCGGCATGATCAACGGCCGCTTGGACGTCTGCTTCACGATGTGCCGCTTCAGGTCCGCGCGGATCTTCTCCTTCATGACTCCCCAATCCGTCTTCTCCTCCTGATTCGATCCTTCCAGCGTCTTAATAACCAGTTGCCGCGCCGCATCCAGGAACGCCGCCGCTCCGTCGTCGCCCGCCTGGAATCCGCGCATCACGATCTCCGGCGGGCTTTCCAGTTTCCCGGTGTTGCGGTTGATGGCGATGATGGGCAGCACGATGCCGTCTTCCGACAGCAGGCGCCGGTCGCGGATCACCATCTCCTGCACCACGTCGTCCACCGAGCCCGAATCGATGCACACGTGCCCCACCGTGACCTTGCCCGCCTTGCGCGCCCCATGATGGTCGAACTCCAGGATCTCGCCCGTGTCCATGATAAAAGTCTCTTCCAGCCCGGCGAAGCGCAGGTGCTCGGCCAGCTTGGCATGCTTGGAAAGCTGCCGGAACTCCCCGTGAATGGGCATGAAGTAGCGCGGCCTCACCAGGTTCAAGACAAGCTTCATCTCTTCCACGCTGGCGTGTCCGGAAACGTGCAGAGGAGGATTCATGCTGCCGTACATCACGTCCGCCCCGCGGCGCGACATGTGGTCGATCATGCGGAAAATCGCCTTCTCGTTGCCCGGGATGATGCGCGAGCTCATCACCACCGTATCGCCCTTGTCCACCGAGATGTGCTTGTGGTTGTCCACCGCCACGCGCGACAGCGCCGACATCGGCTCGCCCTGCGTGCCGGAAACCAGAATCGCCACCTTCTCCCGCGCCAGGCCCATCACATCCTGCGGCCGCAGCAGGATCCCGTCTGGAATCGTCAGCAGCCCGTGCGCGTGGGCGATCTCCGTCACCGACACCATGCTCCGGCCGATCACCGCCACCCGCCGGCCGTATTCCTCCGCCAGGTCGAGCACCAGTTGGATGCGGTGAATCGACGAGCTGAAGCAGGAAACTACAATCCGGTTCTCGCTCCGGCTGAAAATCTCCTCCATGCGCGGCTTCACCGCCCGCTCGCTCTCCGTGTAACCCGGCCGGTCCGAATTGGTCGAATCGCTGAGCAGCAGCAACACGCCGCGCTTGCCGTAATCGGCCAGCGTGTGCAGGTCGAACAGCTCGTTGTCCGTGGGCGTGGGGTCCACTTTGAAATCGCCCGTGTGGATGATCACGCCCAGCGGCGTGGTGATGGCTAAAGCCACCGCGCTCACGATCGAGTGTGTAACGTGAATAAACTCGATCTTGAACGGGCCGACCGCGATCGCCTGCTTCGGCTTGACCTTGATCAGCCGCGGCTCCCGCTCCAGATCGTACTCTTCCAGCCGCCGCTCCACCAGCGCCAGCGTGAACGCCGTTCCGTACACCGGCACGTCGATCTCGGAGAGGAAATAAGGCACGGCTCCGATGTGGTCTTCATGGCCGTGGGTCAGAATCACGGCGCGCACCTGCGCCTGATTTTCCTTGAGGAACGTCAGGTCGGGCATCACCAGATCGACGCCCAGCAGTTCGGCGTCGGGGAACATCATGCCGCAATCGACTACGATGATGTCTTCGCCGTAGCGGATGGCGGTGATGTTCATGCCGAACTCGCCCAGTCCGCCCAGCGGTACTACCTGCAACTTCAAATCGGTCATTCGTCTTCTTTCTTCTTTGTAGCGTAGGCGTCCACGCCTGCCATGCCCGCATTCGTGCGGGCATTCTTCTTGTTCTCAGCGGTAACCCGCAGCCTGTAGCTCGAATAATTCCGCAGAGCGCCCGCCCAGGCCGAGCAGTTGCTCATGCGTTCCTTGCTCTCGTACCGATCCGTCCGCCAGCACCAGAATCCGGTCCGCCATGCGAACTGTGGAAAACCTGTGGGAAATGAGTACCGCCATGCGCCCCCGCGTCAATTCCGCGAACCGCTGGAAAACCTCGTACTCGGCGCCCGCGTCCAGCGTCGCCGTCGGCTCGTCCGGAATCGGCAGTTGGGCGTCGCGCACGTAAGCCCGCGCCAGGGCGAACTTCTGCCACTCGCCCCCCGGAGAGATCCATCCCGCCCTCGAAACGTCTGCCCACCATTCGATCGTAACCACTCGGCAGACGGTCGATCACGCTCTTTGCCAAACTCTTCACCGCCGCGGATTCCACCCGTCACCGGCCGCCAAACGAGTCCACCTTGCCAAATCCAATGTTCTCACGAACTAGCAGGTCATAACGCATGTAATCTTGGAAGATTACGCCGATTTCGCGCCGCCGATCCTCCACGTCGTACTCGCGCAGGTCGATTCCGTCCAGCAGAATCTGCCCTTCCGTCCGGTCGTAAAGCCGCGCCAGAAGCTTTCACCAGAGTCGTTTTTCCGGTTCTGTTACTACCAATTAATGCCAATGTTTCATATGGATGCAGAGTAAAATTAATGCTCTGGATTACCACGCGGTCGCTGCCCGCGTACGCGAACCCCACGTGGCGGAATTCGAATCCCTGCCGGATCTCTCTCGGCGCCGCCATCGCCCCCGGCGCCGAGGAGATCGTCGGCTCCATGGCGAAAAACTCGAACAGGTCCGTCAGGAAAACCGCCTGCTCGAATATGTCGTTGAAGCCCGAAAGGATCTTCTCGATGTACGCCCGCGAGCGGTTGAACGGCGTCACCGCGCCCCCCAGCCTCCGCGCCACCACCACTACATAAGCTCCGTAATAGCCCCCGGTCGACACCACGTTCAAGGCCGAAACGAGGGTTGTACGCCATATCGCAAGCACTTTATTTTACTTAAATATGTCTGCTGATACCTCATCGTAATGTTTAGCTAGATAGGCGCCCAATCCGAAGATCTTGACTTCCTTGGCGCTCTGTAGGCTGGCGCCCTTCAGCCGCCGGGTAATCCAGCTTGCGCCGCTCCGGCGTGCGCTGGTACGGAACCAAATACGCCAGGCTGGTAAAATGCGTCTCTCCCAGGAAGCTGGGAATCACCACCGCCGCCGGCAGCACCATCAGCCAGGGCGAAAATACCAACAGCCCGGTGGAGAGCGAGACCAGCGTGACCGCGTCCTGGCCGATGTTCAGCAGCGCCGCCAGCAGGCCCATACGCCCCGCGGTCTGGCGCCGGGCACGCTCCAGCTCGTCGTAGAACACCGGGTCTTCGAACGACGCCAGGTCCAGCCGCGAGGCGTGCTCTATCAGCCGCACGCTCACCCGGTTGGTGAAGCGGTCGCCCGGCAGGCTGTCGCACAGCGTGTTCGCCCGCCCCAGGCCATCGCTGGCGATGGCCAGCGCCAGTTCCAGCGCCACCAGCTTCCGGATGCCCGCCAGATTGCCGCTGTGGCGCGTAATCCAGGCCACCACGCCCTCGATGATCAGTTTGGAGACCCAGAGCATGGCCAGCGGCAGGAGCGCCCCGGAACAGGCGGAAAACCGTGCTGGCAACCACCAGCGGCGGACTGGTCTCCCACACCATCCTCAAACAGCCAGTGCGGGCCGCGCCGGCCGCGGTCTGTGCATAAGGTGAATTCTAGCGTGCTTCCGCAGCTCCAAAACACGCCTTGCCATCGGCGTCTGCCCCAAATTAGAAATGCTCACCCCGAAGGGTGAGCATTTTATCCCCTGTTCTACCAGGGTGATGTTCGATGGGAGAATCAGTCTCGACGGAATCGCAACCGCCAAAACTTTGTAGTTGAATCGTATTTCCTAACGGCTCTCCAGTCAAGCGAAAATCAGACTACCGTTTTTTTGGCCGTAACCTGCTCTTTTGGGCCAACTTGCGGGAACGGGGATTTTTCCACAAAAGGTGCGAAGAAGGCCAAAAAGTCCATTTTCCGCCTGAGGAAATCGCTCTAATAGCAACAAACACAGGGGTTTGCCGATCCGGACACTCATCCGCCCAGATGCAGGGTCGTCAACGCGTCCGCCTCTTCGCCCCGATTTCCCCGCCGCCGGAACGCCCGCCAGCCACCGAATGCCAGCCCCGATACAACCGAGAACCCCATCAGTATCCCAATGAGAATGAAAGCGTTTATCACCAGATTGCCGATGTTGTCCTTGTGGCTCGGAACCCACTGATTGAGGGTCACCAAAGCCTCGTATTTCACCCGCGCCAGCAACCGCTCGGCTGCGTCCGCGTCCGCGGGGGCCACCACCACGGCCACTAGGGGACCGCTCCGCTTTACCAGATTGCCACCGGGTATTCTCCTGAATTCGGGCTCCTCCTGCATCGCGATCTGCGGGGTCGGGTAATTAAAAATCACCAGCGCCATGTCCCCTTTCGGACTGTGAAAAACCCCCATCTGGCCCTCGGCGCCATAGTGGAAGGCGGCCACCGAAGGAGGAATCGCCGGCAGGAAACTCGCCAGGCTGGCCGGTCCCGTAATGTAGCGTTCGCTGTTGGCCACCCGGTCCTGCTCGGGCAGATTGGCGGGCAGCGACGGCAGTACCGTGGTATCCACGTTGCGCAGGCCATCGAACAGCGCCCCCAGTTCCGCCGCCTCCGGCGTGTGCCCGCTGAACGAAAGCAGGTAGTTGCCGTTGGCCACCAGCAACCCGTCCCCCGTGCCGGCGGCCAGCGGCGCCAGCTTCGAAGGCGTGGATTTCGCCGGCCGCAGCCACTGGAAGGCCGCCATGGCGCCGGTCGTGTCCTGCAATCGGTAACCGGTGACGGTGAAATGGGCGTCCCCGTTTTCATAGCGGGCGGCTTCGGATTCCTTCAGCCCGTACTCATCCCAGATAGGCCGGTCGAAGAGCGTGGCCTGCATGGTGGCGGTGCGCTTCCATGCCCCGATATTCTCCGGCCAGATGGCGCCCAGGCACAGGCCCGGCGCAAGCACTGCGGCAAACAAAAACTTCATCCCTCTATTAGACGCCATCCACGCCCGTTCCGCCTCAAGATCCTGAAGTGGGGCCGATGACCGTCAGGTCCGTGGCCGCGAAGTCGTTGCCGGTAGCCAGTAGAGGTTCGCCGCGCATCGCCGCCAAGGCATACACCGCGCAATCTCCGAAGTTGAGCTGCGCCCGGTGACCCATGCGTTTGCCAAACCGCTCGAAGGCGCTGACAGCAAGCCGTGCCTGGGTCTTATCGAACTCCACCGTTTGGATGCCCAGATCTTCGATTAAGCCGTACAACCTCGTCACAGCTAGTGCGCCCTCGCGTGAGCGAATCACGGTTTTCCCCGCTTCGAACAGGGACACCGATGAGATAGTGCGCTTCTCCGCCGACCGGATTGCGTCCAGCAAAGACTCCCGCGATGGCTCAGCCAATATAATGGCAACAAGCGCAGACGTGTCGATGACCATTTAGCTTGGAAGACCAAACTCATCGTAGCCGAGGATTTCGTCCGGGCTGCGCGAGTCGAGAATAGGCAGGGCGTCAAATCTAGCCAGAATCGCGTCAAGCTTCTTACGATCGATTGGCTTCGGCGTTTGCCGCACCTTATCTTCCAACGCCCGGATCACCGCTTCGGTGAGCGTGACGCCCATCTGCTTGGCCACTTGCTCCGCCAGTTGGTGGGCCGCGGGATTCTTGATGGAGAGCGTACGAGCTCGCTTCACAATCCCATCATAAAGCAATCCCCGCACGATATACCAGCGCCGGGGAGCACCCACCATCGCCTTCGTGTGATCTTCCAACTCTCCCCTGCCGCCCCGGTCTTATACTGAATCTGTGGGAAAGCGCACAGCGGCGATCTTCGCGCTCGCGGCCTGGCTGGCGCCCGGCGCGCTCGCGCTCGATCCGCGCATGAGCCTCACCCAGTATTCGCGCACCATATGGACGCAGGAGAGCGGCCTCCCGCAGGACACCATCCGCACCATCACCCAGACCACCGACGGCTACTTGTGGCTGGGCACCGACGAGGGGCTGGCCCGCTTCGACGGCTATGAGTTCGTGGTCTACAACAAGGCCAATGGCGATCTGCCGGATAACTCCATCACCGCCCTCGCCCCGGCCAACGACGGCAGTCTGTGGATCGGCACCTCTAACGGCCTGACGCAGTATCGCCAAGGCCGTTTCCGCACATTCACCGTGAAGCAGGGCCTGCCGGACGCCGCCATCACTGCCTTGCATGCCGACCGGGAAGGCGCGCTGTGGGTGGTGGCGGGCGTGTACCTGAGCCGTTTCCAGGACGGCCGCTTCACCAATTTCAAACCGAACGCCGATATCCCCGTGACCGCGGCGCGCGCGCTCTGCGAGGACGCCAATCACGATCTTTGGGTGGCCGGCTTCAGCCGCGTGGTGCGCCGGACGGGCGGGAAATTCGTCACCGTGATGGAAGCCGAACAACTGGGCGGCATGGTGATGAGCACCATGATGGGCGATCGCGACGGCAACATCTGGATCGGCGGAAACCGCGGCATCATCCGCCGGTCCCCCAACGGCGCGATTCAGAGGTATGGCATGCGCGAGGGCTTGCCGGACACCTCCGTCCGCACCCTGTGGGCGGATCGCGACGGCAATCTCTGGGCGGGAACCAACGAAGGCATGGCGCGACTCCAGGGCAACCGCTTCGTCGCCGCCAATCAGGAAAATCCCGACGACAGCGACGGCGTGCGCTGTCTGTTTGAGGATCGCGAAGGCGATCTTTGGATTGGCGCCAACGGCGGCCTCAGCCGCTGGCGCAACGACGTCTTCATGGTCTATGGAAAGTCCGAAGGCTTGCCCAGCGACGCCCCCAATGCCGTGTTTCAGGACCGCGCCGGCCGCGTCTGGGTGGGCTTCAACGATTTCGGCCTCATGCTGTTTTCGGGACCCGCTTCGCGCCGGTACACGGCTCGCGAAGGGCTGCCCGGCAGCGAAGTTTTTCAGATTCGGGAAGACTTGAAAGGAGATCTGCTCGTCGCCACACGTTCCGGCCTGGCCCGCATGCAGGCGGGCAAATTCCTTGCCTATCACCCCCCGGACCCGCTGGCGCGGACGGCCGTTTTCGACGCCATCGAGGATGCCCGGGGCGCGCTCTGGCTGGCAACTCCGGCGGGTCTGAGCGTGGTCCGCGGCAATCGGTTTCAAAACGTGGTCGCCGGCGGTCCCCTGCTGATCGATTTCATCGTCACGTTGTCTCAGGGACGCGACGGCGCCATCTGGGCCGGCACCTATGGCAAGGGCCTGTGGCGCGTAAAAGGCGAGGAACGCCGCCACTACACCTCCGCCGACGGCCTTTCCAGCGATCAGATCCGCTCCCTCTATGAGGATCCGCAAGGCACGCTTTGGATCGGCACATTCGGCGGTGGGCTCAATGCCCTGCGCGACGGCACGTTCGTCCACTATATGGCGCGCGACGGGCTGCTCAGCGACAACATCGGCAAGGTCTTCGACGACGGCGCATCCCTGTGGCTGAGCACCACCCGCGGCATCTGCCAGATCGCCAAAACCCAGCTCCTCGAGTTCGCCGCGAAAAAACGGTCCCGCCTGGAATCGCAAAACTACGGCGTGGAAGACGGCTTGCGCAGCGCCCAGTGCGCTCCCGCCTATCCCACCGCCGGCGGCGGCATCCGCTCCACCGATGGACGCCTCTGGTTCACCACCAGCCGGGGCCTGGCGGTGCTCATCCCCGATGCGCGTAAACCCGCGGCCCTTTCCCCGATGGTGCGCCTGGTGCAAATGACGGCCAACGGCGATCCGGTGGATCTCAGCCGCGCGGCACGCCTGGCTCCGGGAAACGAACGCCTGCAAATACGCTACACCGGCATCCACCTCAGCGCGCCGGAGCGCGTGCAGTACTCTTACCGGCTGGAAGGTCTGAATCGCGATTGGGTGGCGGCCGGCGCGCGCCGCGTAATCGATTTCAATAGCCTGCGCTACGGGCACTATCGATTCAACGTGCGCGCCGAACTGCCCGGCGGACCAGCCAGCCAGCAATCCTACGAGTTCGAAATACGCCCGCAGTTCTGGGAGACGGCGTGGTTTCGAGCCCTCTGCGTGGCGGCTGTGCTGGCGGCGGCATGGGCCATTTACCAGCTCCGCCTGCGCCAGATCCGCTCGCGGTTTAGGCTGGTATTGGAAGAGCGCGCCCGCCTGGCGCGCGAAATCCACGACACCCTCGCCCAGGGCTTCGTCGGCATCTCCTCGCAGTTGGATGCCGTCGCCATGTGCATGCCCGAGAATGCCACGCCGGCGCGCTCCTACCTGGAAATAGCTCGCCGCATGGCCCGGCATAGCCTCACCGAAGCGCGGCGCAGCGTGATGGACTTGCGCGCGTCGGCGCTGGAGGGACAGGATCTGGCGGCCGCCATCGAATCGGGCACCCGCATGTGGACGGCCGGATCCGGTGTCGACGTCTCCGTCGAGGTCACCGGCCCGGAGTCGCAGTTGCCCGAAGAAATGGAGCAGCATTTGCTCCGCATCGCGCAGGAAGCCGTAACCAACGCGCTCAAGCATGCCGGCGCCACCAGGATCGCCATAAAACTCCACCTGGAAGCGCGCAATCTACGCCTGCGGATCGGGGATAACGGCCGCGGGTTCAATGCACAAGACGTGTTTTCTTCCCGCGCCGGGCATTTCGGGTTGATCGGCATGCGCGAGCGCGCCCAGCGGCTGGGCGGCGAACTCCGATTGGCCAGTAACCCCGGCGAGGGAACCGAAGTCGAAGTAACTGTGCCTTTACCATGAGCGACAAAATTAGAATTCTCGTTGCCGAAGACCACCTGGTGGCCCGCGTCGGCGTGACCACCATCGTCAACATGCAGGACGATATGACCGTGGTCGCCGAAGCCGCCAACGGACATCAGGCCGTGGAGATGTTCCGCCTCCACCAGCCCGATGTCACGCTGCTCGATCTGCGCATGCCGGGGATGGGCGGCGTGGAGGCGGCCATCAAAATCCGCTCCGAATTCCCCGGGGCGAAGATGGTCGCGCTCACCACCTACGGAGGCGACGAGGACATCCGCCGCGCCCTGGCGGCGGGGGTCCAGGCCTACCTGACCAAGGATGTCCTCCACGACGAGCTGCTCAAGGCCATCCGCGCCGTGTATGCCGGACAGACCTACCTCCCTTCGGCGGTGGCGGCATCCCTGGCCGCTCAGTTGCCGCGCCCCGACCTCAGCGCCCGCGAGGTCCAGGTGCTCGGCCTCATCGTGCAGGGGTTGGCTAACAAGCAGATCGCCTTCACCCTGAACATCGCCGAGCACACGGTGAAGAATCACGTCAAAAACATTTTGAGCAAACTGGGAGTGCAGGATCGCACCCAGGCCGCCACCGCCGCCATCCAGCGCGGCATCATCCACCTGTAATCCGCCCCCCACCCTCCCTGGAAAACCACCCCGTGCCCCGCAAAAAACACTGGGCCGGTAGAGTAGGACAGTGAGCGACGGTCCTCGCGACCCACTGTCCCCTCGTCGAACCGGACGTGCAGATTTCCCGCATCCGGCTCTCCTGAAAACCCTCGTCAGCGG
>JBEKDV010000318.1:0-9417 GCA_050014175.1 Candidatus Solibacter sp. | reverse complement strand
CTTACTGCCGTCCATCGGGCGGCGCCGCGATCTGCGCCTCTTTCGAAAGCTCATCTTTCTGGGCCTGCACCTTCCTGACAATCTCCCGATACCGCTCCAGCGCCTGCCTGGCGCGCTCCGGCTGGCCAGTCGCCTGGTAAGCGCGCGACAGTTGATAGCTGAGGCTGCCGTCGTCATCGATCGGCAAAGCGGCTTCCAGGTGAGGAACCGCCTTGGAGGGCTGCCCCGCTCTGGCATATGCCAGGCCCAGCGACGCGTGGGCGCCCATCATTTTCGGATCCGCGCGGACCGCCGCCTCCAGGTACGGGATCGCCCGCCCGGCTTCTTCGAGGTGGAGCAGCGAATCGCCTTCCATGTAGTTCAGGCCGGGGGGCATCGGCTGGAACTGGAGAAATAGCGGGGCCGCGGACCGGTAATCTCCACCCATATAGAGCGACACCGCGACCTCCTTTTCCAAATTGGGATTACCAGGCTGTATGGCCAGAGCGGCTCGCCATTCTTCGGCGGCTTCGAGGTGCTGGCCCTGCGCGCTCATGGTTTCGGCGCGCAGTTGATGGTACTCCAACGATTCCGGCAGCATCGAGAGGTGAGAGAAGGCTTCCAGCGCCAATTGGCCATATTCCTTCGATTCGCGATACGACGGATTCACTACGGCGGGTTTCGCGGGTTCTCTGCCCTGTTCGTCCGCCGCCCAATTTGGATGGCCGGTCTTGCGGTACACCTCGGCAACGGACGTGTGGACGCCGGCCATCGCCGGATTCCTGGCGAGCGCCTGACGGTAGAGATAGAAGGCGCTGCGATACTGCTTGCGCGTCACCCGGGAATCGGCCACGAGGGCCAGCATCCAGCACGATTCCGGGGCGGTCTTCCGCAGTTGCTCGAACGCGTTGGTGGAGACGGCTTCGTAGCTCTTTCCCAGTCCGTACCAGGCTTTGGGGTCGCTGGGGGCAAGCTCGGTCAGCTTGCGGAAATGGACCGCCGCCTCTTTCGGGCGTCCGGCGCCAAGCAGGGCTTGCGCCAGCAGGCCGCGCGCGTCCGTATTGGTTGCATCCGCGGCCACCACACCTTCGAGCGGAGGCACCGCCAATGCCGGTTCGCCCAGTTCCAGATGGGCCGCGCCCAGCGACAGGCGCGCCGGGAGATTCCGCGGATCCACCTTCAGCACGGCTTCAAAATGCGGGATCGATTTGCGAACCTGTCCCGCCATGCGCTCGGCCAGACCCAGATTCAGAATGAGGCCCGGATTCCCGGGGACGGCGCGCACCAGTTCTTCGTAGATCGGAACCGCTTCGGAGAACCGCCCCGCCGCCATCAGTTCCCTGGCGTGGCGCGATTTCAATGCCAGGTCGTCGCTCTGCGCGCCCGCCAGGGTGCCGAGCCAGAAAAGAAGAGGCAGGGTCAACCCCTGCCTCATTGGTGGAAACCACACCTTAGGATTGTAGCTTGATCGCTACCAGGACGCGCGGAGGCCCAGGCGGATCTGCCGTTCACCATAAGAACTGGTGATCTGCATGAAGGTGCCGGAAGTCACGCTGCTGCTGCTCACGCCGTTGAAATGCGAGGTGTTCGGCAAGTTGAAGAACTCGGCGCGGAATTGCGCTTTGACGCGTTCTTTGACGATGAACTCACGGGTGATATCGAGGTCCGTGTTCCAGACACCGGGATTGCGCAGAATGTTGCGTCCGCTGGTACCGAAGGTGTTGGCAGCGGTAACCGCCGCCCAGGCGGTGGTGGTGTTGTAGTAGAGTTGCCCCGGCCCGACATTGCCCAGGAGGCTGACCGGACCGATCTGGTTGGCCGTCTGGGTATTGTTGGGCGCATTCAGAGAAGTACCCGGAGCCGTGACGGTGAACGGAGTCCCGGTGTAAGCGGCCATCACTCCGTTAACCTGCCAGTTGCCCAGAACAGCCGCCCCTATGCCGGACTTCACCATGGATTTGCCCTTGCCTAAAGGCAATTCGTAAACCCAGCCCACTTGGAAAACGTGGGTGCGGTCGTACCCCGCGGGGGCCCGGTTGCGCTGGAACACCGGCGCCCAGTTCCAACCCACGCTGACCCAGCCGTCGTCATCGGTATAGTCGATGGCCTTGGAGTAAGTGTAGGCGCCCTTCAGCATCATGCCTTTGGCGAACGACTTATTGATCGCCACCTGCAGCGAGTTATATTCGGAGCTCAAATAGCCGTCCCACATATTGGTGGGGACGGTGCGTCCGAACTGGGCGTATTGCGGCAGCCCGGTGGTGCCGGAGCCGGGATAACCGGAGTTGATATCGCGGTCCGCCAGAATGTGAACCGAATGCGAGCCGACGTAGCCGACCGAGGTCAAAAAGTCCAGCGGCAGCTTGCGTTCCACGGTGAAGTTAAAGGACTCCACATAGCCGCGGTGAATCTCGCCGGCCCACGGGCTGCGTTCCGAGGCATTACTCGGGAGCGGAACGATGCCGGTCGAAAGGTTCGGTCCAACCGTGTTGGGAACACCCTGCTCGATGGTGTTGGCCCAGAGGTAGCCATTGGTGGGCGCGTTGGCAAAGTTCACCACAATCGGATACCAGCCGCGCAGCGGCCGCGAGAACGGGATGGGGTCGAAGTTGATGCCGAAGCCGGAGCGGATCACGGTCTTGTCGCCCATGCGGTATGCCAGGCCGATGCGCGGAGCGAACAGCTTGTGGCTCACCGTGATTCCGGCATTTTCGGGAACGTTGCCGCGTCCGCCCATGGAGACCAGGTTGGTGGAGGGGTCGTAACTCTCAATGCCGTAGCCGGCGCGCGTCATCAGCGGGTAGAATTCGTAGCGGAGACCGAAGTTGATGGTCAGGTTGCGGCCCACCTGCCAGCGGTCCTGCACGTACCAGCCAAATTGCCACTCGCGGCCCGTCGCCAGAATGTACTCCAGACTTTTTTCGGTATCGTCGCTCAAGCCCAGCAGGAACGCGGCGTAGGCGTTGAACTGGTTGGGGGCCGCACCTCCATTCAGTGCGGTTTCCCCGCCGTTGAATCCCAGGTAGCCGCGCGGACCCTGCCCGATTTCCGGCTGCCAGTGATTCAGGTGGTGGCGCACCAGGTCGAAGCCAACGCGGATTTCGTGGGCGCCGCGCGAGATGGTCAGGTTGTCGCTCTGCGTATAACTTTCTTCCACGCGGGTCACCGGCATCCAGTTCGGCACTCCGAACCCGTTGTAGCCGGAGATGCCAATATTGGGGAATCCGCTCTGCCGAATATCCGGACCGTTGGTGTTCGGAATGCCGAACTGCAGCCCGTAGTTAGTGCCGTAGTCGTTGGGCAGCACTTGCTGACCCTGCCGCTCATAGCCCACCACTCCGTCCAGAATGACGTGCGGAGAGAAGGTGTGGGTGTGACCGATGGTCCCCACCTGGATCAAGGTGTGGCCCAGACCGGGGTCGGATCCGCCGAGGCCGGAGCCGCCGGCGATACCGAACACCGCCTTGCCGCCGGAAGTGGCCCACATGCGCCCGTACTTGCCCCAGATGGTTTCCTTGTCGTTGGCCACGAAGTTGATCTTAGTGTCGAAAAAGTTCCGGCTGAGGATGGGGCCGCCCGCGGCGTAGTAGTTACTGGCATTGAGGTTGGGGCCAGCATAATTGGGGCTGGGATAGTAACTCTGCAGCTTGAGAGCGATGGCGTCGAGCCGGGCGGTGGGGATGACGTTGCCGGCGAACGGCGTGCGGCCGGTGCCATCGGAATTCCCGGTTTGCGGGTCGTAGATGACGGTGGAGATACCGCTGAAATTGCCGGCCTGCTGGGCCGCCGTGGGAACGGTGTAGAACCCCGGCGAGGCCTGGCGCTGCCTGGTGCCGTCAAAGCTCAGGAAATAGAAGAGCCGGTTTTTGCGGATGGGGCCGCCCTCGGTGGCGCCGAAATTGTTGTAGATGCTGAGCGGCTTATCGGTGCCCGCGGCCTGGAAAAAGTTGCGCGCTTTCAGGTGCTGGTCATCGTGGAATTCGAAGGCGCTGCCGTGCAGGTCGTTGGTGCCGGATTTGGTCACCAGGGTAATCGACGATGCGCCGGCCATGCCCTGCTCGGCATTGGCCGCCCCGGTGGTGACGTTCACCACTTCGACGTTTTCTTCCGGCGTGACATAGCCCACGTGATGGGGCAGCCAGACGTTGACGCTGGCGGCGCCGTCAATGCGCGTAATGTTGGTCTGCGCGTTGGCGCCGTTGATGTGAGTGTTGAGCGCGCGGCCGGGAGTATCGGTGATGGAGTTCTGCAACGCCGCCGGCATGGCCCCTGGCACCAGGTTGATCAGGCTCTGGTAGTTCCGGTAGCCGCTCAGCGGCAGGCTGGTGATGGCCTTGGTGACAATTTCGGAGTGCGTGTCGGCCTTATCGGTCTGCAGCACCGCCTGGGTGGCTTCCACGGTCACCGTCTCGGTGAGTTGGCCGACTTCCATCTTGACATCGGCGCGCGTGATGGTGTCGGGACTAACTTCGGTATCGGTCTGTACGTGCGCCCGGAAACCCTTGGCGACCACTTTGAGATCGTAGTGGCCAGGCAGCACGTTGACGATCGAATAGCGCCCGCTGACATCGGTGGAAGCTTCTTTCGAAAGCCCGGTTTCCTTACTGGTGAGAGTTACGGTAGCACCAGGGATAACGGAGTCGCTCTGATCGGTGATGTTACCGATCACGGAGCCGTAGAGCACTTGCGCGGTGGCGGGACTTACAGTTACGGCGCAAAGTGTGGTAAGACACAATCCTACTGACAGAACGTGCAAACTCAGACGCATTTCCCCTCCTCAAAATTGACCGGAAAGGTATCCGGTCATACCCAGAAAAACGATGTGATGCAAAGAGACTTGTATTGTTTTTAGGGCTTTTGCGCGCGAAAGTCAAGGAAACTTTTAATTCTTCTGCGATTTTGCGTGGTTCACTTGCCTTGAATGGCTGCCAGCGCCTGCCGGGCGGGTTGATAGTTCGGGTCGATGCGGAGCGCGGATTCCAACTCGGCCTGGGCCTCTTTCAGGTGTCCCAGGCGGAGCATTCCTACACCGAGTATGGTGTGCAACGCGGTATCGTCGGGCCGGTAGGCCAGCGCGTCGCGATAGCGCACCACGGCCTGATCGAGTTTGCCGGCGTCCGCCAATGCGTCACCCCAGAGGATCAGGACCTTCCCCAGGTTCTCGCTCGCCTTGGGGTCGCCGGGCCGGTCGGAAAGCACCTGCTCGAACTCCGCGGCAGCGGCCTCCCACTGGCCGGTGGACGCGTCTACGCTGGCCAGGTTGTAGCGCGCGTCGGTGTAGTGGGGGTCGATCTCGAGCGCCCGCAACAGTTGTTTGCGGGCCTCGGCGGGCTTCGACGCCGAGAACAGCGCCACTCCCAGTTCGGTGGCGAACACCACATTGGCGGGCTGCGCGTTCCAGGCGGCGAAGAAGTAGGGAAGCGAGGCCTCCGCATCGCCGCGGCTCAACAGGATGTCGCCCATGTTGTAGTTGGCCGTGAAGTCGGTGGGATCTTTCTCCAAACGCTGGCGGGTCATGCCCTCCTGCAATACCGCCCGCTGGTCGCCGTCGCCAACCGGAAGCACCTGGAGCCAGAGGTGGCTCATCTCCTCCGTCGCCGTGTTGCCGCCCTTGACCGCCTTCGGCGGGTTGTTGGGGTTGCGCACGTTAGCGGACGAGTTGTCGTAGTGGTAGCGCATGGAGACCGTGCTTCCGCGCGGCA
Organism: Candidatus Solibacter sp.; assembly: GCA_050014175.1. Lineage (GTDB taxonomy): Bacteria > Acidobacteriota > Terriglobia > Bryobacterales > Bryobacteraceae > Solibacter. The sequence goes on along the minus strand of JBEKDV010000318.1, from coordinate 3,736 downwards.
GGAAGACGGGCTCTTTGTATCGAAAAACACCCTGCCAGTTCAAGTCCCAGTCGGGAATCCGGATCAGCCATTTCCTGGAACCGTCCGGCAGCGTGGCGTAGCCTTCCATCAATTTGCCCAGGTAATGCGCATGCGGATAGACCGCGAGCACGTTCAGGTCGAGCGGCACGCGAAAATCGTCGGAGACCAGGAAATCCTCCTGGCCGGGCGGGATGTCGATGGCGGCATCGTGCTGCAACTGCACCAGCATGCCGAACTTGGTTTGCGGCTTGTCGGTGAAGTAGAGACCGATCACCGGATCGATGGTTTCGGGTTTTCCGGATGGGCGGAGATGGACGTTCAGCACCAAGTCCATTCCCGGATTGGCGCGCCAGGCCATGCCGTCGGGTTCCACCACCGGAACGCTGCCCGGTTTCCAGGACAGAAAGTGGCTGTCGGGATCGAACGCGGTTTCCTCAAACGTGATGTCCATGCCCGCGAATCCCTTCCCGGGCTCGGGTTCGAGCCGCCGGGCGGATTGCGAGCGGTCGATAATCACGTTGGCGTGGTGGAATACGCGGGGATTGCCCGGACGCACCTCCATGGCTTTCACCCATCGCTCCCTGGTGATGGGCACCGGGATGACGAAATTCCAAAAGACCTCCGGTCCGTCGGCGGCGAGTGGAAAGGGCTTCTGGATATGCAGAATCAGATCGGGAGTTCCCAACGCCCATTCGGAGCTGAACTGGGGAGGCCGTGGGGCGTGCGATGCCGAGCCTGGCGGAGTTCCCTGTTTGACCCACTCCTGGATGGTTTGGATCTGCGCGTCGCTAAGCCGGCGGGCTTCCAGGAAATCGCCGTAGCCGGCTTGAGGCAGCCAGGGCGGCATGTAGCGCCTCTTGGTAACATCGGCGATCTGCGCGGCATGCTTTTGTACGTCGTCGTAAGAAAGCAACGAAAAAGGTCCGGACTCGCCGGGGCGGTGGCAGGAAGAGCAATTCTGGTAGACAATGGGCGCGATGTCCTGGTAGAAGGTGATCTTGGACGCTGCCGCCGCGGGGAGCGGCGGCAGCGCGGAAAATACAGTCAGTAGTATCCGGGTCGCCCATTGTCGCACAGACTCATGCTACAACAAAGAACACCCGGGATCGTTGTTAATCTGTCCCACGACCTCGGAAAGGAGTGCAGACGTATGTATCAAGAACAAGGAAACGGCTTGCCGCTCGGCCGGCGGAATTTTCTAAAGGCCACCGGGGCCGGTATTGGCGCCACCGGCCTGGCTCTGGCCCCAGCCCAGCCAGCGGCGGCCAGCCCACTTACGGAGAAGCAGAAACTGGACCGCATAGCTTCCAACACCTGGCCGCTCCGTTACATTTTCAAGAGCCGCATGAGTTTCGGCGCCAACCCGCGTACCGAAGAACTGAAGAAAAAGTATGGCGAGATCACCATGTTCGACATGCCTCAGTTCACCAAGGACCACTTCCCCGGCGTAACCCACATGGACCTGTTTTCCGGGCTCTTCGGGGATGTGACCGACGACAGTATGTACGTTCAGGTCCCGCTGATGGTGGGTACGGCCACCCGCACCACGCGCGAATTCGACCCCTCGAGCGCGTCGGGCAAGCAGTGGCTCGACAAACTGGCCAACAAGATGGCGGCCACCGGCACCAGGTGCCAGCACATTTCCAACAACGCGCCGCGCGATATCTGCGAACTCGATGAGGAAAAGCGTAAGGCCGGAATTGAAGTGGCCAAGAAGTGGCTGGATGGCGCCAAGATCATCGGGGCGAAGTCGATGCGGGTGAATAGCGGCGGGCCCCGCCTGGCGCCCGTCCCGGTGGCCACCACGGACTACCCGAGGAACAACGAAATCGAAAAGTACCTGGCCAACTGCATCGAGTCGTTCAAGGCGATGGCCGACCACGGTTCCAAGGTGGGAGTGAAGGTCACGCTCGAAAACCACTGGGGGCTGACGGCCAATCCGATCAACGTCCAGATCATCGTGGACGAGGTGAACAGCCCGTTCTGCGAAGCCTCGCCGGACTTCTGCAACTGGGAACACGAATACCTGATGTACCACGGGTTGAAGGCGCTGGCTCCGTATGCCCACACCAACGTTCACGCCAAGTATTGGAATCGCTGGAAGGACAACGACGTGAAGCGGTCGGTGAAGATTATGATGGCGTCCGGATTCGAGGGCACGTTTGCGCTGGAATACGAAGACGGGCCGTGGGACGGCGTGGAAGGCGCGAAGTATTTGTACAAGGAAGTGCTGGCGGCGCTGTAGGACAGAACGACCGGTTTGTGTCGTTCTTGACGGGACTTGGATGACGGCATGCGGAAACAATCCGCTTGGACGCCGGATGTGGGCTTATCTTCCATGGGGACCTCGCCGGTCCGCGTTGCAGAAGCGCCCTGTTTCGGCTAGATGCCTCCGATCTCGCAGGCGGCGCCTTACGTCCCGAGTCTGTACTACCCGCCATGAAGATAGCCGGACATGTACGACAGTTCTGAGATCCGCCACAGGCCCAACGCCTTGTCGGCGTATCCGCCGCCGGCTTCGGCGCAGCCCTCCACCAATACCCCCTCCGGGGGCCTCCAGCAGAACGGCGGAAGCTCGAAATTCAGCATGCGCCAGTCGCCCGTGGCGATATCCTCGTTGGTTTCGCATTCCAGGAAAGTCGTGGTGAGCAGCCACGTGGAGCCGCTGCGCCTAAGATTGCTAATGGCCTGTTCGATCTGAGCGAGCGACAAATGCACCAGGCAGTCGCGGCACAGTACGACATCGGCCCGGGGCAGTTCGTCCGAGCAGAGGTCCAGGCGCAGGAACTCACGGCCGTAGCGCTTGCGGTTGCGCTGAACGATGGTATCCACGATGTCGGCTCCGATGTAACGAGACACGGGTAGAGCGGTTTCGCTGAGCCAGGTGAAATCGCCACACGGGATATCGAGCAGGACATCGGCGCCGAGATTGTGCAGCAACTCCGGCAACTCCGCGCGGAGCCTCGCGGTGGCCGGCATCTCGGAACCCAGGCCGGAGACGGATTCAGGTGCGCCCCACAAATTGGAATCGTGGATGACCTGAAAAACTTGGTCCATCGGTAGGTTGCTGAGTTCGTCGATGCGCTGGCGGAATCGTTCGCGTGCAACTACAGGTGGGCGATCCTTCATCGGTGGCGATCTCCGTGTCGGCCGTTCGTCGCGAATCGCTGTATCCGGAATTTCCATTGTAATCTCCCGGATCTTATTCTGCTGTGGCGACCCCGCGATCCCGGGCCCACTTGACTCTGGAGTGGGGCTATCGTACAGTGGGCGGTGGCCGAATGCATCGCCCATCTCGCAGGCGATATCCGGCGATAACAGCCCTGACCGCCACGGATCGCTGCCTGCCCTCCCGGGCGGGGACCTAAAACGGAACGACATGCGGCAATATCGGCAGCTATTCTTGGCGATCCGATTTCGAACTGCGGGCCGCTGGTCGTGACGGCTGAGCACAACCGGTCCTTGGAAGAAGTCGGGTTTCGTCCATCTCGTCCGGAGTGGCTAGTCGATCGATTCAAGGATGGCATTGCGCTACACTCCTATTGATCGAGAATCTTCTCCATCGAAAGGCGGGAAACTTTATGCCCCCATCCGATCGCCACGACCGTCCCGTCGTTGGTCCATCACTTTTGTTGAAAGCTGCGCTTGGAGTTCTGTTCCTCGCATTCCCGGCGACGATGCTTGCTCAGTCGGTGCCGCCGGCGCTCGAGTCTCC
>JBEKDV010000317.1:0-9427 GCA_050014175.1 Candidatus Solibacter sp. | reverse complement strand
GATTACGTCACCAAGCCTTTTGGCACGCGCGAACTGCGCGCGCGCATCAAGGCACTCTTGCGGCGCTCCTGCGGGGACGCCGAAGCGGAGTGCTGCCGCTTCGGCGAAGTGGAGGTGGATTTCGCGCGCGGCGAACTGCGCCTGCGGGGACGGCCGGTGGAACTGACGCCGATCGAGTTCAAGCTGCTGGATTGCTTCATTCGCGCGCGGGGGCGGGTGTTGAGCCGCGATCAACTGATCGCGGCGGCTTGGGGGCCCGACACGTTCGCCTCGGCGCGCATCGTGGACAACCATATCGCCAACCTGCGGCGCAAAATCGGGGACGACCCGGCGGAGCCGCGCTACCTCCGCAATGTGCGCGGACTGGGGTATCGGTTCGATGGGTGAGTACATGCCGGAAACATTCTCTTCACCGCGGAGACGCGGAGACGCGGAGGAAGACGCGGAGAAGACAAAAACAATCCGGTTCTTGGTCTTCTCTCCGGAAACCCATCTCCAACTCGTTGATTCGTCGTCGATGCACCGTAGCGTAGCCTTTCAGGCTGCCATGCCCCCATTCGTGGGGGCATTCTTCTCAGGTTTCCCAACCCATTCCACCACGAGCGCCGTCCGTGGCAAGTTCTCCGCGTCTTTCTCCGCGTCTCCGCGCCTCCGCGTCAAACACACGGCTTGTTGGCGGGTACTGCTGATCGGAATGATGGCGCTCGCTCTGGCGGCACAAGGCGATGGGGAACGGCAACTGGAGACGGCGGTCTATCGCGAGACGGTGATGGGCGATGTGGCGGCGGCGATCGGGATGTACCGCGCCATTCTGGCGCAGCCGGGGATGGCGCGGCCGGTGGCGGCGCGCGCCCTGTGGCAGCTCGGGCAGTGCCAGGAGAAGCTGGGGCAGCGGCGGGAAGCCCACGCCACGTACGCCCGGCTGGCGCGCGAGTACGCCTCCGAGAGCGCGATCGCGGCGCAGGCGCGCGGCAAACTGGCGGGGTGGAGCGACGCGCTGCCGGGGCCGCGCAACCTGCGCTTCGAAGAGGGCGACGCGGGGAAGATGCCGCCGGGCTGGTTCGTGCCGCAGGTGGAGAAGGTCACAGGCAGCCTGGCCGAGTTGCGCCGCAAGGGCTGCCGGAGCAGCGCGGGCTGCGCGGTAATGATCGCGCCGGCGACCGCGGCGCCGGCCGACGCGGTAGGCAACCTGATGCAGAGCTTCCGCGCGGCGGCATACCGCGGCAAGACCGTCCGGTTGCGCGCCTGGCTGCGCGTGGAGGCCGGAGGGCCGGGGGATCGCGCGCAGATGTGGCTGCGGGTAGACCGTCCGAACGGCAAGGTGGGATTCCTGGAGGATATGGACGGACGCCCGGTGCGCGCCGCCGAATGGACGAATTGCGAAATCGTGGCGGAGATCGACGGCGACGCGGAGTTTGTGGATTTCGGCGTGCGATCGATGGGGCGCGGACGGGTTTGGGTGGACGACGTGTCGTTCGATATCGTGCCGGAAGAACAGGTGACAGCGGTGCGCAACGCGATCGCCAGGATTTACGCGCGCACCGACGCCACGCTCGCGACATTCCGCTTTTCCGGGGCGGAGGCGGTGGCCACGGCGCGCAAGGCGACGCAGCAGGACGGGTTCACGCTGGTGGAACTCTGGCGCGACACGTGGACGCGCGGGGAAGACGGCTGGGAACTGGCGGAACACGTGCCGCTCTCGCGCGGGTACGAGACGTCGGCGCCGGACCCGGATACGGTGCGCGCGGTGGCGGAAGACCTGAAGCAGTACGCCGTTCCGCTGAACGGCCTGGAACCGTTTCGCGCATCGGCGGGGTGCGTGGCGATTCATCGGCCCGACATGGCGGAGTGGGCCGGGGAGAGCGTGCTGGCGGCGGCGGGAATGGCGCAGTGGGTACTGCATGTGCGCGATGTTCCGGGCGGGAGCGCACTAGGGCGCTGGCTGGGGGAAGCGCATCTGTTCCACGGGCAGCCGGGCACGCTGGCCAAGAGCTGCGACGCGGTGGTATTTCTGGAGGCCAACCAGGCGCCGAAGAACTGACGCGGCGGCGGAAAGGAAAGTTTGGCGAACGCAGGCAGCCTTTCGCACGTAATTCTATCGAGGGGACACTCCATTGAACTTGTGGCAGGACATCCGATACGGCGAGCGCATGCTGCGCAAATCCCCGGGATTCGCCATCACCGCGGTGCTCACGCTCGGGCTCGGCATCGGCGCCACCACGGCCGTCTTCAGCGTGTGCGACGCCTTGCTATGGAAGCCCATCGCCCTGCCACACCTGGAAAGCCTGGTGATGGTGTTACAGCGCGATCCCGGCGACGCCAACGACTGGAACAGCGACACCCCGGCCGATGTGGAGGACATCCGCCGCCAGAGCACGGCGCTGGAAAACCTGGCCACCTGGCAGGACGGCATGGCCAACATCTCTGGCGCCGGCGGCGAACCGGAGCGCGTCATCCAGGCGCTGGTGAGCGCCAACTTCTTCACCACTTTCGGCGTCCAACCGGTGCTGGGCCGCGGCTTCCAGGAGGGTGAAGACCAACCCGGCCGCGAGCGCGAAGTGGTGCTCAGCGACCGCCTGTGGCGCCGGCGTTTCGCCGCCGACCGGACAATCGTCGGCCAGAACATCCGCCTGGACGACCAGAACTTCCTGGTGACCGGCGTCATGCCGGCCAGCTTCGATTTCCCCATGGCCACCGAGCTTTGGACGCCGCACGCCTTTACGGCGGCGGAACGCGCCAACCGGCGCAGCAACCAATTGGTCGCCGCCGCCCGTCTGCGGACGGGGCGCACCCTGGAGCAGGCCGGCAGCGAACTGGATCGCGTGAGCGTGCGCCTGGAAAGAGCCTATCCGGATACCAACAAGGGCCGGCGGTACATGGTTTGGCCGGCCCGCCGCTACCTGGTGGACGCCTACACCCAGCAGTACCTCGTGATGCTGTTGGGCTCGGTAATCTTCGTGCTGCTGATCGCCTGCGTGAACGTGGCCAACCTGCAGTTCGCCCGCGCCACCGGCCGTTTGCGCGAGGTGGCCGTGCGGACGGCGCTGGGCGCATCGCGCTGGCGTGTGATCGCTCAACTGGTGACCGAAAGCGTGCTGCTTTCCGTGGCCGGCGCTGCCTTCGGCCTGGTGATCGGCACGTGGGGAATGGGCATGATCCGCGGCGGCATGCCGCCGGAGATCGAACGCTACGTCCTGGGCTGGAAGGACATCCAGTTGGATGCGCGCACCCTGCTGTTCACCCTGGTGGCCGCGGTCTTGAGCGGTATCCTGGCCGGGGTGGCGCCGGCGTGGCAATGCTCCCGGCCCAACCTCACCGGCGCGCTGAAGGAAGGCGGCCGGGGAGGCTCGACGGGCGGCGCGCGCCACCGTTTGCGCAACATCCTGGTGGCGTCGGAAGTCGCGCTCGCGGTGGTGCTATTGGTGGGCGCGGGGCTGATGGTGCGCGGATTTCGCAATCTGGTGGAGAACGGCGAGCGCCTGGAGCCGGCCACCTTGCTGACCATGCGCCTGGCCATCACCGATAACAAATACCACGAGCCGCACCAGCGCATTACCTTCTACCGCGATGTGCTGGACCGCATCCGGGCGCTGCCCGGCGTGCGCGCCGCGGCCGCCGTCACGGCGCTGCCTTACTCCGACCATTCCAACGGGCGCGACTTCACCATAGAAGGCAGGCCCGCGGAACCGGACCAACTTCCCCACGGCATGTACCAGGTGGCCACGCCCGGCTATTTCGATCTGGTGCACATCCCGCTGGTGGGGGGCCGCCTGTTGCAGGAAACCGACGGGGCGGACTCTCCCAAGGTCGCGCTCGTCAGCCAACGCATGGCGGAACGCTGGTGGAAGAACGCTTCGCCCATCGGCCAGCACATCCGGCTGGGCGGAGCGGATTCCAAATCCCCCTGGCTGACCATCGTGGGCGTGGTGGGCGACATCGCGCACAATCCCTACGACCGCGAACCGCGCCGCACCATTTATGTCCCCTTCCCGCAGGCGCCGCCACTGTGGATGGATATCGGCGTACGAACGGCGGGCGACCCGCTGGCGCTCGCGCCCGCGGTCCGTGCGGCCATCCGCGCGGTGGACCGCGAGCAGCCCATCACCGAGCTGCAAACCATGGAGCGGGCGATTCACAATCGCGCCATCGGCCTGAATTACATGGCGGTGCTGATGGGTGTTTTCGGTCTGCTGGCGCTTTGTCTTTCGGCCATCGGCGTCTACGGAGTGATGGCCTACATGGTATCGGAGCAGACCCGGGATATCGGCATCCGCATGGCGCTGGGCGCGGAGCGGGAAAACGTGCTCGCCATGATCTTCCGGCGCGGCATGCTGACCGTCGGCGCCGGGTTGGTGGTGGGACTGCCGGTCGCCTGGGGATTCGCGCGCCTGATGGCGTCGCTGGTTTTCGGCGTCGCGGCCAACGATGCGGCGACATTCGTGGCGATTCCCCTGGCGCTGCTTGCCGCCGCGTCCCTGGCGATCTATATCCCGGCGCGGCGCGCCACCAGGATCGACCCAATCGTGGCGCTGCGGTACGAGTAGTCTTGCGGTATCAGGTTTGCGACACCGCAAACCGTTCGACTGCGTCGGCCGGGCCGCCGGGGCGAGTACATTATTGTCTCCGTGCCGATCCCCGCTACACTATGATTTGTCGCTATGACCAAATCGGCCGCCAGACCCACCGACGCCAGGCGATGGATCGTCCGCGGGCGCGTGCAAGGCGTCGGCTATCGCTACTTCGCCCAGCGCGCCGCCGTGGAGCTCGGCCTCACCGGCTATGCCCGCAATCTCGACGACGGGCGCGTCGAAGTCTACGCCGCCGGCCCCGCCGGCAAGCTATCCCAACTGGCCGGCATACTCTACCGCGGCCCGCGCTGGGCCGACGTCCGCGGCGTCGAAGAACAGGAGGCGGCTGTCCACGAATATGGATCGTTTCGAATTACGTAACCGCATCGCCATCGCCGCCCTCCTGTTCCTGGTCATGGCCGGCTTCTATTGGAAGCTCACCCTCACCCGCCAGTTCGAGTGGATGGGCGGCCCCGACCTCGCCGAGCAGGTCCTGCCCTGGTTCCACATACAGGCCCAGGAATGGCACGCCGGCCGCTTCCCGCTCTGGGATCCCTATCTCTGGGCCGGCCAGCCGCTCTTCGGACAGGCGATCCCCGGCGCCGCCTATCCCTTGAACTGGATTCTCTTCCTGCTGCCGCTGGAAAACGGCCACATCGCCGGTTGGGCCCTCGCCTGGTATTACGTGGCGATCCACCTGATGGCGGCCGCCTTCTGCTATCTCTTCTGCCGCAGCCTCGGGCGCTCCCGCACCGCCTCTTTCGCCGGCGGTCTCGTCTTCAGCCTCTCCGGCTTCCTCGCCAACACTCCCTGGCCCGTGATGATGAACGGCGCCGTCTGGATCCCGCTGGTCTTCCTGTTCCAGTTGCGCGCCTCCCGCGGCCCGCGCCCCGCCGCCAACGCCGCCCTCTCCGGCATGTTCCTGGGCATCGCCTTTCTGAGCGGCCATCACCAGGTCCCTATCTTCACCGCCCTCGCCTGGATCGGGGTCTGGATCTACCTGCTCGCGCGCCATCGGCGCCTGCTGGTTGCCGCCGCCGTCGCGCTCCTCTTCGCCGCCTTGAGCGGCGCCATGCAAACCCTCCCCGCCTACGAGTACGGCCGCCTCGCCAAACGCTGGGTGGGCGCGCCGGAACCCATCAACTGGGATCAGCCTGTCCCCTACTCCATCCACGCCCAGTACGATCTCAAGGCGTTCAGCCTCTTCGGCATCGTCTTCCCCGGCGTGAAGATGCATTTCGATCCCTTCCTCGGGGTGGTCGCCTTCTCGCTCGCGCTCTTCGCCGTCACCGCCCTGTGGCGCGACGCCCGCGTGCGCCTGCTGGCTGCCCTGGCCCTCGCCGCCATCCTTTACGCCCTGGGCCACAACAGCGTCTTTCAGGGAGCGCTCTACGGCCTCGTCCCGGGACTCGACAAGGCGCGGACGCCATCGTCGATCGTGGTCCTCTTCCAGTTCGCCTGCGCCGCGCTGGCAGCCTTCGGCATCGACGAACTCGCCGTCTCCTGGACCGCCCGCGGCACCTGGATCCTCGCCGGATTCGGCGCCTTGACCCTCGTCATCGCCGAAGCCATGATCTTCGCCAATAAGCTCACCTTCCCCGCCGACGACCGCGTCATCCTGACCGCCGTCATCGCCCTGCTGGCCGCCGCCCTCTTCGCCGCCTGGCGCCGTCAGTCGCTCGCGTCCCCTCAGGCGCATGTCCTATTGGTGCTCCTCCTCCTCCTGGAACTCGGCAACACCGGCCAGTACTCGCTCGCCGACCGCTCCGACCGCAACCAGATGCAGTGGCTCGACAAAATGAACGCCAACGCCGATATCGCCGATTACCTCCGCAAGCAGCCCGGATTCCAGCGCACCGAGGTCGCCGGCGACGCCTTTAAGGCTAATTGGGGCGCCCTCCACGACGTCGAAATGCACGGCGGCATGGGCGCCAGTGTCTCCACCAACGTGCTGGAATCGGAGATCTTCAGCCTCACCGGCCGCCGCATGTACGGCGTCGCCTACACCATCGCCGCCGCCCCCCAACCCGGCGCCGGCGACGAAGTCTTCTCCGGCGCCGGCGGCATGAAGGTCTATCGCCGCGACGCCTTCCCGCGCGCCTGGGCCGTCCACGAACTGGTGCGCGTGCCCAACAAAACCGAGGGCAACATCCTGTTGGGCCGCGACCCGGAATCCTTCCGCCGCAAGGCCCACATGGTGGGGCCGCCCCCGCCCGTCGAAACCTGCGCCGCGCCCGACACCGTCCAACTGGTCGAACACGCGCCCGACCGCCTCGCCATCCGCGCCGACATGGCCTGCGACGGCATGGTCGTCCTCTCCGACACCTTCTACCCCGGTTGGCGCGCGCGCGTCGATCACCGCCCCGCCGAAATCCACGAGGTGAACGGCGCCATGCGCGGCGTCGCCGTCCCGCGCGGCACGCACACCGTCACCATGCGCTATCGCCCCCTCAGCGTGTACCTCGGCGCGGCGCTAACCCTGCTCGGCATCCTCGGCGCGCTGGGGCTTGCCGCGCTCCCGCGCCGAAGGCAAATCTCCGGCCCTCGATAGACGCCGATAACCGTCTTGCTCTTATCCGCGTTTATCCGTGTTCATCGGCGGCCCAGTTTGCTTTTTCCAACTCGCCGGACCGCGAACGGGTCCGGAACCAGCTTTGGCTCGCTGAATTGCGAGCGAAGCTCCTTGAGAAATCCGGAAGCTTCGTACGACCGCCACTTTTTCTCACCCGACGAGACCAGGAGTCCGCTGTCTACCAGCAGTTTCAAATCTTTGGTAGCCACCTGGACGGATATGTCGGCGACACTCCGATAGGCCGCATTCCGAACCCGCAGGCCGGATGCCGCATCGGAAAGCGCCAGAATGGTTCGCTCCGGCAACCTGCGCTTTTCTATTTCCACCTCCAGCGCATCCCAAGTCTGCCGTACTTCGCGCGACCTCCGCAATATCGTCGTGGCTTGCCGGAAATGCGCCGTCAGACAAAACCTCACCCAAGGACGGGCATCGCGGCGCGGACTCCATTTGCCGGAGCCCACATCGCGTAGCAGGCCGTAGTATTCGCGCGTATTGCGCCCGAGGTATTCCTCAATGCTGGAGAACTCGGGCGCCAATGTGCCGGCCCTTGCCAAAATAAGCGATTGCAGGCAGCGCGCCATTCGGCCGTTACCGTCCGAAAAAGGGTGGACCATCACAAAGTTCAAATGTCCCATTGCCGCACGCACCATGCTCGCCGCCGAATCGTCGGGCCGATTGAGTTCCGCCACCAGTTCGGTCATGAGAGCGGGAACCAGTTCCGCATCCGGCGCTCTGTACACAACCTCCCGCTTTGCCTCGTCAACGACTTGCATTGGCCCCGGCCGCCACCGCCCCGGATGCTTGCTTAAATCGTATTCCATCATCATGAAATGAAGACTCCGCAGAAAATCCGCGGAGTGGCGGAAATGCGGATCCGCGGCAAGTTGCAGCACGTACGTCATGGCGGAGCGGTATCCGCGCACCACTTTCCAGTCCGCCTCGGTTGCATCCATGGGCTCATCGCCTTCCACCGCGGCGATGGCATCCTCCACCGTCACGTTGAATCCCTCAATGGAATTCGATGCCCGGATGGCACGTGCGAATAGCGCTCGCCGCAGCAGCCCGGGCCATCGCTTGGGAGTCTCGACGGAATACCTCAATGTCTGCTTGAGTTCGTCGATACGGGCGATTACATCGGCCTCTCGTCCATCGAGTTTTGGAGTCTCAAAAAGCATAGCGTTATACCGCTTACAACGCTATTATATACTGTTACTATCGATACAAAATATTGTTGGTAACAGTCTCACATCTTGAGCGCGTAGTAGCCCTTGCGAACGTGTACCACCAGATCCTTCCGGTCCTTCACCCGTAACTCGACCAGATGGAACAGTCCGTCCGTCTTCAACGGATCCGGCCGGTAGGCGATGTTGTACTGGTGGCGCAGTTCGTTGGCGATGTTTTCGAACGATTGCTCCAGGTCTTCCACCTTGAAGGGGAAGAACGCTTTCCCGCCGGTCTCCGCGGCGAAGTACTTCAACACCTTATCGCCGTCGCTTTCCATCTTGCTGATGTTGGTGGAGATGCAGTAAACCACGACATCGGCCTTCTGCGCCATTTCGAGCGCCTGGTCGCGCGAGTACTGGCTCTGGTTGTCGTCGCCGTCGCTGACAATGACGATGGCGCGCCGGAACTTGTGCTTGGGCTGGTCTTGCGAAAGCTTGTCGCGGCAGGCGAAAAAAATGGCGTCGTAGAGCGAGGTGCCGCCGCCCGGCCGCAACTGCCGGATCGCCGTGGCTAGCCTCTCCGTGTCGCTGACCAGGTCGCTGACCAGCTCCGCCTTGGTGTCGAAGCTGACCAGCATGGCGCGGTCCTGATTGGCGTGGATGGTGTTATTGAGAAACTCGATGGCGGCGTCCTGTTCGAACTTGAACCGGTCGCGGATGCTGTTAGAGGTATCGATCAGGATCCCCAGGCGCAGCGGCAGATCGCTTTCCGCGTTGAACTCCAGAATGCTCTGCGGCTTCTTGCTGTCGATCACCTCGAAATCGTCCTTGGTCAGGTTGGTGACGAAGCGCCCCCGGCGATCCGTAACCGTGTACAGCAGGCTGACCCGCGTGACGTCCACCTGGATGCGCGTCGGCTCATCCGCCTGGACCACCGGCGGCTGCGCGGGCTGCTGGACCACGGGTTTCTGCTCGGCGGCCCAGATGCCGGCGCCAATGGCGGCAAAGGCCGCGAGGAGAGCCCAGAATTTCATATGGCCTCATTATAACCCTGGGTGGGCCAGGCGCTTTTCGCCTGCCAACAGTCGGGAACGGCGGGTCCTGGTTGGGAGGTTGCCGGGCGC
>JBEKDV010000316.1:0-9428 GCA_050014175.1 Candidatus Solibacter sp. | reverse complement strand
AAATCGATACAACGGTCTCCTATCCGCAAGGTACGATGCCGCTCCGCCACGTTCTGAAGTTCACCATGGTCGGTCAGCGCACGGAACTAGTGGACGAAGCGATTGAGAACGAGCGCCCAAGCCTCGCTGCCTCCGATTACTATTACCACTACCAAGGCGGTCACCCCGTCCTGAACGTGAAGCCGGACGAGTCGATAGGCGGTCGTTACCGCGGGCTTCGAAACCAGGATTTGGCGGTTGATCAGTCTGTTCTGTCCCAGCGCAAGGACCCGGATCAGTACGCCGAGGTGACTTACCTCGGGAGGGAGTACGCCAAGATCAAGCTGTTTCGGGAATGGAACCTCGGACGTAACTCGCAGCCTCGGAAACCACAACTTACCGACCTTCCCGCTGACTTCCTCAGCGAGGATGCCGCTAACATTGCGCTCGTTCTCAACGACCTGGAACACCGCCCCAACCTTCGAACCAGCCTTGTGGAGCATCTAAGGGAGGCTGACGAATCGATCATGGACTTTTCAATGAGGGTTCAAGGGGGGACGATACAGTTAAATCTCCAGTATTCAGGGTTGAAAGCACCGATTCCCGCCACCCGTCTCTCCGATGGAACGATTCGGTATCTATGTCTTCTGACCGTGCTATGTCACCCCGAGCCGCCACCCTTGGTGTGCCTGGAAGAGCCGGAGCTGGGACTACACCCAGATTTGTTGCCTCGGCTCGCGGACCTGCTGATCGAAGCCTCGCACAGAATGCAGTTGATCGTTACAACGCACTCGGATGTACTTGTCGATGGACTGACTAAAGTACCGGAGGCAGTTATTGTCTGCGAAAAACAGAACGGCTCGACGAAAATGAACCGGCTAACCAGCGGCGATCTCGCCGTGTGGTTGAAGGACTACGGTCTCGGACAGCTTTGGCGGCGCGGTGAGATCGGAGGAAATCGCTGGTGAAGGCGAAGATCTGTGTGGAAGGAGGCGGCGACCACGATAAGGCGCTACAGACTCAGTGCCGCCGCGGCTTTCGCGAGTTCTTCGAAAGAGCTGGATTGAAAGACCGCATGCCGAGTGTCGTGGCGTGTGGCGGAAGACGTCGTGCCTATGATCGTTTTCGCACCTCTCACGAAAATGCCGGACCGGATGACCTTCCAATTCTGTTAGTGGATAGCGAAGCGCCAGTTGCCGAGGCAGACCCGTGGGAGCATGTCAGGCTGCGCCCCGACGATGGATGGCAACGCCCAGACAACGCTTCGCAGGACCAGATCCACCTCATGGTCCAGGCAATGGAGGCATGGTTTCACGCAGACAAAGAAGTGCTCCAGCAGTACTTTGGTCAAAGCTTCCGGCCCGCGGCGTTAAGCCCACGGCTGGATATCGATAACATTCCGAAAGCCGATCTATTTGCCGGCCTGCAGAAGGCTACGAATGCCTGTCCGAAGAAAGGTGAGTACTCGAAGGGGCAGCATTCCTTCGAGATCCTCGCGCTGATTGACCCGGCAAAGGTGAGGGCCTCATCGCCGGTGCACGCTGGTAGGCTGTTGCACGTGCTCGACCGGGTATGTGTGCCATGATCGGCGTACCTACTTGCCTTCGCCTTCCACGAGATCGCCGGACGCCTTGCCGGCGGCCTCCTGGAAGACTTTCGCGAAGAACTCGCGGGCGCCCGGCGAGCAGCCGATGTGCAGGCTGTCCATGCCGTCTTCCACGAAGCCCAGATAGCCTTCCCAGCCGAGATCGCTGAGCACGAAGCGCAGGCATTCCAGTTCCGCCGGGGGCAGCACGGAATAATCGATATCGAAGACGTGCCCGGAGCAGTGAGCCAGCGCTTCCGGCTTGCCCTTCTGGTTGGCGTAGTCCTGGGGTTCCACCAGTGCCGTGACTTCCAGCGGACGGAATGGCCCCTTCGCCCCCGTCTCGTCATACAGGCGACGCGTCTCGAAGGCGATGTAGGCCAGCGTGCCGATGGCCGAAGGCGACGCCTCGGAGAGGTAATCCGAATCCGCGGGCAGCCTCACGGCATAGCCAAAATAGTCGGGCCGGTCGAGAGCTTTGACCAGCTTCTGGCCCAGCGCGGCGCGAATATCGTCGCTGCTGCGGTACACCAGATCGTCCTTCTTAAGCCACACGGCGAGACGGTGCGGCGCGCGGGCGTTGGTGACGAAATCGCTCTTGTATTCCTGCGCCAGGCGGGCGAACTCCTCCGGATCGCGGCGATAGAGCGCCAGCAATTGCTCGGCGCGCCGGATGCGGAACCAGTAGGTGGGCGAATAGTCGCGCTGCATCTGCTGCTGCGTGGCTTCGTAGAGCTCGCGATTCCAGGCGGGGCTGGAGGCGAAGAACATGCGCGCCACGGTCATCTTGTCGCTGGGAATGCCGCGGGCGCGCCGCGTGATTTCCTGCATCATGCCGACACATCCCTGGCCGCAGTGGTAGGCGAACACGGCCCAATCCTGCCCGCCGAACTTGCGCTCCATGCCGGCCAGATAGTGCGCCGCCGCCGGGATGGCGCGGTCCGGCAGCATGCGGTCGTCGCGCACCAGCACTTGGTACGGTGTTTTTCGCGTGACGGTGCGGTAAGTTGTCTTACCTTTGCCCTTGGCCTTCACCGGAACTTTGTCGCGTGTCGTCTTATATCGCGTGGCATAAGTTACTTTGAGGCCCATGCTGACGGCCGTGGCGGCGGAGATCTGCATGATGCCTTTGGGTCCGGTGACGCTCTGCGCTTTGGGGTCGCCCCAGCTCTCCAGATAGCAGATGGCCTCGATTACCGAGGTGGGCATGCCGCTGGCCGCCGCCGCCGAACGGAACAGAGCCTGCAATTTGGCATTGCCGGTGACGCGTTTCGCGCCCGGCAGCGCCTGCGCCTCGCGCATGATGCTGAACGTCTGCGATTCGATCATCCGCTCCGTGCGAATCTCCAACAGCTCGTCGGAAATATCGTCGCGGGAGATGCCGATGCCGCTCACGCGCTGGGTCGGCGTAAAGCGATCCGGTCCGCCCGCATGCACCAGCGGTAGAAGCGCCAGCAGGAAGACGTTGGGGAATTTCATTTCGTTGTTAGAACCAGTGTAGCGTTAAGCGCGCATGCAATGGCTACCTTCTGCCTGTTGGACGTGCGCGGCAGGGGTAACGGTACGCAGGCGGGCGCTGAGCTTACTTGGTGCTGGCGCCGGGAGTCCACACCGTGAGGGTTCTGCCGTCCCCCGGAGTACTGGCGAATTCGGCGGGCCGCGGCTTGCCGGGCGCGCCGAAACAGGTGGTCAGCCGTTTGTCCTCCAGTGCCCAGATGCCGTGCTGCGCTTGGCCGCCGGCCAGAAGGTAGTCCATCGTCATGGGCGTGCACGAACGGTCCACCGCGTACCGGGCGTTGAGCACCACGTCCGGGCCAAACTTGACGGTGACTTCGCAGGCCGTCGCCATGCGCCGGCCGTATTGGAGCATCGACTTGGGCAATGCCTGCCCGTCGCGCACCAGGGAAAGCGGCGTCCAGACGCCGGCCAGTTCGGGAGCAGGGTCGCCCGCCGGCCCAGCCGATGCGGCCGGCGCAACCGGCGCTGCCTGCACATCCGCCGCCGTCGCACGCTGCAGGGTCTCCAGGGCGATCCCCGTGCCCGGCGGCGCGGCGAACTCCTGGGGACGCTCGGCGCCTCGCGTCGTCAGACAGATCTTCCATGTGTCGCCGTCCAGCTCGTAAATGCCCAAAGAGGTGTTGCCCTTCTCCGGACCTTCCTCGAAGCGCAGCTCGAAGCTCCTGGGCGCGGTCGTCTGGTGGACCAACAACGTCCCCTCATAGGTCGCGCCCATGCCGATGGTGGAAAAGCGATCTCCGCGCACCACGATGCGCGCGCTCCCCCCGGTAGTTTTCTGCCCGTCCATTTCCATGGACACGATGTTCCAAGTCCCCTGCAGGCGGTCGAGATCCTCCCCCATGGTTTCCCTCCTTTTTCGAAGAAAGATACCAGCGATTATAACCGCACGGGTGCCCAACCCGATGCCTTTTTTGACAGCCTTTCCTGGCGGTCTTTTCTTTGCGCCTTTGCGCCTTTGCGAGGGACTCTCTTTCTACCATCCCGTCTGCTGCATGCGGCGGAGAATCTCCGCGCTGTAGGCGTTCATGCGGGCGGGCTTACGGCGCAATGGGGACGGAATAACGGCAGCCAGCCGCGCCGCCTGATCGCGATTCAGGCGGGCCGCCGGAAGGCCGTACCAACTCCGCGCCGCAGCCTCCGCTCCGTAGACACCGGGGCCCCATTCGATGACATTCAGATACAGCTCCAAAATGCGCTTCTTGGGCAGGACCCACTCCGCCATTGGGGCCAGGGTGAACTCCACGGCTTTGCGCAGCACGCTGCGGCTGGTGGTGAAGAACAGGTTCTTGACCAATTGCTGCGTGATGGTGGAACCGCCGCGCCCCAGCCGTCCGTCTTCCACGTCCTGGTCCACCACCTTCTGCACCTCCTTCCAATCGATCCCGTGGTGCTGGAAGAAACGGCCATCCTCGGCCGAGATGACGGCGTGCTGCAGGTCGACCGCGATGCGCCCCAGCGGCGCCCACTGCTGGCGCCTGGTGTAGGGCTTGCGGCGGACCCAGGCCTCGATGCGGCGCTGGGCTTGCACCATGGTGAGGGGCGGATCGACCGAGCGGAGCGCCACCAGCGCGGCCATGCTGAGCAGATAGAATGCGGCAACGAGCACCACCAACCAAATCAGGATGGCGCGGAAGCATTTGGCTAACCAACCGCGATTGCGTTTCCCGCTCGCCCGCACGATACGATGGTAACAACACCGGAAAGATGACCCGATTAGATCGCTTTCTCGCGTACTCGGAATCGCGCCGCCTCACCGTTTGTGTGATCGCCGGCGTTTTGACCGCCGGCATCGCCTGGGCGGATGCGCAACTCCCGGATACCTCGATCGGTTTCCTCTACCTGTTTCCGGTGCTCCTCGCCGCGCCCGCGCTCAACACCTGGCAGATTCTTTTGATGGCGGTGTTCTGCGGATTCCTGCGCGAGTCCTTCGACCCCCTGAGGTTCGCCCGCGGCGCGAGCGAACGCGTCCTTGTGGTGACCGCGGGCTACGCCATGACCGGGTTTTTCGTGACCGCGCTGAACCAGCGCCGGCGCAATCTGGCGGACTATCTGGCGGAACGCGAGCGGCAGATCCGCCTGCGCCAGGAGGCGGAGCAGCAGGTGCGCATCCTGATCGAGACCAGCCCGCTGGCCATCCTCACGCTGGATCACACGGGCCGGGTCGCCCTGGCCAACGAATCGGCCCGCGAGTTGTTCGGGTTTGAAGGCGAATCGCTGCAAGGCAGCGACGTGGCGCCCTACCTGCCGATTCTTTACCGCATGCTGAAGAGCCCGCGCGCGGCCTCCAACCTGCGCACCAATGTGGAATGCAAGGCGCAGCGCCGCAACGGCGAGGTCTTCCTGGCCCATGTATGGCTCTCCACCTACCACACATCGCAGGGAGCGGGGCTGGCCGCCGTGGTCTGGGACGCCAGCGAGAATCTGCGCGACCGCGAAGGTTCGGGCTTCGATTCGATGATGGCCACATCGCGCGTGCTGGTGGGCGCCATCTCCCACGAGATCCGCAATCTGGCTTCGGCCGCCGCCTCGGCCCACAACCGGCTGGCCGCGGAGTGCGCCGTGCAGGGCAACGATCAGTACGAGGTGCTGGGAACGCTGATCCACGGGCTGGAAAAGATCGCCTCGTCGGGCCTGCGCGCCGCCTCGGATCGCGAGGCCGCGGTGGCGGACCTCGGCACCGTGCTCGACGAAGCCCGCATCGTGATCGAACCGGGACTGCGCGAGGCCGGTATCTCACTGACCTGGGAAGTGGGCGAGGGTTTGCCGCTGGTGCAGGCCGACCATCACAGCCTGTTGCAGGTCTTCGTCAATCTGGCGCGCAATAGCATGCAGGCTCTGGAAGGCCAGCCGGTTCGCGAAGTGCGCATCTCCGTGGCCGTGGAAAGCGACCTCGTGGCCATCCAGTTCCGCGATTCCGGCCCCGGCGTGGCGCAGCCCGGCGAGTTGTTCCGGCCCTTTCAGGCGGGAGCGCGTTCCGTGGGACTGGGCTTGTACATCTCACGCGCCATCCTGCGCGCCCACGGTGGCGGACTGCGCTACAACCCCGATGGGCCCGGCAGTTGCTTTACAGTGGAGTTGTGGCCAGTGGAGCAACAGGTGGAGGGGTGATGCCCGTGACCGAACCAGCCGGCCGGCCGATCCGCGCCCTGCTGATCGACGACCACGCGCTCTTCCGCCAGAGCGTCGCCCAGGCGCTTTCCACTGAACCGAATCTGCACGTCGAGCACTGCGCCAGCATTCGCGACGCCTTGACGCTGCTCTCGCAGCAATCCTTCGACCTGGTCCTGCTGGACCACGATTTGGGCGCGGAGCGCGCCTCGCAGTTTCTCCCCGCCGCCCGGCAGATTGGCTACGAGGGCCGCGTGCTGGTGGTCACCGCGTGGGTCAGCGACACCGAAGCCCGGCGCCTCCTGCGGCAGGGCGTGAATGGCATCTTCCTCAAGCAGGGAGCGCTCGGCGAACTGGCCGCCGCGATCCGCACGGTGGCCGGCGGCGGCAGTTGGTTGGACCGCCAGTTCGCGGCGATCGGCGAAGATCCGGGAGCATCGCCGCAAGCGGCGCCGGCGGTGTTTAACGAGCGGCAGCGCAAGGTGCTGCGCTTTGTGCTGGAAGGCCTCTCCAATAAAGAGATTGCCTGGCGGCTGCAGATCTCGGAAAGCTACGTAAAGGCCATCCTGCAGAGCCTGTTCCAGAAGACCGGCGTGCGCACGCGCGGCCAGCTCGTGCGCGTGGCCGTGGAACAGTATGAAGATCAGTTGTAGGCCCCGAGTGCCGGTAGTTGGCAAGTGTACGAAAGATACCCTATCGGGGACACACGGCTCCGCGTTACCGTTGACCATACTCTCGCCGGACCTCGTGCCCGGCGACTGAGCCGATCGAGGCGAGTGCCGCTGTCGCGCACTACCTGGATTACGGGGTCTTTTACGCATGAATCGCGAAATCGTCAGGCCGCTGGAGGCTTGGGACGTTGACGACTGTTCCACGTGGGTTCTCGACGCGGGCGCCATTCTGTCCGCGTGCCGGATTGTGCGCAGCCTCGCGCCCGGCGGCGAACCTTACGTAGTGGAATTCGATTTCGCGGGCCATCGCTATGCCTGCCCGCTTTTCGCCTTTCAGCCGCGCACCCAAGTCCTTGCCCTCACAACCACGGTGGAGCGAGAGACCGTCGAACACGCCGTAGCGGTTTAGCGCCACAGGCTAAAATGAGACCGTGCCTACCGCGAACCAGACTGTTCCCGATCTTCTAGAGAGACTGCACATCGAGAGAGTAAATTCCGGCGCCTGCCATGGAGACTGGATTGCCGAACCGGCGGGCAGCGAGCTCGTTTCCTACAGTCCCGCCACCGGGGAAGCGTTGGCCCGCGTGCGCATGGCCGGCCTGGCGGATTACCAGGCCGTGATGGCGCGCGCTGGCGATGCCTTTCCGGAATGGCGCATGATGCCGGCTCCCAAGCGCGGCGACATCGTGCGCGAAATCGGCAACGAACTGCGCGCCCACAAGCAGGACTTGGGCGCGCTCGTCTCCCTGGAGATGGGTAAGATCCTGCCCGAAGGCCTGGGCGAAGTGCAGGAGATGATCGATATCGCCGATTTCGCCGTGGGCCTTTCGCGCCAGCTTTACGGCCTCACCATGCACAGCGAGCGGCCCGGGCATCGCATGTACGAGCAGTGGCACCCGCTGGGCATCGTGGGCGTGATCAGCGCCTTCAACTTCCCGGTGGCGGTGTGGGCGTGGAACGCCATGATCGCGGCGGTGTGCGGCGATTGCGTGCTGTGGCGGCCCTCGTCGGAAACCCCGCTGGTGGCTGTCGCCGTGCAAAAGATCGTCAACGGGGTCTTCGAGCGGCACGGCTTGCAAGGCGTGTTCAATCTGGTCATCGGGCCGAGTCGGCCGGTGGCGGAGAGCCTGATTGGCGACCCGCGCATTCCGCTGGTCAGCTTCACCGGATCGACCGAAGTGGGCCGCCACGTATCCCAGGTAATCGCGCAGCGCCTGGGCCGCTCCATTCTGGAACTGGGCGGCAACAACGGCATCATCGTGATGGACGATGCCAATCCCGATCTGGTGCTGCGCGCCGTTCTGTTCGGCGCCGTGGGCACGGCGGGGCAGCGCTGCACCACCACCCGCCGCCTCTTCCTGCAGCGCGGCATCGCGCCCGGGATCGCCGAAGCGCTGATCCGCGCCTACGCTCAGGTGCGCATCGGGCATCCGCTGGACGAGCGGACCATCATGGGCCCGCTGATCAACCGCCGCGCCGTGGAGGATATGCTGGAAGGGTTGCGCCGCGTGCGCGAACAGGGGGGCGAGATCCTTTTCGGCGGGGAGGCGCTGGAGGGCTGCTACGTGCAGCCCACGCTGGTGCGCGCCCATCCCGGCATGCCGATCCTCAAGGAAGAGATTTTCGCGCCCATCCTGTACCTGATTGAGTTCGACGCTCTCGACGAGGCCATCGGCTGGCACAACGATGTGCCGCAGGGCCTGTCGTCGGCCATGTTCACCACCAATCTGATTGCGGCGGAGACGTTCCTCAGCCATCGCGGCAGCGATTGCGGCATCGCCAATATCAATATCGGCACCAGCGGCGCCGAAATCGGGGGCGCGTTCGGCGGCGAGAAGGAGACGGGCGGCGGACGCGAATCGGGCAGCGACTCGTGGAAGGCCTACATGCGCCGGCAGACGAATACGCTGAATTGGTCCAGCCAACTGCCCCTGGCGCAGGGCATCGAATTCAACTTGTAGCGCGGCCTTTGAGGCTGCCACGCCGGCGTCCTCACCGGCGTTCTTCGCATCAAACTGTCCGTCAATTCAGGATGCGGGGATCGCCTGCCAGGCTGAATTGCACCGGATCGTCGGCGCCACGAATTGCGACTCTCGCTTCCGGAGTGCGATGGGGGAAAAGAAGGGAACCAGAGAGGCAAAGCGGCAAGACAGGAAAGGGGGAGGGGGTTGACCCCTCCCCCTGCTAAAGCCGCTTACTTCTCTTCTTCGGGCTCTTCGTGCTCGCGGCCTTCGCGCTGCGCTTTCAAACGTTCTTCGCGGCGCTTGGCCCGGTCGGCGGCGCGCTTTACCAGTTCGCTGCCCACCAGTTCGATCATCGCCTGCTCGGCGCCATCGCCCTTGCGGGGTCCCAGGCGCACGATGCGCGTATAGCCGCCGTTGCGCTGTCCGAACCGGGTGCCCAGCGTATCGAACAACTTCTTCACGGAATCCGGAGTGCGCAGCACCATGGCCGCCTGACGGCGCGAGTGCAGCGTGTCCTGCTTGGCCAGCGTGATCATGTGTTCCACCAGCGGGCGAACGGCTTTAGCCTTGGGGACCGTGGTGACCACGCGCTCGGCTTCGATG
>JBEKDV010000315.1:0-9452 GCA_050014175.1 Candidatus Solibacter sp. | reverse complement strand
AAAAGCGTGCGGTTGGCATATCTGCGTAGATTAAGTAACAGGTTCGGGGCGGAAACCCGCGCCCCGAACCCGTCCGGGGCCTGCCAAGATCTCCGGACAGTTTATTTTGCAAGTTCCTAGCGGAAGCGCCTGCCCCACCAAGATCACTCTTCGCGCGTCACCGTGACATTGCCGTGGGCTTCGATCTGGCCCGTGCCCTCGTGGAAATCGGCTGTATCGGCGCGCAGAACGATATAACCGTCGCAGTTCAGCACGCTACCCTGGCCGGCTTTGACGCACACCGGCGTCCTGATTTCGACGCTCCCCTTCAGATGGATGACGGAAGGATACAACCCCTCGCGTTCGATCTCGCGAGCGGCCACGGAGAGAGGCTTGGCATTGGTTGTGGTGGGAACAGACAGCCGCTTCATTTCACCGGCGGGGTAGTCTTGCGCCGCCAGCGTCAGAGTGCAAACCGCCAGCACGGCGAGGGACCGTCTCATGCAGCATCCTCCTGCTACGGTACCTGACGCGCACGGGGCACCGCGCGTTTCGCCTTCTACATCAGTTTGAAGTTGATCTCGATCTGCGCCAGCACCGGAACCGGCGCGCCGTCCTTCGTGCCGGGCTTGAACTTCCACTGCGTGACGGCGATCACCGCCTGCTCGTCCAGACCCATGCCGATGCTCTTGATTACCTGGATGTCCTTGGCCAGGCCATCGGTGTCGACCACCACCTTAAGCAGGACCGTCCCCGAGAATTTGGCGGAGCGTGCCTCTTCCGAATACTCCGGCTCGACCTTGTACAGCAAGGATGGCGCGGTGCCGCCGCCGCCCACTCTCAGTGCTTGCGGCGAATTAGTCATGACCGGCGATAGAGCCGCGGCGCGGGCCGCGTGGATCGCCTTGGCGCGGGTTTCGAGCACACTGGCTTCCCCGGCGCGGTCGTGGTTATTGAGGTATTGCGCATAGAAGTCCAGCGTCGTCGCCTGCGCGGTGGAATCCGGCTCCGCGGCCGCCAATGCCCCGCGATAGAGCGAATCCGCTTCCTCCACGCCGTCCGGGTAAGCTTGGCGGACAATCGCCATCCAGGTCAGCGCGGTGCTCAGATCGTTGCCGTTGTTGGCCACGTTGCGCGCCCGCGTCAGGTAGTCGAGCGCCTTGGCCGGGTCGCTGAGCATGGTCACTAAGCGGCCCAAGCCGCCTGCCGCATCCCCGCGGAAAGCATCGCGCCCCAGGTTCAGCAGCGCGGAAAATACCTCGGGCCGGTCGCCCAACGCCAGGGCCTTGGTGTAGTAATCCGTGGATTCCTGGTAAGCGTGCCGCCTGCGCGCCAGGTCGCCCAGTTTGACCAGCGCCATGGCGTAATCCTTGCTTAATGGGCCGGATTGCTGCTCCACCATGGCCAGCGACGCCTCGCGCAATTTCTGCGCTTCGGCGAACTTGCGGAGCTGCTCGTAGCTCACCGCGGCATTATCCAGGATCTCGTGATTCTTCTGCGCCGCGGCCGCCCGGAAGACGACATTCACGTCTGGCGGCGGGTTCTGTTCCGCCTGCGATTGCGCGCGCACCGCCGCCAGGGGCGCCATGATGGCGATGGCCGCAACCACCGCCGCCACGGTCGCCGCGCGCCGCTGTTGCCCGCGCGCCGTGCTCCCGTCCAGGATGGCCAGCAGCCGGCCTTCCAACTGCGAGCGGCGCGCCATCGCCACGCCCGCCGCCACGCTCGCCGGCCGCGCCTGCATCGTGCGCGCGATCTCCAGCAAATGGCCCGCGTAATCGCTGGCCGTGGTGCCGGCCCCCAGCACCAGGTCGTCGGTAGCGCGTTCGCGCTCCTTCAGGAACCCCCGCCACATACTCCACGCCAGCGGATTCCACCAGTGCAGCGCCAGCGCCGCCCGCGCCACCAGATGCGTCACCGCATCGCCGCGCAGCACGTGCCCCAGCTCGTGCAGTAGCACCACGCGGCGCCGCTCGTCGCTCCACCCGCGCGCCTCTTCCGGCAGCAAAACCGTGGGCCGCAGCACGCCGAACGTCATCGGCATCCCCGACGGCGTCTCCAGCACGCGCACCGGATGCTCGATCCCCAAATGGCATGCCAATGCGTCCGCCGCGTCCTGATCGGGCGATACTCGCGCCGCCCGCCGCGTCCGCCACAATAGCGCCAACGCCGCCAGCATCTGCGCGAATCCGGCGGCGATCCCCACCATCCACAGCAGCATCAGGACGTCTTTGCCGTCGATGGCGCGCCCCGGAGATGGCGTCGCCGCCGTGCGGCTGGCCGCCGCCGGCTGCGCCGCCACCGCGCCGCCCCCTGGCGCCGCCGTGTCTGTTGTCGTGCGGAACACCAGACCCGCATCCGCCGGCAGCACTGCGTTGGCCGCGCGGACGCGCAACGCGGGCAGCGCCACCGTGAGCAGCGGCAGCGCCACCAGCGCCGCCGCCGCGGCCGTCCATACCATGTGGCGCGCCGCCGCCGTCCGGCCCCGCAGAAACCACACCATCAGCCATGCCACGCCCAGCACGAACGTGCTCTTGAGCGCCGCGCTTGCCAGAATCGGCCACGCCGATGCGGTCCAGTTCAACATTTTATTTGCCCTCTTTCTTGGCTTGCTCGATCATTTCCGACATGCGGTCCAGTTCCTCCCGCGTCAGCCGCGTGGATGAGACGTCCAACAGCGCCGCCACAATCTGTTCCGCGCTCCCGTTGAAGAAGGTCTCCATGACGTGCTTCACCGCGCTCCGCTTGGCCTTGTCGCGCGCCACCACCGGCACGTACACGTACTTCAACCCCTCGGCCTGATGCTTGACGTGGCCCTTCTCTTCCAGCACGCGCAGCATGGCCCGCACCGCCGAATACCCCGGCGCCGCCTCCATGGCTTCCCGCACTTCCGACGCCGACCCTTTGCCGCGCTGGTAAAGGATGTCCATGATCTGCCGCTCCCGGCGGCTCAGATTGCCCGCGGCGCTCACTGGCTTTCCTTCTGCTGGATTTTTAGCATCATGCTAGAAAATTAGCACAAGGGGCGGACCGTGTCAAGGGGGATTTTAACGACTGGGGAGTTTTTTCGGTGCCGGCCTGAAACGATGCGTCTCCCCGCCGCACCATCAGACATGATGCTCGTAGGTGGCGCCGCCGTACTCGTACTGCTGGTGAGTCTGCTGCTGGCATCGTCGCAAACACCCCCAGCATCGGGCGTTAAAGCAGGGAGTAGCCGCGATGGGCGCCGCGCCGGCGCTACGCTCCCGTTCTTCCGCCCCTCTTTACCGCCGCGTTCAACGCCTCCGCCACGGTGGCCAGCAGCAACTTGGCACTCACCGGCTTGCGCAGGACCGCGTCCGCCCCCAGCAATTGAGCTATTTTCAGGAACTGACCTTCGAACGCGCCCGAGATGGCAATGAGGGCTACGCCGGGCGCTTCCCGGCGCAAGGCTTGGATGGTCTCGATCCCTTCCTGCTCCGACATCACCAGGTCCGTGATCACCAGGTCCACCTGCCCCGTTCGCACCGCTTCGAGCGCCTGCTTTCCGTCCTCCGCTTCCACCGCTTCGTAGCCGCCCCCCTCCAGTACCGCCCGCAGGAAGCGGCGCACCCCGGCCTCATCGTCGGCCACCAGGATGCGAGCCGCCCGCGCCGGCGGCCCCAGCACCGAGCGGACCTTTCTGGCCAACTCCTCCGGACTGAATGGCTTCTCGATGAAATTGACACGTTCGTCCAGCACGCCAGTGAGGGCGATGACGTCGTCGGTGTAGCCGGACATGAAGAGCACGTGAATCCCGGGCCGGAGTTTTTCCAGTTGGTTGGCCAATTCCCAGCCGCTAACGTTCGGCATCACCACGTCGGTCAGAACCAGTTGGATGCCCGCACGCTCCCGCTCGCAGATGTGCAGCGCTTCGGCGGCGCTTGCCGCCTGGATCACATGGTAACCGTAAGCCTTCAGCGCTGACACCGCGTAATCGCGGACTTCCGCCACGTCCTCCACCACCAGGACGGTCTCCTTCCCGCCAAGCACCGGAACGGCTGCCGGCATCTTCCGGTCGGGTGCCGGTTCGGCCAGCGCCGGCAGGTAGAGTTTGAACGTCGTCCCCCGATCCGGTTCGCTGTAGACATCGATGTGGCCGCCGCTTTGCGCCGCGATGCCCTGGACCGTCGACAGCCCCATCCCCGTCCCCTGGCCGGCCGGCTTGGTGGTGAAAAACGGTTCGAAGATCCGTTGCCGCGTCTCTTCGTCCATGCCTCTGCCGCTGTCGCTCACCGCCAGCATGACGTAGCGGCCCTTGCGCACCAGCGGATGCAGCCGCGTGTAGCTTGTGTCCAGCTCCACGCCGGCCGTCTCGATCAGCAACCTGCCGCCGCCCGGCATGGCGTCCCGCGCGTTCACCGCCAGGTTCATGATGACCTGCTCCACCTGATGCGGATCGGCGTTCACCGTGCCGCTCTCCGGGTCGAGCGAGACGCGCACTTCCACGTCCTCTCCCACCAGGCGCTCCAGCATCGGCTGCATTTCCCGCACCACGCGGTTGAGATCCAGCACCCGCGGTTGTAGCACCTGTTTGCGGCTGAACGCCAGCAGTTGCCGGGTCAATCCCTCGGCGCGCTGCCCGGCCTTGTGGATTTCCGCAATGGTGGCCCGCAGCGGATCGCCCTCCTCCAACTCGGCGAGCGCCAATTGGCTGTAGCCATTGATCACCGTCAGCAGGTTATTGAAGTCGTGAGCCACGCCCCCGGCCAGGCGGCCGATCGACTCCATCTTTTGCGCCTGAAACAGTTGCTCCTCCAGCCTGCCTTTTTCCGCCTCGGCCTGGTTCCTTTCCGTAATGTCCGTGATCGCGCCGACGGTTCGAACCGGACGCCGCGCAGAGCCTTCCCCGTCGAAGAACGTCTGTGCCCGGGTACTGGTCCAACGGATGGCGCCGCCGGGCAGCACAATCCGGTGCTCCACGTCGAAAAAACCGTCCCCTGCCGGGTCAAACCCGCGCTGGACATCCGCGGCGATTCTCTCCCGGTCGCCGGGGTGCACGGCTTCCAGGACCGCCTCCAGCGACAGACGTTCGTCCGGGCTCCAGGCTTGCAGCGCCCGTAGCCGCGGCGAGACGTAAAGCGTGTCGGCCACGTGGTCGTGGTCGAAAATGCCGATATGGGCAACGCGCACCGCCTGCTTCAACCGCGCCTCGCTCTCGCGCAAAGCCGCCTCCACCTGGCGCCGCCGCGCCTCGCCATCCAGATGCTCCACGCCAAATGCCACGTCGAACGTGACTTGCCGCAGCAACTCCACCTGGTCCGGACCGAACATCCCGGGTTCCAGCGCATACACGGAGAGTAATCCGCAAGGCAATCCACCGATCGGGATGGGGAAGGCGGCGGAAGCGCGCCAGCCGCATGCGCGGGCCTCCTCTTGCCAGTGAAGCGTCCCGGGATCGTTTAGAAAATCGTTGCACACATAGGGAATTCCTGTACGGAAAGCCGTCCCCGCTGGTCCCTGGCCCTCGGGCCTTTCGCCGGCGAACATCCGGATGCGGTCCGCGTAGCCCTGCGCATCCCCGAACCGGGCCACGGGAACCAACTCGTGAGCCGCCGGGTCATGCCAGCAAATGAACGCCATGGCGAACTTCCCGACCTCCACCAGCACGCGCACCACTTCATTCAGCAGTTCTTCCCGCGACCGGCTGCGCACCACGGCGTGGCTGACCTGGCTGGATGCAACATACAGCCTGCCGAAACGCTCGATCTCGGTCTGCAGCGCCGATTCACTCATTGGTTGATTATGGAGCCGCGCCGGCTTTCCTGCCGGGTGCGTTTCCATTGACCCCCTTTCCTGAGTATAACCGCGGAGTTTAGGTGAATCGGAGGTTTTTACCGGTTCGGCGCTCCTGGGACGGAAGATCGCCTTTTATCGCCCGCCACCCCTTACAATAGTCTCTTCCATGCCTGAATTCGACGTTGTTGGAGTGGGGCTGAATGCCACCGACACTTTGCTCATCGTGCCGCATTTCCCGGCCTATGCCGGCAAGGTCCCCTTCGAGGAAGAGCACCTCAGCCCCGGCGGACAGGTGGCCAGCGCCCTCGTCGCCTGCGCCCGCCTCGGACTGCGCACCAAGTACATCGGCGCCATCGGCGACGACCTCCGCGGCCGCATCCAACTGGAAAGCCTCCAGGGCACCGGCATCAACCTCGATCACGTAATGGTCCGCAAGGGCTGTCCCAATCAAACCGCCTACATCGTCATCGACCGCTCCACCGGTGAGCGCACCGTCCTGTGGCGGCGCGACGATTCCCTCAAGGTCCTCCCCGAGGAGATCACCGACGACATGATCTCCTGCGCCCGCCTGCTCCACATCGACGGCCACGACACCCTCGCCGTCGCCCGCGCCGCCGAAATCGCCCGCCGCCACGCGATCCCCGTCACCGTCGATGTCGATACCATCTATCACGGCTTCGACCGCGTCCTCCCCAATGTGGATTACCTGGTGGCGTCCAGCGAGTTTCCCACCGCATGGACCGGCGAAACCGATCCCTTCAAAGCCCTGGAAACCATCCAGAAGCAGTACGGTATCCGCGTGGCCGCCATGACCCTGGGCGCCCACGGAGCACTCGCCCGCGAGAACGGCAAGTTCTACTACTCGCCCGCTTTTGTCGTCAACTGCGTGGATACCACCGGCGCCGGCGACGTCTTTCACGGGGCGTTCTGCTATGCTGTGTTGCAGGCCATGCCGATGCAGAAAGCCCTCGATTTTTCCAATGCCATGGCGGCCCTCAACTGCACCGCGCTGGGCGCCCGCGGCGGCATTCGCGGCCTCGACGAGGTGGCTTCTCTGATGGGCCGGGCCGAACGGCGCTCCCACCACGATTACGCCCTACGCGCCGCCCAAGGCTCCCTGTACGAATAAATGTTCCCCCTACGCGACACACAACCGAGCTACTCCAAGCCTGTCGTCACCGTGCTGTTGATCGTCGTCAACATCCTGGTTTTTCTCTTTGAGGTCTCGCTCGATCCCTATACCCGCAACGACTTCATCGCCGCTTACGGCCTGGTGCCCGATCAGTTCAGCTTCCTGAACGTGCTCACCTCCATGTTCCTCCACGGCGGCTGGCTGCACGTGCTGGGCAACATGTGGTTCCTGTGGATCTTCGGCGACAATATCGAGGATATCCTCGGCTCCGCCAAGTTCCTGCTGTTCTACCTGCTGTGCGGCGCCGCCGCCGCCATGGCCCAGTTCCTGGCCGATCCGGGTTCCCGCGTCCCCATGGTCGGCGCCAGTGGCGCCATCGCCGGCGTGATGGGCGCCTACATGGTCAAGTTTCCCCATTCCCGTATCCTTTCCCTGGTCACCATCGTCTTCTTCTTTACCACGGTCGAAGTCCCTGCCTGGCTTATGCTTATCTGGTGGTTTTTCATCCAGTTCTTTAATGGCGTGGGCACCATCGGCCATTCCAGCGCCTCGCAGGGTGGAGGCGTCGCCTTCCTCGCCCATGTCGGCGGTTTTGTGGCGGGTATCGCCCTGATCTACCTGCTCGTGCCCCGCCAGAGCTATGCCCGGCGGCAGGATGTTCACTGGTAAATGAAACCTCAGGTGACACTTTATACCCGCGCCCGTTGCTGCCTCTGCGACGATGCCAAAAAAGCGATCGCTTCCGCCCACCAGCACGCCGACTTCGATTACACCGAAATCGACATCGATTCCGACCCCGACCTGGTCCGCCTCTACGACCACGAAGTGCCTGTCGTCACCATCAATCGCAGGAAGGCTTTTAAGTACCGCGTCGACCTCCACGAGTTCTTGAAGAAATTGGCGACAAATATATGAATGTGGACGTATTAGCCATCGCGGCACATCCCGACGATGTGGAGCAGACCTGCGGCGGTACGCTCATCAAAATGGCCGAAATGGGCTACCGGACCGGCACGCTCGATCTCACCGCCGGCGACATGGGAACCCGCGGCTCCCCCGAGCAGCGCGTGGCCGAATCCGAGGTTGCCGGCAAGCACATGCTCCTGAAGTGGCGCGACAACCTCCACTTTCCCGACGCCCGCCTGGAAAACACCCTCGCCGCCCGCATGACCCTGGCCGTCAAAATCCGCGAACTCAAACCGCGCATCGTCATCCTGCCGTATTGGCAAGCCCGCCATCCCGACCACTACCGCGCCAGCGAAATCGGCTTCGAGGCCTGCTTCCTCGCCGGACTCCGCAAGCTCGACGAATACTCCGAGCCGCACCGCCCCTTCAAGATCCTCTATGCCAGCATTTATGCCGAGGTCAAGCCGTCGTTCATCGTGGATATCAGCGCCCAATTCGAGCGCCGCATGACGGCCCTGCTGAGCTACACCTCGCAGTACGGGGAGACCATCGAGGGCGGCACGCTGTTTCCCAATGAGCAGGAGATCCGCGAACGCCTCGGCGCCGTCGCCCGCTTCTACGGCAACCTGATCGGCGCCAGGTACGGCGAGCCTTTCGTGGTGAAAGAGGCCATGCAGATCGACGACATCGTCTCCATGGGCTCCCGTTCGATCTAGCCTTCTCTGGGGCGGACGCCCCCGGGGTCGCGCTCTCTCGCCACTGGCGGTCCCGCGGGCGCAGGGCCGCTGCCTTCCGCGGACTATCCGATGAGGTCATCCGGCGTGGTTGGGGATCAGTAAGCTTCACCCCGGTTGTCAATACCGAGGACGCGGATGAAATCGGGCGGTTCGAGGCTGAAGAAGACCCGCCACTTGCCAACCCGCAGGCGCAGGTCACCGGGCCGGTCTTTGAGGGACTTCACATCGCCGTGGCCCGTCGCGGCGAAACGTACCAGGGCCGCATCGATCCGTGCCTGGACGACGCGATCAAGACGCGCCAGATCGCGCACCGCCGCAGGGCGGAAAACGACGCGGCGGATCACAGGCCGAGCCGGCGCCGGACTTCCTCCAGGGGGACATCGTCGCCCGGTTCCGTGCGGGCCAGGTCAAGCTTGGCCGCGGTCTCGGCATCGATGATCTCCTGCTCACCCAGTTCCGCAAGAAAGGAAATAGCTACCTGCACCTCGGTGTCCGGAAGGGCGTCCACAAGCGATTGAAGGCGGTCGCGATCGGAGGACATGCCTCAATTATAGCCGCGGGGCGCCCGCCACCTGCAGTGCGGGAATATCAACCGTTGGGTGTGGAGTCCGGATCCGGGCGGGCAGCATTGCGGGTTGGGGCGGGATCTAGCGTTCTTGTCCTACCAGCCCTCCTTCTTCTTCTGCAGCGACCAAAGATAGTCGGCGATCCGGTTGATGTCTTCCTCCGCCAGCACGCCTTTCCACGAAGGCATGTACAACGGTGGCGCCGGCTTGGCGGAGTTATCCACCGGCGGCACCTTGCCGTTGCGAATAATCTTGATCACTTCCTCCTTCGTGTAGTCGTCCGAAGCGTGCAGCAGCGAGGGCACCTCGCCGCCCTGGCTGTTGGGGTTGGGCACGCCTCCCTGCAGTTGCAGCCCGTGACAACCCACGCATCCG
>JBEKDV010000314.1:0-9461 GCA_050014175.1 Candidatus Solibacter sp. | reverse complement strand
CGAGCGCGCCGACATCGTGCAGTTCCGGCTGACCCAGTCGGGCGAGATCGAAATCGCCGCCACCTGGATCGCGGGAGTCCGGGTCTTCTGACGGCGGACGTTGCGCGGTGTGCTGGCATTGGTGGGGCGGGCGGTTTCGCCTGCCAACGCCCGCTTGCGGGCGTTTCCTTTACAGCTTCTCGGCAAGCGGTCTCAAGTGCGATGCGTGCCGCTTCAGTGCGCGGGCGTGGGCGGCGCCGCGAACGACGCCATGTTCGATTGATCGACCAAGGTCGCGCCCGTGTCCATGAAGACCGGAACCGGGGAGCGGGTACCCCGCGCCGCGCTGGCGTCGGGAGCCGGCTTGGCGTGGTGGAAATCATCGAGCAAGCGCGTCCCGAAATACGCCATGGTGTAAGGCTTCTGGGCGATGGTGGCCCGAATCATGCCCTTGCGCATCCAGTTGAGCGTCCCTTCCTGAGTGTCCATGGCTATGATTGTCTTGCCCTTGATACCGGCGCGGTCCAGCACGTCGGCCACTTCGGCGCACGACAAGGCTTCCATGCACACAAAAGCGTCCGGAGCGGTCTTGCCTTTGGCGATGAGATTATTGGCGCCGTCGAAAGCTTTCGTGGGATCGCCGGCGATATCGATGACCTGAACGATCTTGATGCCGGGGCTGCGCCCCAGAACCCGCCTGAAACCTTCCACCCGCTCATCGAGATTCTCCTGGCCCGGAATGCTGAAGAGAGCCACGTTGCCTTTCCCGTTGAGTTCCTTGGCGAGGAGTTCGCCACTCATTTGACCCGCCACGTAATTGTTGGTGCCGATGAAGGTTAAACGCTTGCTCTTGGGGGAGTCCGAATCGATCGTAACGACTGGAATGCCGGCGGTGGCGGCCGCGTCGATGGCGTCGCGCATCAACTCCGGATCCGCGGCCGAGACGAGGATGCCGGCAGGAGGGATTTGCGCGTGAACCGCCGCCAGAAATGCCTCCTTCTCCGCTTTCGGATCGTATGTTTCCGGTCCTACCATCTCCACCTTGACTCCCATCTCCCGCGCCGCGGCCCGCAAGCCCTCGGCGGCCTCCTGCCAGTACGCAATCTTCGTATTGGCGGCTACAAGAAAATATTTCTCGGTTGCCTCATGCCGTCCGCCGCAGGCGGACAGCAGAGACATCGCCACCGCTACCAGGGCTACCGACGATTTGCTTACGATGTGCATATCTTTACTCCCTTGGGTCTCCATTCGGGAGTATACGTCCGCCTGCCGGCTGGGCGCAACGCGGAGGCGCGCGGCGAGGGACGCCGGCGCACGCCGCCACCGGGGAGGCAAGGGTGCAAAAGGTCTGTTAGTCTGGAAGGACCCGAGTGCAAAGTCCACGGAAGAACCCGGACGCCTCAGTTTCGCCGCGGAGAAACCCAATGCCAGGTCCCGATCGCAAGGCCGCCGAGACGGCGGTGGAAGCGCCTGGAACACCGGCCGGCGGGTTCCGCTGGACCATTTGCGCGCTCCTGTTCTTCGCCACCACGGTGAATTATGCCGACCGGCAGATCCTGGGTATCCTCGCGCCCACCCTGCAAAGGGAGATCGGCTGGAGTGAGGCGCAGTACGGGTTGATCGTCACGGCCTTCCAGGGGGCATACGCCATCGGCCTGCTGGGCATGGGCCGCTTCATCGATCGCGTGGGGACGCGGTTGGGCTACTCTCTGGCGTTGGGTTGGTGGAGCATTGCCGCCATGATGCATGCGCTCGCGGCATCGGCGATGGGCTTCGGTTGCGCGCGCTTCCTGCTGGGCTTGGGCGAGGCCGGCAATTTCCCGGCGGCCATCAAGACCGTGGCGGAGTGGTTCCCAAAGCGGGAACGGGCTCTGGCCACCGGTGTTTTCAATTCCGGATCCAACGCGGGCGCCATCCTGGCGCCGCTCCTGGTGCCGTGGCTGACTCTCGAATTCGGCTGGCGATGGGCATTCGCCAGTGTCGGCGGCGCGGGGTTGCTGTGGATTGTGGCCTGGCTGCTGATTTACCGCGAGCCGGCGCACCACCCCAGATTGAGCCGCGCGGAGCTCGACTACATCTCTAGCGAGCCCGCCGAATCGGTGGAGCACGTCCCCTGGCGGGTGTTGATTGCCAACCGGCCGGTTTGGGGACTCCTCCTGGCCCGCTTCCTCACCGACCCGGTATGGTGGTTTTACCTCTACTGGGTGCCGAAGTTCCTGAATTCGCAGTTCGGGTTGAAACTCGACCAGATCGGCCTGCCGGTAGCCGGCATGTACCTGGCTTCGAGTGCCGGGGGCATCTTCGGCGGCTGGCTCTACTCGTTCCTGACGGAGCACGGCCGCGGCAACAACGCCGCGCGCAAGCTGGCCATGCTGGCATGCGCCCTGATGGTGCTGCCGATCGTGCTGGCTCCGCGAGTATCGAACCCCTGGCTGGCCACCGGACTCATCTCTCTCGCCATGGCGGGCCACTGTGGCTGGGCGGCGAACATTTTCACCATCGTTTCCGACATTTTCCCCAAGCGGGCGGTCAGTTCGGTGACCGGGATCTGCGGGTTCGGAGGGGCAACGGGCGGCATGCTGGTTTCGAGCGCGGTGGGTTTCGTGCTGCAGGCGACGGGCAGTTACCTCACCATCTTCGCCCTCGCCAGTTTCTCCTATCTCGTGGGTTTGAGTATCATCCATCTGATGTCCCCCCGCCTGTTGGCGGTTAACCTGGAGGTCCGTAACACGTGACGAAAACGAGCGGCAGAGAGCGTGTACTTTGTGCCCTGGATCATCGGCAGCCGGACCGGATTCCGGTGGATTTCGGCGGCACCATGGTGTCCGGCATCCACGCCAGTTGCGTGCTGGCGCTGCGCGACTATTTCGGGCTGGAAAAGAAGCCCGTGAAGGCCGTCGACCCTGGCCAGTTCCTCGGCGAAATCGCCGAAGACCTCAAACTGGCTCTCGGTATCGACACGGAGGGCATCATCCGGCGCATGACGCGTTTCGGATTCCCCGCCGAAGACTGGAAGCCGTTCCGCATGTACGATGGCGCCGAGGTGCTGGTGCCCGGCCAGTTCAACGTCACCATCGACGAGAACGGCGACACGCTGATGCACCCGCTGGGCGACACATCCAATCCGCCGAGCGCCCGCATGCCCGCCGGCGGGTATTTTTTCGACGCCATCATCCGGCAGCAGCCGTTCGACGAAGACCATCTCGACCCGGCCGACAACCTGGAGGAATATGGCCCCATCTCCGAAGAGGAACTGGCCCATTTGGAGCGCGAAGCGCGCCGCGCGGCAGGCACGGGGCGCGCCGTGGTGGCGAATTTCGGCGGCACTTCGTTCGGCGACATCGCCCTGGTTCCGGGAGTCGGACTGCCCCACCCCAAGGGCATCCGCGACATCACGGAATGGTACATGTCGACGCGCGCGCGCCGGGATTTCGTGCATGCCGTGTTCACCGGGCAGTGCCAGATCGCGCTGGCGAACCTGGCGCGGATCGCGGCGCGAGTGGGCGATCTGGTGGACGTGGTGAACATCTGCGGAACGGATTTCGGGACGCAGACTTCGTCGTTCTGCTCGGTAGTGACGTTCCGCGAATTGTGGCTGCCTTATTACCGCGAAGTCAACCGGTGGGTCCACAAGAATACGCGCTGGAAGACGTTCAAGCATTCCTGCGGCGCGGTGGGAAAATTCGTCCCCTCGTTCGTGGAGGCCGGCTTCGATATTCTCAACCCCGTGCAGTGCTCCGCCGCCGGCATGGAAGCGGATGCGCTGAAGCAGAAATACGGCCGCGACCTGGTCTTCTGGGGTGGAGGGGTGGACACCCAGCAGGTGCTGCCGTTCGGCACACCGGAAGAGGTGCGCGAGCAGGTGCTCGGGCGCTGCGAGGCTTTCTACAAAGACGGCGGCTTCGTGTTTAACACCGTGCACAATATTCAGGCGCGCACCCCGGTGGAGAACATCGTCGCCATGATTCGCGCCGTGGAAAGCTTCAACGGGAGACACGTGGGGTGATACTCGGAAATCAGCCCGCTCTCTTCAGGCCCTCGCGGATGGCTTGCTTGAGCACGGTTTGGTAGCCGACGCCGGTCTTTTCCGCTATCTTGTGCGCCTGTTCGAGGTCGGCGATCGGGACGCGGATCGAGATGGCGCGAGTGGCGTTCAACTTGGCCTGTTCCATGAGTTGGTGCAGCACTCTCGAATCGGTCTTCAAGACCTTCGACCCGGCCGAGCGAATCACAGTCCCGTCCTTGAGCGCACGAGCAAACTCGCGCTGCGTCTGCCGGCGGCCTTGCGGGGTGGCGTACCAGTCGGCTTCCTCGGCTCCGGACTTGAATTTCGGAGCGTTAGTCGATGTGCGGGGCATAATTCCTCCTGTCGGCAGCGTTCATTTCGTAGGCAGTAACGGTGCGGAACAAGTTCCGGCGGACAGTAAAGACGACGACCAGATAGCGGCCGGATGCTGTTCTGCCGAAAAGCTTCCAGCGATTCTCGCGATGAATGGAAGTCGCCGGAATGATGACGTTGGCGCGGCCCACCACTTCCTCGACTTCGAAGGGTGTGACAGCGTGGCGCAGAATATGACCCACGTTAGCGCCGTCCCAATCGAAGCCTTCCATCTCGTCCAGCACGCTTCAAGTATACACGGCTAATGTATATACACGCAAACGATACGCGGCGGTTACCGGCAATTCGTCCGACTCGTGGTTTTGGATATTGGCATAATAGAGGTGAGCGACGCCCTGGAACGAGCAAGGGGCATCAAGTAGAAAGGCAACGCCCATGACCATCACATTGAGCCTGCCGGCAGACATCGTCCAGTTGCTTACGGAGAACGGGGAAGATATCTCCCGGACGGCACTTGAGTCTCTCGCGTCGCAGGAGTACCGGCTTGGGCGGCTCTCCGAGGAGCAGGTTCGGCGAATGCTGGGATTTGAATCGCGTTTCGACGTGCATGCGTTTCTTAAGGCGCACGATACCCACCTGAACTATACGGACGCGGACCTGGAACAGGACCTTGCGACTGCCCTGGAGCGCTCCTCGAGATGACAAGCCGAAGGATGGTCGGAAACATCGTGGCTATCTTTGCGACCACTCTAGTCGGCTGCGACTCGGGCAGGATTGACAAACTCGAAAAGCAGAATCAGGAGATCCTTGGGCAACTCCACCAGCAGGAGGCCGTGCGTATCTACGACCTGGAGTCGAAATGTGCACAGGAAGCGCAAACGTATTTCAGCGATCATTGGCGGCCAGGCAAGCTGACGGCGGTCCTGAATTACACGAATCACTACAATAGGTCGCTGAACAAGTGCCTCATCCTGGTCAGGGAGCAATCCTTCATGGACGAGAACAACGAATGGTACCTTGGTCTGACTCTGTCGGACGTTCATGAGCGGGACGAGTTCGGTCTGTTCGTCGAAAGCCACCACGCTACTTCAAATAGCTTGACACGATGCTCTGTCGCGGATACCTCGTGCACGTCACAGCAGGATTTCGAAAGCCGAATAAAACCCTACATGACGAACTGACGCTCCGCTCCGGCCTGGAGCCTCTTGCGCGGAAATCATGCCGATAGATCCGCTGGCGCAATGTGTAGGTTCATAATATTCCGCTAACAGTGATCTTACCTAACTTGCTAACCTAGATCATTCAGGAGACCCTCGCAAATGGGCATCCCGCCGACCGAACAACGATTCTCGTGGGGCAGACCCACTAGGGAAATCTGGGACGAGCTTTCAGATCCAAACTTGGTACCCGAGATGCCCTACTACCAAAAGCTCGCCCTGCTCACACAGCTTAAAGCTGCTGAGGCCAACGAAACCACTGCAAGGGCGATAGGAGGCTACACAAAGTTGCTGATCTGGCTGACCGTGGTCATCGCATTAGGAACAATCGGTCAGGCAGTTTTCGCGGCACTGACCTACATTCACACACCTTCACATTGAGGGATACCGCTTTCCTGTTGTTTCCATTTGGTTCCGAAACTAAAACCGTGGCGTGCTGCCCCCCGCCGGAGCCGGCGCCAGTTCGAACCGGGCGATGCGCGCGCCCGGTGTCCGGCCGACGATGCGCACCGTGTGGCTGCCCGCACCCAGATACAGGGGAGCGGCCAGCTTTTCGGTGGTCCAGGAACCCAGCGGCGCATCCTTGGAAGGACGCAGCGCGAGGTCGCGCATGTTGCTCTCGTCCACCAGCACGGTGAAGCCGCCCGCGCGCTCGCCCCACCAGCAGACCGCGCTCAGCAGATACGCGCCGTCCGCCGGAATCTCGATGCGGTAGGTGGCGCTGGCGGCCGGGGAGACGAAATCGCGGGCGCCGGTGATGCTCTCGCTCTCGGGTCTGGCCGCGGGTGCCGCAGCCGCAACCCCCACGTACTTGCCCTGCCCACCCGAAGCGTCCTCGCCGAGGGCTAGTGGCGGAGTGATGGACGCCGCCGCTTCCGCTTCCACTCGAACCGGCTGCTGGGTGGCGGCCGGCGGAATCGCGTTGGCGCGACCTAACAGCCCGTTGGCGTACTCCAACCACGCGTGCAGACCCTGGAGATCGTACGTCGACCCCGCGCGCAACGGCCTGGCCTCGCGGGCGATGCGGATGTCGGCCTCCACATCGGGCAGGTAGCGCTTCCAGTCGAACTGGCCGAAGAGCCAGACCTCGTGCGTCACGTAGTGGTTCTCCGTGGCCGCCACCACGCCGCGCCAGGCCTTCAGCGCCAGTTCCAGGTGCGCGAGGGCCTGCTTCTGTTCCGGCTCGCCGGCCCCGAACATCCAGCGGGCCAGGTGCGCGGCGCCGCGCAGTTTCTCGGCGTAGTAGATGCCAAGGTTGCCGTAAGCCATCAGGTCCGCGTCGGTGCAGGCAAACTCCTTGGCACCGCGTTCCACATGCCCGCGAGCCCGCGCGATCGAGTCCAGCGTGCGCGTGCCGTACTGCTCCAGGCGGTCCGCCACCTCCAGCGGGCTTGTCTTCTTCGACCCCGCCACGAATTCGGGGATATTCGCCATCTCCCCGCCGATGGTGTTGTTGAAGATGTACGTGCGTATGTCGTGGTACATGGCGGCGCGGCGATAGTTGATCCGTGGCTGTTCGTAGGAGGTGTTCCAACTCCCGATCGAGCCTTCCGGATACCAGTCGCCGTTCATGTAATTCCAGTGGTAGGAGGTAATGAGCGGGACGATCTTGCCGGATTGGTGCATGGCCTCGTAGACGTCATCGCCCGCCGCTCCGAAGCGCCGCTGGAAATGCCCCAGCCAGGTGGCATCCGGCTCGGCGGCGTTGTAGCCCACCCGTCCCCAGAGCATGTAGCGGAACCAGTGCTTCTCGAACTTGTATTGCCAGTCCAGGTGCGCTTTGGCGGTCTCCGTGTGGATGCGATCCGGGCCGGGCACGTCGACCTCCGAACCTTCCACGAAGCCGGCCGTGTCCGCTCCCGCCATATGGCGCACGGTTTCGCGCACGAAATCGGGGTCGCCCCAGCGGAGAATGAACACGTCGTCGTTGCGCAGGTGCCAGAGCAGGCGGTAGCGGCCGTGCGCCAGCGCCACCCACTTCGGATCGAGCACATGCGGCTCCACCGACGAGTACATGTGCTCGCCGTTGAACTTGATATCCAGATAC
Source organism: Candidatus Solibacter sp. (assembly GCA_050014175.1). Taxonomy (GTDB): domain Bacteria; phylum Acidobacteriota; class Terriglobia; order Bryobacterales; family Bryobacteraceae; genus Solibacter. The sequence goes on along the minus strand of JBEKDV010000314.1, from coordinate 1,879 downwards.
ACGGGGCCGGGATAATTGGCCGATGCCAGCATGGCCGCGAGAGACTCCGGCTCCGCCTGCCAGTAGCGCAGGATGAACCGCACCGGCCGCGCCAACTGCTTCAGCGCCGCGAAGTAGGTGTCGGCAATCCAGTCCATTTTCTGCTTCGCCGTCATTGCGTCCATGCGCTCTCCGGCGGTGGTTCCGAGGCCGGTGAGCGTGGGATAGGTGGCGAACAGCGCTTTGATGGCCTCGCGCTGGTAATCGCGGACCAGCGGCGAATCGAAGCCGGACGCAGGAACCCGATGCGACTGGGCGAAGGCGCGCGACACATGGATGTTCCAGGTCACCAGGTACGTGTCCAGGCCGCGATCGGCGGCCATCTGGAAGAGTTGGCGGAAGAACGTGATGTTTTTGTCGAGTTCGGCCGCCGGCACGTCCGCCGCCTCCGGATATTTGGGGACGCGCACCATGCGGCCGTACGGATGGGCGCTCCAGAAGGTGATGGCGTTGTACCGGTTACGCGCCGCCATGTCGAGGAACTTCCGCCAGTAATCCAGGCTCCAGAACCACTGGTTGTTGGCCAAGTCCTCCTCGGACAGATAGCCGGTGCCAGGCAACGGAACATTGAACTTGAGGGCGCGGACGGGGAGCGACGGCTGCTCTTCTTTGTCGCGTACCCGGGCGGAGAGTTCCAGTTGCTCGGCGAAATCCAGCGCGCCGTACATGGCGCCGCGCGCGTCGCCGCCGCTGATTGCGTAACCGCCGTCGATGGCGCGGATGCGAAAGGCTTCCGGCTTCAAATCCCGGGTCACGGAGATCGCGACTCGTCCGAGGGAAAGCCCGCCGGCAGCGCTGCGAATCGCGGCGGCGCCGAATTCGCTCAAGGGACCGGGAACCTGATTGGTGACTTCAGTCGCGGCATTCGCCGTAAGTGCCAGCAGCATCCAAATGCTGCCGGCGACCGGGAACCAATGCTTCATACGCTACCTCCAGACCGGAAAATCGCTTATCGCCATGATAAACTCTGGCTCAGCGGAAAGGATACCGATACGCTCCGTTTGACCATTCGCCAAATCACGCTCGGCCTCGTGTGCGCGGCGTTTTCCTGGGCGCAGCCGCTCGCGCTGCGCGGCATCACGCACGTCGCATTCCGTATCGCCGACCTCGCTGCGTCGGCCGCCTTCTACCAGGCTTTGGGCTTCGAGCAGGCGTTCCGTTTGGACGATGCCGGCATTACCGCGGTAGCCTTCCTGAAGATCAACGACCGCCAGTTCATCGAACTCTACCCGCGCACCGCGGATTCCCAGCCCCTCGGCCTGATGCACATCTGTTTCGAGGCCGGCGACCTCGCGGCCTTACGCGCCGAATACCTGAAGCGCAATCTGGAACCCACCGCCGTCAACAAGGCGCGCGCCGGCAATCTGCTCTTCTCCATTCACGACCCCGAAGGGCAGATGCTCGAGTACCTGCAGTATCTGCCGGGCTCTCTGCATTTCGAGGATCGAGGCCATCATCTGGGCGCGGGGCGAATCTCGCAGCACTTGCTTCGGGCGGTGGCGAGTGTCCGGGACATGGCCGCGGCGCGGGCGTTCTACGTTAGCAAGCTGGCCTTCGAGGATCGCGGTGACGCCAGCGCGCCGCGGCTTCGGGTGCCCGGAGATTCCGGTGAGGATGTGGAGCTTCAGACGGCTTCCGGCCAGGCCAGGGCGCGCATTGTCTTCGCGGTGCCGGACGTTGCACGTGCAACCGACGAACTTCGCCGCCGCGGATTCGCGCCGCTGGTGCAGGCCGGCGAGGTTCGAGTGGCCGATCCGGATGGCGCGATCATTGTCTTTACAAAGGAAGGATCGGACTCGCGGTAGTCTCATGAAGCAAGCTTCTCGAATCCATGCTCTCG
>JBEKDV010000313.1:0-9466 GCA_050014175.1 Candidatus Solibacter sp. | reverse complement strand
CGATCAACGCAGATTGAAACAAGGCGCTTATCGGCGTTGATCGGCGGCTGAATATGCTTTTTCGGCAACCTGCTAAGGACAAAAGGGACAGACGCATTTTTCCGTCCCGCTTCAGACCCCAGATTCTTCGCGCGGAGACTACTGGGCGCGCGGGCGGCAGAGGTATGTATCGCGCTTGACGGTTTCGTAATTGGCGTCGAGGGCGGGACCCATGAGGAGGAGCGCGGCGATGCGCCGCGCCATATCGGTGACGTGGCGCGCTTCCTCCTTGGTGAGTCCGCGGCCCAGCAATTCCTTTTCGCGATAGCTGAGCCATTTCTTGATCACCTGGTAGCCGCCGAGGGTGTACTCCCAGACGGCGGACGGAATGTTGTTCCAGAAGGCTTTGCCGTTGAGATAGACATCGTAGGTGGCAGCGCCGGGCAGAGCGACGGCCTTGCCCTTGCCGGGCATAGTGACGCCGTTCTTGCCGCCATGTCCCCACCCGGCGGTGAGATCGAGATCGCCGTCGCCGGGATTGAGTTGGCCGGAGGCGGCGGTGAGCACGCCGATGACACGCAGTTCCGGACGGACCGGCGACACGTTCACGCCTGGCACGGCCTGCTCGATATCGAGCAGCGCCGCGACTCGCCGCCCGAGTTCGGCGGAGGAATGGAGCACGGCGGCGCTGGTAGGCAGCGGAATGCGGGGCCAGTCCTGCCGCAGCGCACCGGAGTTTTCGGATGCGTAGGCTGGTGCGTGCATCATGGCAAGCACGTTGAAGAAAACCTGGGCCGGTTCCACGCCGAGCGTGTCGCAATATCGATGGATTGCCTCGCTGGCGTTGGGCGCTTTGCCCTCCGGGTCGAGCAGGCTCGGCGCATGAAGATAGAGAGGGAAACAACTGGCGCCTCGGTCCATGAGATCGAGACATCCCATGTGGGCAACCGCTTGCGGCTTTGACCATTCCCGGCGCGGCATCTGCTGCGTAATCAACCAGGGCTGGCTAGCACGGACGTGCGGAAAGTATTCGCTTCTCTTCTCGTCCAGGAGTTTGGTGGCAGGCTCCCAGTACAACCACCGAATATCGAATGGCCGATAACAATAGCGCACAACATTTTCGGGTTTGAATCCGCGTTCGCGTAGGTTATCTCGCGTTTGTTCCGCCTGAAACCTTGCGGTGTTTGCCATCGCCCCCGCCGCGATTTTGCGCATTTCTTCGTGGCTGAACTCCTTGTCGAAGTATTGCTCCATGCGGCGGATGAGGCGGTCCTGGTCAATGTCTACCACCACGTCGTCGCGGCTGGTCTTGACGCCTGGGAACGAAACGGGAAACAACTCCGGCAGCAACGGCCACGAAAAGTAATCCGCACCAATGGCGCGAGGTTTGAACGGGAGGCCGAGCCGCAGTTCGGGTTCGAGCGCTGCGTACGTCTCGTTGTGATCCAGACTTTTCAGCAATGCCGCGCGCCGGTCCGCCGCGCGCGCCTCCTGGCGGTCGCAGTAGAGCAGCTCGCCGGCGTGTGCACCTTCTTTCTTCCGCACCATGAGGGTGATTGCTGTCCCGATCTTAATGCCGGGCGATTTACCTTCGATGGCGAAGACGGTCTCGCTCGTCCGCCCATCGGGTGAGTACTCTGAGATGATACGGTCGCCGTGCAGGTTATCGATCCAGATGCGGTCGAACACTTCCAGATAGCGCTCGCGCATCGCCGTAAAAGAGAGGCCATCGAGCCAGGAGTAATTCGAAATAAAGCAGACCACGCCCGCGCCCGTCTTCTCCACTATGCGCCGCTCGGCCATCCGGAAAAAGCGCACGTAGAGATCGTTCAATCCCTGTCCCTGCGGGGCGGGAGCGTTCTTCGCGATGCGGTACGCATCCGAAAGTCCGCGCTCCTCTGTGATCTTGGCAATGCCGGCGAAGCTGTTGTAGGGCGGGTTGCCGAGAATCACCAGGATGGGCTTTTCGCGCTTCACCACGTCCGAGGCAGCGCGCTCCTCCTCCAGTTCCAGGAAGGTGAGCTGCTTCTTTGGCTTGACGGGCGGCTCCCAGCCGGTCAGCGAGTTGGTGAGGAAGACGCTGGCCCGTTCCTTTTTGCCCTTGTCCGCAAACGGCGCGCCCAGGTGCTGCATCAACAATCCGAGTTGCAAGTGCGCCACCACGAAGGGCGCGGGCAGAATCTCGAAACCGAAAACACGCTGAATGGCGGCTTCCTTCAAATCCTGCGCGAGCAGTGCGTCGCCACCCTTCAGGCGCAGCGTCTCCGCGATCCGGTTCAGCACCCCAACCAAATACGCACCGGTGCCGCAACAGGGGTCCAGCACGTAGACGTTCTTGTCGGCGAGGCCATCGGGCAGCGCCAGTTCCTCGCGGAGGACGCGGTCCACGCGCTCCACCATGTAGTCCACGATCTCGGTGGGCGTGTACCAGACGCCGAGGTCCTTACGCAGTTCGGGGTCGAAGGCCTCCAGAAACGGCTCGTAAAAATACTGCACGGCGTGGCGCTCTTCGAAGGTCTCGAAGAACGCGGCGCGGACCACGCGGTTGAGGGTGGCGGCGGCCCAGTCCAGCACCTCGTTGAGGTCCATGGATTCCATGGAGCCGGGGTCGGCCACTTCGCGAAAGAGTTTGCGCAAAATGGGAACGCGCAAGTGCTGGTCGCTGAGCCGCCAATCGAAGCGCGCGGCGCGACTGGGGTGCGACTTACTCCACAGCACCCAGGCGGAGAACATGCCGTAAAACAACGTCTGGACCAGGGTGGAGCGAAAGAAGTGGTCGCCCTTGGCGCCTTCAAAGGTCATGCCGAGCGCTTCTTCGAGCGCGGTGCGCACGGTGGCGAGCCCCGGATACTCGCCGTGCTCGATGCGGAACTTGGCTTCGTGCGCGTAGGAGGCGAGAAACCAAGCCAGGTCGGAAGCCGAATCGAGCGGCGCGGCCAGCAGCAGGGCGCGCTTGAGGAATTCGATAAAGCTCTCACCGATCACGGCCGCTTTCTTGGCGGGATGGCGGGCATCCGACCAGAACTCGGCTTCATCGCGCGCCAGGCGGTAGGTTTCCAGCTTGATCTGGCGGCCTTCGGGATCGCGGCCCACCAGGACGAAATCGCGGTAGTTGGTGACCAGGACCTGGTTGTAGCGGCCCCAGTATTTGCTGACCTGTTCGCCATCGGCAGTGATCCAGGCGTCCTCGGAGGTGGACTTGATTTCGATTACGCCGCGCGCAGGGATACCGGCGCCCGCGGGTTCGGCGCTGCCCTTGGGAAACTGATCGGCGGTGAAAAGCCCGCCATCGGGATTGCCCGCGCCGCGGTTCTGCAACTGGAGGATGCAGCGGACCTTGGGCTTGAGCGTCTTGCCGACCTCATCCAGCAGGTTGGCCAGCGCGGTGTAGTAAGTGATTTCCTTGACGCCGGCGCGCGCGGAGCGGAGTTCACGCATCTCCGACAGGTAGGTTTCGACAGGCCCCATGTACCTCTGTGTTATAGCAGCTTGCAGAAGGAAACGGGCATCGAAAAGCGCTTCACCCCGTGAAAGGTGTCATCCTTGCTGGCGATGCAATTGGCGCTCTTCCCTCTCCAGTTCGACGAAGAACCCTTCACCGTCCATACCGCAGACTCGCGCGGATCCAGGCGCGACTTAGGGCTTATACCAGCACCCTCAACTTTATCCCATCGTTCGGCGCGTGCACCAAATCCTGCTTCGTACCCAGGTAACGCTCGGTCGTCTGCACCGAAGCGTGCCCGAGGAGCAACTGAATCTGCTCAAGCTCGCCACCCGCCGCGCGGCACATCTTCGCGCATGAGCGCCGGAGGTCATGCGGTGCGATCCCCGGAACACCAGCCGCCGCCGCATACCCTTGGAGCAATTGCCAGACGACCTTTTCGCTCAGGCCGTCGCCTTGCGCCTGGCCAGCGCGGTTCACGGGTCGGAACACGTACCCTTCAGCGATGCCGGCGGCGGACGTCCACGCATCGGTCGCCACCTTTACCCACGTCGGCACTGGAATCGTCCGCACGCGTCCATGCTTCCCAACGAGGTCTACGATGCACCATCGCCCGTCGCGCTGCTGGACGTGGGGAACGGTGAGCGCAGCCACCTCGGACCGCCGCAGGCCACAGCCCAGAAGCACAGCAAGAATCGCCCGGTCACGCAGGCCCTTGGTCGTGGCAATGTCCGGGGTATTCAGCAGCGTCTGCGCCTGCCGGACCGAGAGCCAGTTGCCCAAGCGCACGCCTTTGGACGCGACGCCCTTAACCCGCGTGATCCCGGCGGCCATTTCCGGCGCCAGCAACCCGTTGTCGGCCGCCTCCACCGCAAGCTTACGCACAGCCGTAATCCGCACGTTGATGGAAACGGCGCCGAGCCCGCGGGTTTCCAGGACAACGCGCCAGGCGCACACCGTCGCCTTCGTGAATCCGGGCCGGGGTTCCCAGCCGTACCACTCGAAGAATTCGTCGAGCCCGAGATTGTAAACGCGGCGGGTAATCGGCGACGAGACGCTATCCAGCACCAACCCCTTCAACCTTCGCAAGTCGGTAGTCTGCGGAACAACAATCAAATCAGTCATTTAGGTCCTCTTAATGGGCAATATCGGTAGCCATTTGGACCTTACCTCCGCAATGGCGCGACCTCAAGCGGAATTATGGAACCAGCCTCCAGTACTAGAGACACTGATACTGATCACTCGTACCGGAACCAAGGAGAGCTCCCGTTTGAGGGAGAGATTTATGCCGTGGTCTTCGATCTGAAATAGCCCGACGTAACCAACTACGCGACAGGCGGCGTCGCGTCATGCGGGCCGCTGGGGACGGGAGAATCGAGCTACAATCGATGAGCCTAGTTAAACGTGCTGCGGGCTCGTGTGCCCAGCTAGTGAGAGATGGCGGAATCGGACTACAGCGACGGAACCAAGCGCGTCGGCGCCGGTGTGGTGCGTCAACTTTCCGGCATTCCGGCCGAGGAGGTTCGCGCGCAACTCGGGAGGGTTCTCAGAAATCCGGGGTTGATTCACTCCGGGCGGCTGAGCCGATTTCTCACCTTCGTCGTTGAGCAGACGCTCGGCGGGCACGGTGATCAGCTAAAAGAATATGTGATCGGAATGGCGGTGTTCGACAAGGACGTATCCTTCGACCCGCGCTTGGATCCCATCGTCCGCGTGGAGGCCGGGAGGCTACGGGCCAAACTCACCCGCTACTACGAGACCGACGGTCGGTGGGATCCGATCACGATAGAGTTCCTCCGCGGAAGCTATGCCCCGTCGTTTCGCGAGGCGGCCCCGGACCTGCTGCCTGACCCCGTGCCCGGGAATGTCACAGCGGACAGCCAGGCCATCGCGGTGCTGCCGTTCGTGGACCAGAGCCCCAGCAGGGACCAGGAGTACTTCTGCGACGGCATGTCGATTGAGCTGATCAATGCCCTGACCAAGGTACAGGGGCTGCGCGTGGTGGCTTGGAGCTCCATGAGGCCACTGCGCCGCCAGGACTACGACTTGCGCGAGATCGGGAAGCAGTTACGGGTGGGTGCCGCGCTTGAAGGCACCGTGCGCAAGGAAGAGGAGCACCTGCGCATCTCCGCGAAACTGGTGGACATCGACAGCGGTTGCTACATCTGGTCGGAAACATACGACCGCAACCTGAAGGACGTCTTCGCCATCCAGGAAGAGATCGCGCGCGCCATCGTTACCAGCCTGAAGGTACAACACCTGCTGAACGGTGGCCAGCAGCAATTGGTGAAAAGATCCACCGAGAGTTCCGCTGCCTACCGGCTGTACCTCAAGGGCCGGTATTGCTGGAACCGGCGTTCTCAGCAGGGGCTGTGGGACGGCCTCAGAAACTTCGAAAAAGCGCTGGAAATCGATCCGGGCTATGCGCTGGCCCAGGCTGGCGTGGCCGACTCCTACTCGCTGCTCGGCAACTACGGCGTGCTGCCGACCCACCTAGTTCGCGCGCGGGCAAAGGAGGCCGCCGTCAAGGCCGTCGAGTTCGACGCCAACCTGGCAGAGGCGCACACCTCGCTCGGGCACGTCACCGCCACCTACGACTGGGAGTGGGAGGCGGCCGAGCGCGAGTTTGATCTGGCCATCCAGATCAAGGAGTCTTACGCCACCGCCCACCACTGGTACGCCATCACCTGCCTGATGCCCTTGCGACGGCTAGACGAGGCGCTGCTCGAGATCGAACGGGCGCAGGCGCTGGACCCGGTGTCGACCAGCATCGCGCGAGACACCGGCTTGGTCTTCTACTGCCGTCGCGAGTATCAGCGCGCCCAGGACCAGGCCCTGCGCACGCTGGACCTCGACCCAACTTTTTACGAAGGCTACTGGCTGCTGGGGCTTACCTGCGAGCAACGTATGCGGCTCCCGGAGGCCTGCGATGCTCTTCAAAAGGGAGCGGCGCTTTCCCAGTCGCCCCGGCTGATTGGTGCGCTGGGGCACTCCTACGCCCTGATGGGCAAGCGGAGGGAAGCGCTCGAAGTGGTCCAGAAACTGGCCACCCTGTCGCAGCGCCGGTATGTCTCGCCCTTCGACACCGCGCTCATCTACATGGGGCTGGGCGAAAAGGATAAGGCGTTTGAATGGCTGGACATCGCTCTCGCCCAGCGCTGCTACGAGATGGTCTGGCTTAAGGTGGACCCGCGATGGGACGTCCTCCGTTCGGACCCGCGGTGCATCTCCGTCATCAACGCCATCGGCCTTGAGACGGAGAGTTCGGCGCGCGAGCGCTGAATCTCTCCGCCCCGCACCGAGGGGGGCTACTTCAAAGGCTTCCACCGGGTTTGCGGACTTCGCCCATCGCTTTGCCCCAGGTGCAACTTAATCAAGCCCACGGTCACTGCAGAATTGGCGTTGCTACCGCAGGCACAACGTGGCAGCCGCGACCAGCTCACGTCACAAAATCTTCAGTATCGTTGTCCTTCTCCCTGGTAATGACACCTGGCGCGCCCTCATTCAAAGGTCGCCAGCTCCGCAATCAACTCCAGATCGCGGAAACTGTAATCGGTCGGCTGGTACTCAGCGGTCACGTATCCCGGGTAGCGGTCTCCCAGCTCGTAGATCGCTTTGAATACGTTGCGGAAATTGATTTCCCCAGTGCCCGGCTCGTGCCTTCCCGGAGCGTCGGCGAAATGGATCTGGCCGATGGCGTCGATGTGCTGGCGCAGCTTGCGGATGATATTCCCCTCGCCAAGCTGCACATGATAGATGTCGAACAGCAGCTTCACTCGCGGGCTGCCGACGCGCTCGATGAGATCCAGCGCCTGGCGCGTCGAGTCCAGAAAATAGCCCGGGTGTTCCTCGGAGGAGTTTAGCATCTCCACGACGGCTGTCATCCGGTTTCGCTCCAGCAACGGGACTGCCGCGCGCAGCGTCTCGACCGCGGTGCGCATCTGCTCCTCGTGCGGTACGCCGTCCATGGTATTGCCCGAGAGCAACTCCAGCCGCTCGCAGCCCACCACATGTGCGGCGGCGGCGCAGCGTGAAAGCTCGCGCAGGAACCCGTCCCTGTCGGCGGGGTTGTTCAGGCTGCATCCGAGCGCGTTGACGTCGGGGTGCTTGTTGACCACCAGCACGCCGGCTCCGAGGTCGAATCGCCGGATTCCCTCCACGTATGTGGCGAACTCCGCTTCATCGCGCCAGGGGAAGTTGTCGCAGGTATCGAAGCCGGCCTGGGCCACGGCTTCGAGAGCCTGCATCACCGGCACCGCTCCGAAGTTGCGTGCGGCTACCGACAAACGCAGCCGGTTGGCTCTCGGAACGGTCGCCGTTGCTTCGATGGGGTGGGCCAAACTTGGTTCTCGCATCAGGGCTCCTTGGAGATGTCGTGATCCATCATGGTACGATCCCGAGGCCGGGACCGTCGAGCACGCCGGTCTTCATGCGGCCGTTCGCGATGTGGAAGATTCCAGGAAAGCGCTCCTCCCACGGTTTGTTGGCCGCCGGCACATACTGCCTGCCGTTGGATTCGATGGCAGCTACCGTCGGCACGTGTGCCGCCAGGCCGGCGGAGTGCAGCAGGGATGCGCCCGGACAGGTGAGGTCCTGCACGCAAAGAAACATGCCGAATTTCCGCGCCGCCGCGGCCATCAGCAGGGAGCCGGACTGCCCCTTACACGCCTTCAGCGCCACGCCCGAATAGCCCAATTCCCGGGCCAGCAGCAGGCTCTCATAGTCCAGCAGGGATTCGTCGATGACTACCGGCTTGATGCGGGCCACCTCGTGCATGCGGTTCTGCGGGTTAGCTTTCAGGTCGCGGGCGGTGGGCTGTTCGATGTACTGGATCCGCCCGAAAGCTGCCGGCGCGGAGCACTGGATGCGGCGCAGGAAAGCCAGCACATACTCCGGATTGGGGCACCGCTCGTTGAAGTCGAGCGAGTAACACCAGTCGGTCACGCCGCGCGCGGCCTGCGCCGCTTCGGCTGCCCGATTCACCGCCCGCACCCTCTCGATATCCCACTCGAGGTCACAACCGTCCAGTTTGATTTTGATGTGCGTCAGGCCATCGGCGGCGATCCATTCGCCCAACACCTCGGGCAGGCCGTCGCCAACGCGGCGTGTGATGTCCTGTTCGAAAACCGGATCGAGCGCTCCCACCAGGTGATAAACCGGCATCTCGGCCTGTGGTGTGCCCGCCACATACCGGTCCGGGAACTCGCCGCTAAAATCGGAGTCAAGATAGAATCCGAGATCCCGGTTCATGTACGCGCGGCCATAGCCGCGGTAGGAGTGGATGCCGTTGACCTTGCCGAAGCCATCATGGATGGCAGCGTCGATGGGGCTCGCCGCCACCAGCGTGCAAAGCGTGGGAATTGGCTCCGGCAATTCCAGTTCGGCGGCCGTACGGGCCGCGGCGGCCAGGTATTGCGGTCCCAGGTCGTCGTGGATTTCGATCGGGTGCCCCGCCTCGGGATACCCCGCCGTCACCGCCACCAGATGCCCGGCCAGGGTCTTCATAGCCTGAAGAGTCTGGTCGTATTTCAGGTGCTTGGAAGGAAACGACCAGACGTTGCCGAGCGGCATGGATCCGAAGCCCCACGCAAGCCCTCCCGCGCGCGACTCCACCAGTACCCGCACGTTCAGCAGCGTCACTTTGTCGACCACCGCGCCCCCGAACTTGATCGGTGTTCGGTATTGGTAGTCTTCAAAATCGAAAAGGATTTCCCGGACTCGGACATCGGTCGGCTTTTGCATCTTAGTTGGCTCTCCAGGTGATCCCCGCCACCAGTGTTCGAAACGCCTTGGCCGCCGCCCGGCGCCGGCCGGACGGTCGCGTCCGGGGCAATGTGACGGTACGAGACGCCAATCCGTTTTATGGAAGCTGCTTGATTTTCAGATTACGGAAATCCACCCGCATCGGTTCGCCGGCATGCAACTGCAGCGCGATAATCCCGCTCATCGTCTCGTGATCGTGCATGTCGATGGTGACGACGCCATTGAAGGTGAATCGAATATGGTCTCCGTCGGCGAGGATCTCGTAGGTATTCCAGTCCTGGT
>JBEKDV010000312.1:0-9489 GCA_050014175.1 Candidatus Solibacter sp. | reverse complement strand
CAGGCCACCATCGACCTGTCGTTCTACCACACCAACAGCGGCATCCTGCTTCAGTTCTGGGCCGGTTTCGTCATCACTTTCGCGGCGGACGGCAGCCCGCAGTTCGTGGTGCGCGCGAGCGATGGGATGTACCAGGTCACCCAGCAGTACCCCGTCTCCGTGGTCTCGCGGACGTGCTGGAAGCCGTTCAACGACGGCGCTGCCTGTCCGTACGCAGCGCACGGCGGCCTCCAGACCTCGGGGTCATCTTGTACCGGCGTGCCGTTCCAAGCGGACCCGTCCTCGTGCGATTACTATTTCGATTCGGCCAACGGCTGCCAGGCGCACGGCATGGCACCCTACTTCGGCGGCCACCCCGCGCAGCCGCAGGGCGTCAGCGTCAAGGACAATTCGACGGGCACCTGGGGGTTTGGCCGCAACAACGTCACCGCAACTTCCATCGTCTCCGACTCGATCTGGGGCAACGCCATCCAGGAGATCTGGTGTAACGACGACGGCGATCCGGGGAAGGCGTTCATGGTGAAGGCCATGATCGTGGCGGGCCGCGACGAGTCCGACTTCTACGACGCCCTCGGCATCGTCGGCGCCGGCCCAATTGGCTCGTTCACCGGAATGCTGGTCTACCAGAACGCCGATGGCTACCGCTACATCATCGCGCCCATGCTCGACGGACAGACGCCGCAGGGGTTCAAGGTCGACGGCGGCCTGAACGTTACCAGGAACGAGCCGACCATGGGGCTGCGCGAGGTCGCCGGCAACGATCCGGTGAATCCGACCACGGATTCGTTCAGCCTGGGCCAGGGATCGCCGCAGGTGTGGGGTCCGGAGATGGCCGCCGGCACCGCGTTCGTGGAGATCCGGCGCACCGACGCCTCGGGGATTCAGCCGACCACCGCCGATTCGCACGATATGGAGGTGCCGATCTCGCAGGGGCTTACTGGCTGGACCTGGGACCAGAGCGGGAACCGGAGCGCAGTTTCGGGTTTGACGAATCCGTTCTGGATTGCAGTGAACGCGCTGCTTAGGGCGCTGGCCCAGAGGAACTCTTCGTCGGACGCTCAACTTGCCCACTTCGTACTGTCCTCGGTTTGCGCGGGCGACGGCAGCGGCGCCTCGGAAATCGCCGATGACATGGTTGACGCGGTTGTCGGGGGCGGAACGGAAAAGCAGTTCCGCTTCCAGGGCGTCCTGGCGCAACAGAAGCCGTTCCGCGACTGGCTCACCGAGATCCTGGCCTGCGGCTTGGGCTACTTCACCTGGGAGTTCGGCAAGTTGAAACTTGGCTGCCGCATCAACGCCTCCGCGGCCGAGGCGTTTACGATCGGCAACTTCCTTCTGCAGAGCCTCCGCTTGGAGCCCATCGAAGGCGCCTTCGAGCACCTGGTGATCGATTTCGCGGATCAGGCGTATCAGTACCAGGCCAACACCGCCGAATACCAGGACAAGAGCCACGCGGCCTATTACGGGCGCACCAGCGCCCCGCTGACGGCTCGCCAGCACCTGGTGGGCTGCGGGACGCTCTCGCAGGCCCTCCGCTTGGCGGCTGTGCGCACGCGCGAAGAGATCGGCGGCATCAACCCGGCAGAATGGCGCAACGCCCGGAACGTATCCTGGAAGACCACCGTCCTGGCGCTCAACACCGAAGTCGGCCAGGTGGTTTCGATCACCCACCCCGACGTGCCGGGCATGAAGGGGACGTGCACCGTCGCCAGTGGCGCCTGCGGCAGCCTGACGGGCGATCCTCTCGACGCGTTCATCGTCAATAAAGACGTCCTGATCAACGGTACCCAGTGCACGGTGACGGCGATCACCACCTCGAGCGGCGCGGTGACCGGCTTCACCATCACGCCGGCGCCGGCGGACGCCTCGGGCGCCACGTTCCAATTCATCACGGGCGACTTCCGGATCCAATCCTGGCGGCTGAACAAGGACTGGTCCGTGGACATTACGGCGCGCACCGTGACGGCATCGATGTACGACCTGACCGTTGGGCCGAAGCCGTTGGACGTGGCGCCGGCTCCCTTGCCCGTGCTGTTCTACGCCATTCCGTTCCGCCCGGCCTGGGCGCCGTACCAGGTTCAGGCACCATCCACGGACGCGCTCTTCCCGAACGAGTGGACCTTCGATCTGTCCCAGGTCTACAACCCGAGCGCCGATGGCAATGCCCAAGCCAGCATAACCGCCGCCGGGAAGCTGCCCGTCAACAGCTTCATTCCGAACGTGGGCGCGCCCAACATCACCTCGGGCAGCATCACGCAGGCCACCACGGGCGGCTGGATAAAGGGTGGGACGACGCTGCGCGTGGCGGTGTGCGCCATTGACGCCATGAGCGGCCTGACGCCGCCCAGCCAGATCGTCCTGCTGCAGTTCCCGGTCGGCACCGACACCAACTCGTTCACTCTCTCCGGCATCATCTGGCCCGCTGCGTCCGGCCTCACCGGCTACGTGGTCTTCATGTCGACGCAGGACGACTTGATCTGCTACACCCACACCGGGAACCTGACGGCCAGCGGCGGCAGCTACACTCCCACTTCGATCACCTGCATCGGCCCGGTCCCGCGCTCGACATGGGCACTGCCCAACAACAACGTCGCCGGCGTGGAATTGAAAGGCAAACTGCTGGTGCACGGTGGCGTGCTGGGCGCACGGGTGGACACCTGCACCGGGAGCACCATCGTGGCGGCCGAGACCATCGACGCCGCCGGCACCGACAACTGGGCGGGCCGAGTGCTCGCCATCATCGGTCGATACGACGGCGCGGCGCCGTACGTCAGCTTCTCAATCACCGCGTTCAATGCCGCGACCGGGACGTTTACGCTCGCCACCGACGCGGCCGCGGCGGGAGTTCTCTCCGGCGACGCGTTCGTGGTCTGCTTCAAGGGCTACGACAACAGGTCGAACCCGCTCGTTCTCACCGACGCCGGCCTGCTGGGCGCCGAGAGCGGGCACGGCGGTCTGATCGCGCACGCAGAGAAGGGCCTGGTCATCCGGGTGATCGCAGGAACGAACCGTGGGGCAACGGCCAAGGTCGTCGACAACACCACGACCGCGTACACCCTGGATCAGCCCTTGCTGATCGATTCCACCTCGGTGTGGATCGTTGAGGACACGGCGTGGTCTAACAGCGTCCGGTCGGACGACGCCGGCAACGCCAACTACCAACTGGCGACCTCGCTCACGCTACCGACCACCAATTTCCTCGACTTCTCGATGCTGGTGGGCGGATTTACCGAGAATACAAGCGGGCTGGAATCGAGCGACGCCTCGGCGCCTGTGCGCATGGTCTACATCTACGGCAATGGCTACGTCCAGGCGTTCATCTCCGATACCACGTACGCCATGAAAACCAGCGACCACGTGCTGACCTTCCAGGGCGTGAACCAGACTTTGAACCTGCAGCCCAGCGACGCGATCCGGCGCTTCCCGCGGTACATCATCCACGCCGGCGTGGGGCCGCTCGTAGTGAACCCGGCTTATGGTGACACCGTTGAGGGGATTGCCAGCGTCACCTTGAACCCCGGCGACCGCATGGTGCTCATGCCTAGCTCGTAAACCGTCATGGCAAATTGGACAATCATCGGCGGCAGCCAAGGCCCGGTCATCAACCCCCCGAGCGGGGGCGGCAGCAGCGGGACGACGCTGGACGGTCTGGCGGAGAAGGCGACGTTCTTCGCCGGCTTCGGCACGCCCATCCTGCCGGGCCAGGACTATGGCGTCCGGCACATCGTGGCACGCGCATCGACGCCGACGACCCTGTACGCGTTCCTTTCGACCCCACCTCCGGCTGGAAGCTTCATGTTTGACGTGCTGCTCTCCCAGGACGCCGGCGCGACGTGGAACACGATCCTTGGGACGCCGATCAGCATCGTTTCGGCAGCCGTCGTCGAGTCCACCGATTTTGCGGCGGGTACGGCGTTTGCGCCCGGCAACCTACTGCGCCTGGACGTGCTCTCCGCGGGCTTCTCCAGCGGGTTTCAATGCGTGCTGACCATGCAGGGCGCCACCACGCCAGGCTGGGACCGCGCCACGTTCATCTTCGGCATCGCCGGGAATCCCCCTGTGGGGAAGGACTTCGGCGGCTACTTCATCGTCAGCCGGTTCACGTCGCCCGGCACGGTCTTCGTCAATGTCAAAAGCCCGCCCGGCGACGACGTCACCCTGGACCTGCAGGTTCTGCGCGCCGGGACGTGGACGTCGATCCTGGCGGGGCCGCTCACCGTGGCTGCAGGCTTCGGCGGCGTGCTGTCGAGCCAGGAGTTCGCCGCCCGCATGGCGTTCGCGCCCGGCGATCTGATCCGGGCTTACCTCCTCAGCGGGTCTGCGGCCTGCGGGATGGGCTACAACGTGGTTCTTGAAACGGAGGTTCTACAATAACATGGGAGTTATCTACTCTGGGCAGACGATCACCAACACCGTGGTGAGTGCTGCCACCAACGACACGCTCAATCAAGCCGTCGCGAACGCGCTCGTCGCCGCCGGCTGGAGCCTCATCAAGAGCGGATCGAGCGACGGTGTCTGGCGTGTGCGCTCGGCCGCCACGCCGCAAGGCATGCAGGGCGACGTCTGGATGTGGCGCAGCACGGGCAGCCCCGCCCCCTCGCTCTTTGCGGCCTCCAGCGCCCTGGCCACCACCAACGCCAGTGGGCTCCAGGAGCAGGTCGGCCAAACCCTCGTGGTCGGCACCGGCTACACCTACCAGTTGGTGGCCAACGCCTATTACTTCTACCTGTTCCGCGCGGCGACCCCGATGCCGGCGCAGTCGTGCTTCTTCTTCACCGTGCCCTACATCCCGCCGAACCTGGTGGGCCTGGTGAACTCGATCATGTGCGCGTACGGGAGCGCCCAAACCACCGACACCATCGGCGTCGGTGGTCTGTTTAGCTCAGGAGCCAACGCTTTCGCCTACCTCAACGGCCAGGGCAGCGCCCGCTCCGGCCAGTTCAGCCTCTTCTCGGTGGCAACCTACTCCAAGCCGACCTGGTTCGATGGAAGCTGCGAATACTATGAACCGCGCATCATGGCGTTCCAGACCAACGGGTCCGGCGCCCAGAGTGGAAGCCTCCACGCCTGCGGCTACCAGTGGGACGCACTGGTGGTCAATCAACCCCTCCCGCGAGGCACCACGCTCTCCTACGACGGCGGCACCTGGTACGTGCTGACCGAAGGCACCGATCCGGCGCTGATGATCAAAGTGGCATAAAATGCCCCAAGCCTACACGTACCAGCAGCAGGGGCTCCAAGCTCTGCTGGCGAGTTCCCTGTCGATTGCGCTCTACACCCGGCACCCGCAGGGCGACAGCGCAGGCGCGGAATTGACCGCGCCCGGCTATTCGCGCCAGAGCATCACTCTCGCCGCGGTCCTCAACCTCTGCGCCGCCAACACCAACGCCATCACGTGGTCCGCAAGTGGCACGTGGGCGACGGCTTACTACTTCGCGATCTGCCGCACGGCGGACGGCTCGATGGTTTATTGGGGATCGCTTCCCATGCCCATCACCGCCGTAGCCGGGGCGACGCCGACCATCCAGGCCGGCTCGCTGCTGATCGATTGGGCCGACCCGGCAATGGGCATGGCCGTCAATTGGGGGGTGTCGACCGACCGGGCGCCGGTCGCCGGTCCGGTGGCCATACCGCTGATCAACGCCTGGGCGTCCCTGACCAGCCTCCCGTCCGGCTTGGTCACCATTTCGACGTATCAGATTGTGCCGGCGGACCAGGCAGCGGTGAACCTGGTGACCGTCATGGCAGAGCAACAACTCGGCGCGCATCTGTTCTGCAAGGTTCTCGACACCACGCGCGGAAGCACCACCGGCTACACCGTCGCCGGCCCAACTAGTCTCGCGTTCTAAAACACTTCAAGGAGAGATCTTTCCATGGCCAAAAGCTACTACCTCGACAACGCCTTGCTTGAGGCGGCACTCAGAAACATATCGTACTCGTCTCCCGCGACGGTCTACGTGGCGCTTTACACGTCCGCGCCCGGGCCCACTGGTGGCGGCACGGAAGTCAGCGGAGGATCGTATGCCCGCACCGCGTGTACCTTCGGGGCGGCGGCCAGCGGGTCGTTGACCAATTCGGGGGCTTGCACGTTCCCGCAGGCGTCGGCAGGCTGGGGCACCATCACCTCCTTCGGCATCTTCGACGCGGCCAGCTCCGGCAACCTGCTCTACTACGGCAACCTGACCGCCAGCAAGACGATCAATTCGGGCGACCAGTTGACGTTCGCCATCAGCGGGATCACGGTCACCGAATCGTAAAGCTCTAAGTTGGAGGCACGGACAAGATGGCCACCTATTATGTTCGAACCTCGGGCGACGACACGAACGGCGGAACAAGCCTCGCGGTCGTCGCCCAGGCCACCGATGGAGTCACGGCGGGCGGAAACACGGTCCTCACCAGTGCGAGCGCCTCCTTCACGAGCGCGGTCGTGGGGCACGCGGTCCAGTTGAACGCCAGCGGCTTCAACATCTGGCGCGTCATCACCGCGCAGACCTCGACCACTCTCACGCTCAGCGGTGCTAACATCGCGGCCAAGAGCGGCATCACTTACAAGATCGGCGGGACCTGCGCAACGCCGGCGAAGGTCCTTTCCAACGGCGTCACCGCAGAGGTTGCCTTCACCGCCGGCGACACCCTATACATCGGGGCCGGTTCCTACTCCGGGACCATCTACTCGAATTTCACGATGGGCGCGAGCGCCACCGCGATCATCGGGGACACCACCGGGAATTTCACCGGCGACCCGGGCGAGGTGTGGCTCCACAACATAGCGAGCGATCTGTCTGGCTACAGCGTCGCTGGCCTGGCGTATATTCCAACGACTGGACCGGGCGCGACCTACTCCGCCACCAACACAATCGCCTACACCGGGCTGCAAATCACCAACCCGCAGAACCTCACGATTGACAGCCTGAATTTCAATTTCGGCTTCGGCTCTGGGGCCACGTACGGAGAAATGTCGTGCCTGCTCTTGAGCGGCGCCGTGAAGACGGTCACCGTGCAGAATTGCCAGTTTCACCTGGTGTTGGCGGGAGCGACCTCTGGGCGCGCGGCGGCCATTCAGGCCGAGATCGTTGCCGATCCGACCGTGCCTCTGCTGATCCAAAACAATGTATTCGTCGTGAACGGGCAGTCCACCAACATCGGGCTGGCTTCTGTCGGCGGCTTTATGAACGGCCACAACACCTCCGCCGCCAACATGGGATACGCCTGCATCATGGTAGGGCTCACCGCTGCGGCCGGCAACGGCGTGGCTGGCTATGCGGTGACGATCCAGAACAACATCATGCTGAGTTTCTGGAACGGTGCCGCTTCCCTGCAATACGCTCCGTCCTTCATTTGGTACCTCGGCTATCGAAACACGACCGACACGGGCTCCTCGATGCAGATCTACAACAACCTCGTGCTGGGGCCGATTTTGGCGTTTGTGCTTTCCAGCGGCGCGCCGAACACGAGCGGCGCGAGCTACCACCACAAGTGCTACGGCAACACCATCGCCGCGACGGGCTTTTACGCTTCGGCGTCTGCCTGGTGGATCAACATGACCACCTACACGGGGCACTACGTCGACTACGGCAACAACTGGTTCGCGGGCGGCAATTCAACGTCGAACTGGTTCGGCTCGCACTACAGCGTCACGTACCACTTCGACCAGGGCACAAACAAGGGGGCCTACCTCACGCCCTGCATGGACCTGGGCGATTCGCTGCGCCGCAGGGGGCCCGCGCGCTCGTGGTTCGCCATATCGCCAAGCAGCCCGTTCAACATTTCCTCGATGGGCGGCGGCACAAATGGACCCTCGACCGACATGTTCGGCACGCCGCGCAAAGTCTCAGCCGGCGGCACCACGTACGGCCTGATGGGGGCCGTCGAGCCGCCCAATCGTGGCGTGAAAGACACGACCATCTACAACACTGGCGTCGCGTCGATGAGGATCACGGGCTACGGGTCGCAGACCTTCCAGTACCCGGTCGACTCGGGGACATCGACTATCTCGATCTACGCCTGTTACGACGCCAACTACACCGGCAGCAACCTGCCGCGCATCTCGATCCGCGACGGCGCCCAGGTGGGCGTCGCCGACCAGGACGTCACGATGACGGCGGGCGCCTCCACGTGGCAACAACTGAACGTCTCGCTGAGTGCCAGCGCTAAGGGGATGATCACGGTCATCCTGCTGGGGCGCAGCGACGCGGCGGCGGGCAACGCTTACTTCGACGATTAGGCAGCGATCATGGGGGGCTGCTTCGACTACGGAATTGGGCGGTCGCTTGTCTACCAGAAGTTCCAGACCGGCTCCCGCCCCAGTGGAAACGGCGAGTACTGGCGCGGCCAGGGCGCCGACTTCCCTATGTGGCTCAAGCCTTACGGCTTGGTCGCCACCGGGATCAGCACAGCTTCAGGGACCTTGTTGTATGCGGGCACGGGCCCGGTCGGCACGCCCGGACCGCTCGGCAGCGCCGCGGTGGCGGGCACGGGCGGCTGCTTCGACTACGGAATTCCACGGTCGCTCCTGTACCAGAAGAACCGCGGTAACGGCGAGTATTGGCGGGGCAAGGGCGCCGACTTCCCCATGTGGCTCAAGCCTTACGGCTTGGTGGCCACCGGGATCAGCACAGCTTCAGGGACTCTGGTGTACGCGGGCACGGGTCCGGTCGGCACGCCCGGTTCGCACTACCCGTCGTTCATCGCCTACGGGCGCGGCCTCTCGATCAGCGGCGTTGTCTCGCCACCGTCCTGGGACTTCTTCCGCGGGCGCATGGCGGTTGTTGGGCCGAAGCATTTCACCATAACGCTCGTCCTGGGGACGGCGGCTGGTACGAGCGGGATCGCCGGCGGCGCGATCCGCGTGGCTCTCCCGACCGGCACGCTGGCGGGTACGAGCGCGCTGGCCGGCGCCTCGATCCTCCGTAGGTTCGATACCGGAGCGGCGGCGGGTACGAGCGGGCTCACCGGCGCCGCCATCCGCCGAGTGCTCCCGACCGGCACGCTGGCCGGTACAAGCACGCTGGCCGGCGCCTCGATCCGCAAAGTTCTCCCGACCGGCACGCTGGCGGGTACGAGCACGGTCGCGGGCACCGCGAGGTTCCTGACGTTCGCGACGGCCACGTCGGCGGGCACCGGCGCGACCACCGGTGTTGCGACCCGCCGAGTGTTCCCGACCGGGACGCTGGCGGGCGCGAGCGGGATCACAGGCGCGGGGATACGCCAGGGGGTCGCCACCGGCGAGCTGGATAGTGCCAGTGCGATCACCGGCCAGGGCAAGCGCATCGTCTGGACGACAGGCACGCTCACGGGCGCAACCTCCCTCGTCGAGGGCGTCCCGACCACGCGGATCTTCGCGCCGGCGTGGGGCAACAGTGCTCTTACCGGCGACACCCAGGTCGCCTACGTCGGCCAGGCTTCCGCGTGGAGTCCGGCCGTCGTCACGGGGCTTGGTGGGTACGTCCTGGTGGAGAGCGCGGAGGCGCTCGCCGGGACGTCCGCGGC
>JBEKDV010000311.1:0-9492 GCA_050014175.1 Candidatus Solibacter sp. | reverse complement strand
GAAGGCAAACATGCCTTTGGTCTGCGTCCCACGAAGTTTCCGATCACGCGATGGCCTCAGTTAGTGGAGACCTGGCTGCGGACGATCGGGATGATTTCGCAGTAGGCGACCAGTATGTGGAGGATGTCTCTTCACCAGAGAGCGCGCGGAGGCAAGATCTCACGTCACCGGCCTCGCCTGTTTAGCTACCGTGACGATGAGATCCAGCTTCTCAACGATTTCGGGATCGATGCGCTCTCTGGGAACAAACCTCGTAAGGACGTGGTATTCCGTCTTCTGCATGAGATTGCGGAGTCGCAGTTTCTTGAAGTAACTCTGGAACAAAGGCGCGAGAAAACCGTCGCTCGCCTTCACGTCCGGGCTAAAAGGATCGGGTCTTCCCAATACCCTTAGCGCCCCGGACACTTCGTCCATGGCTTCCTGCATCGCCGTCCTCTGACGCTCGCGGAGCGCTTCGGCGAACAACGGGCCGGGCTCGCCTTCGACGTGTTCCGCATAGGCGAGCAGCGTTTCCGGATAGCAGAGGTAGTTCTCGATTTCGCAGCGACGCCACTTGACCTCGAAAAGCGGCGCGTGCCCGTTCAGGTCTTTTGCGATGGAATCGAATAATGCCATGCCGACGAGGTCGGGTTTCGCTTCCCGCAATCCGAAGAAGTGTTCTTCGGCTTTGGACGGTTGGTTGGCGACGTAATGGACAAACGGGCGTTCAAGAAATCGCCTCGCGGGATGGTCTAATAACTCCGCGAATGCTTGCAGAACCGCCAAGTCGGTCGAGCCCTCCAGATAGAGGACCCATCCCACTTGTATTGCCAGAGAGTATTGATCAAAGCCAATTGCCTTTAGCGATTTGAGCACCTGGCTGCCCCGGTCGTCGATCCGATGCGGTTTCCCAACGAAGGCCACCACGATGTCGCGTTCGGCAGCCTCGTTGAGGAGGACTTCAGAGTGGCTCGCGGCGATCACCTGGCAGCCCTGTGCTTCGGCCGTTTTGGTCAGAAGCTGATAGATCTGCCGCTGACGTAGGATCTCAAGGTGGGCATCTGGCTCATCGAGTAGTAAGACAGACTTTGGGTGGGTGTAAAGATGAGCCAAGAGCAGCAACGTCTGCTGGAGTCCCCTTCCGGAGGAGACCAAGTCCAGCTCGGTTTTCCCCTCGGAATAGGACATGGTGATCTGGCCCCGCTCCTTGATAAACTGCGGCGGGTTCAGGGTCACTCCGAAGAGGTTCTTAATTTGGGCCACCAACGCTGTCCAACAGGTCTGGTCGGGCGCGGAATGGATCACAAAGCAAAGGTTCCGGAGTACCTCCGCGGTGCGCCCTTCACCGATTCGCACATTGACGGCTCCGTCCTGTAGGCGG
This sequence comes from Candidatus Solibacter sp., assembly GCA_050014175.1. Taxonomy (GTDB): domain Bacteria; phylum Acidobacteriota; class Terriglobia; order Bryobacterales; family Bryobacteraceae; genus Solibacter. The sequence continues at coordinate 8,132 of JBEKDV010000311.1, read as the reverse complement.
TCTTCCGTCGCAGCCATTCCCGACATGGGAGGCAAGAAAGCGATACTGACGGGCGCTGCCAAAACCGGGACCGGCATGCGCACGGGTTGAGGATCCTCATTCGTCCGCAACGGACGGCAATAGAACGATTCTTGATTCGCGTAGTCAAACTCGAAACCGCATTCCCACGTGGTATCGTCTGTGACTCCGGATACCGAAATGTCGATTCGGATGTTTTGGGTGACTTGCTTCCCCTCCCGTTCTTGGCTTCCCCGGATGTGCAAGTCCCGCCACAGCAGATTGGCGTCCGGCACAGGTACGGCTATCAGATCACGCCGATTGATAGTCACGCCGGGCCGCTTCTCGGGGGTGTCCTTTGCAGAGCGTTTCTCTACCCACTTGCGGAGACCGGCTTCCCACAAGGCGAGCGCCTGAAGGGCCGTTGTCTTACCCGAATTGTTGGGCCCGACGAAAACCACGGTTTGGCCCAGCTCGATCTCAACGTCTTGAAGGCATTTGAAGTTCTTGACTCGTAGGCTAGTGAGCACAGTGACGATGGTACCTCTCTACGGGGCTAATGGCGGGTTTGGTGGCCGGGGGCTTCATAGCGGCCGACGATGAGGTCGGTGAGGCCGAGCCAGGCGCCTTCGGGGCGTTCGAGTTTGCGGTAGAGGGCGATGTAGTCGGGTTTCTTCATGCCCATGCCGGCGTAGGCCAGGAAGTAGAGGCCGTCGTTGGAGAAATCGGTGATCTGTTCCTTGGTCCACTTCTTGGGGTCGGCGAGGTAGGGTTCGAGGTACTCGACGACGGTGGCCAGGGTGGCGCTGCCCTTGGCGTGGACGGTCCACAGGTCGACGCCGGCGATTTGGGCGATACGGCAGGTGGTGGTGAGGGCTTCCAGGTTGAAGGCGGAATACCAGAGGCTCCTGGTGCGGGCCTCTTCGCGGGGGGCGCTGCCATCGGGCTTGATCTGGCGGGGGAAGATGCGGTCGCGGTAGTAGTTGAAGGCGGCTTTCTGCTGGGCATCGTCTTCGACGAAGGTGGCGATGGCGGCGACCTGGGCGGTCCACCAGGAGGCGTGATTGTTGCCGGCGCGCCTTTCGGCGTTGCCGTTATCGCTGGTAGTGAGCCAGTGGAGGTAGTCCTGGAACCACTTTTTGACGGCGGCCTGGTCTTTGGGATCCCAGTTGCCGGTTTGGGCGAGGAACTCCATACCCTGGATGGCGCGGATGAAGACGCGTCCATCGACGATGCCGGCGCCGCGTCCGCTGTTGAAGTTGCGGATGGCCTGGGAATAGTCCATGTGCGGATTCATGCGGGTTTTGGGATTGATAAACCAGGTATTGATGTCGCGGGCGGCGCGTTGGGCGTAGTGCGGGTCGTCGAGGAGGTAGGCGGCGGTGCCGAGGGCGAAGACGGCATCGGACATGGAGACGAGGGCGTTTTTATTGGCGACGAAGCGGTTGGGGTTGGTCTGGCCGTCGCGGCGGACGTAAGGGGCTTTGGGGTCGCCGTCCTGGGGCCACCAGTAGGGGGCCTCGCTATAGAAATCGTGGATGTCCATGGCGATGCCCTGGGGGCGCTCGGTGGTGACGCTCCAGGGGCCCTCTTTGAGGTGGCGTTCGGCATCGGCGCGGAGGTGGCGGATGGACTCGATGGTCCAGGCTTCCTTGCGCACGATAGCAGAGTGCAGGGCTTCGGCTTCGGGGTCGGAGACGAGGGTCATGGGAATGCCCACAGCATGGGCACACGACAGCAACGCTACGACGAGGACTACGGGCTTCACTAACACCGATTGTAGCGGATCGCACCTACAAACCGGGGACAGACAGGACTGACAGCGAATTTCCGGCAAAGAGCGCCGGGGAGGCAAACCGGCAGACCGGGGACAGACAGGACTGACAGCGAATTTCCGGCAAAGGGCGCCGGGGAGGCAGACCGGCAAACCGGGGACAGACAGGACTGACAGCGAATTTCCGGCAAAGGGCGCCGGAAATTCATGTCAGTCTAGTCTGTCCCCGGCCAGTCTGTCCCCGGCGGTGCGCTCGTAGGTGGCGTTGAACTCGCAGCCGATCAAGGCGATCAGGGAGATCAGGTACATCCAGACGAGGAGCGCGATGCCGGCGCCGATGGAGCCGTACATCACGTTGTAGCGGGCGAGATGGCGCACGTACCAGGCGAAACCCAGGGTGGCGAAGAGCCACAGGATGGTGGCCAGGGTGGCGCCACGCCAGACATAATGCCAGCGCTGTTTGCGGTAGGGGCCGAAGTAGTAGAGCGAGGAAGTCACGGTGACGGTGGTGACGAAGGCGAGCAGGTAGCGGGCGATACGGCTGGCCCCTTGCCAGAGCCAGGCGAACGGGGTGAGGAAGGGATCGACCTTCATCCAGCTGAGGACGGCGCGCTCGACCTGTCCGCCGAAGACGATGAGGAGGGAGGCACAGACGAGGGGGATGGCGGAGAGCAGGACGAGCGACATGGCGACGCCGCTCTGGCGGAAGAAGTCGCGGTTGCGGGGGACGCGGTAAGCGGCCTGGAAACCCTCGATCAGGCTCTTGATGACGCCGGAGGCGGCCCACAAGGAGATGATGCCGGCGGCGATGAGGAATCCGGCGGGGCGCTCGCCCATGACGCGGAACTGCTGGACGACGAGGTCTTCGGTGCCCGGGGGGACGATCTGGGAGAGGAAGTTTTCGAGGGTGGCGGAGACAAACCCGGCGCGGGTTTGGACGAGGATGGCGGCGGCGCTGGTGAGCACGGGGAAGAAGCTGAGGAGGGCGGAGTAGGCGGCGGCCTTGGCGTAGCCGAAGCAGCCGTCGTCGAGGGTGGAGACGAGGCTTTGGCGGAGGAGCCATGCAAAGGTCCCGAGAGTCATCCGCACTAGGGCCAGTATAGCGAGGGGGTGGCGGGGTGATGCGCCGGCGGGCGGCTTTGGTGTTTTTCGCCCCGGTTCGCTTTGGAGGGGCCGGCGTATTTCCGCCCCTTGCCGTTATTATCAGATCTGATAAGGTATAAGCTGTGAAGGCGAGCGAACTGAAGCGGTGGTTGGCAAAGCGGGGCTGCACCTTCGAAGACGGGACGAATCATACAAAAGTCAGACTCGGCAAGCGCACATCGCCATTCCCCGCCACCCGGCCGTCGAAATCAAAACCGGCACATTTCGCGCGATCTTGAAACAGCTCGGTCTCAAGGAGTGAGGTCACATTATGTTGTTCTTTAACGCTCTTTTCGAACCCGACCCCGAAAAAGGCGGATTCGTCGTCACCTTCCCCGACTTCAAGTGGGGGGTCACCCAAGGCGACACCGAACAGCAGGCGGTCGAAATGGCGGTGGATGCACTGGAAATGATCGTCGGCGACTACATCAAACATCGCAAGCCGATTCCCACTCCAGGCAAACTGCGCGGCCGGAAGTGCCGCATGATCCGATTGCCGGGCTTGCAGTCCGCCAAAGTGGAGCTCTATAACGCGTTCCTGGCTTCCGGCATGCGCAAGGCCGATCTGGCCCGTCATCTCAATATTCCCAGCCCCAATATCGACCGCTTATTCAGCCTGGGCCATCAATCGCGGCTCGACCAACTCGAAGCCGCTTTCAGAGCGCTCGGCAAAGAACTCACCATCGGTATTCGAGACGCGGCGTGAAGGCCCTTGCGTTGAGAAATCTGGAGGCGCGGGTCGGGATCGAACCGACGAATAAAGGTTTTGCAGACCTTTTCTTTGCTCGCCGGAACTACTACAAACATTGACGTCGCGAGTGGACCGTCCAGTTCTCCGTCCAGTTTTTGCGATCCAACTACTCTCCTACAACCCTCAGCTTTTTCCGGTCTCTGGCGGCTTCAAACCTCTCCATACCACGCTTCATGTGCTGCTGCTGAACGTGAACGTACTTCATGACGCATCGCAGTCCAGAATGGCCTAGGATTGCGGCCAACTGATATGGGTCCGGGTTCACTTCTGCAAACCGGGTTGCGAACGTGTGCCTCAAATCATAAAGGACAAACGACACCCCGGCGTCACGGCAGATGTTGTCGTGAATCGTCTGGAGTGTGCCGACGTGCCGACCTGGCTTGCGAGAACTCGGGAAAACCCATTTCTCGCCCGTCATTCGCTTCTCAAGGATCGCCACGCTGGCCGTCGTCAGATTCAGAGTTCTCCTTGCCGCTTTGGTCTTGCCACCGAGTATTTGGAAAGTCCTGGCGGGCAGATTAATCGCGGATTGCGGAAGGGATCTGATTTCCTCTGGACGGCAGCCCTGCTCCAGCATCAATCGCCCAACGTCATGCAAATCTCGGCTGCGCTGCGCTGCCAAAGCGAAGTATTTGTCTTCTTCGTCAGCGTTCAAGATGTGCATTCGTACAGCGTCATCGCCGCTCGGAATGCCTACCTCTTCCAGAAGGTTCACATTAGTCCAACCCTGCTTCTTCGCGTATTTGTTGAACAAGGAGAGGTTGCAGAGGTCATTGTGCAGGGTCACGTCCTGGACGCCGTGGTTTGATCTCCGGTGTGTTTTGTAATCTTCTGTATCTCGCGGCCGTAAGCTCGCAACGTCGCGGTCAGTCCAAAACTCGACCATCGAACTCAAGCTCCCTTTGATGCGTTTCCAGGTGTTCGGCTTGCTGCGGTACTCCATCTCGCACCACGCCATGAACTGACCGGCAGCTTCAGGAAATGCGATCGGCTTTGATGTCTTCGAGATGCCTGCCGCTATTTGCTCCAGCCGGTCGTTCCGAATCTTTAGCGCCGCCTTCACGTTTTGTGTGGTGGCGGCCAAACCTGTGCTGCCGCTGTATTCCGGATGCCCCTTCAGTACGATTCGGTAGTGCCAGTAACCTTCCCGTTCGCGGAGTCCCTTGTGCTTCGTTGCCATTCTTCGCCTCCCGCAGCGATTTCAACCACGCTTCAACATCATCATAAACGTATGCGATCACATTTCGTGCAATCTTCAAAAACTTGGGGCCACGTCCCACCGTCCGCCATTTCGAGAGCGTTTCGGGCTTCAGGCGAACCCCTGTGCGTCGCTCGATTTCCTCAATCAGCGTTGCGGGTGTAAACCAAACTTGCTCAAGCAGGACCGTCGAATCCGAGGAACTGTTCTGATTTCTACAATTCAAACTCCTTTCTCCCGCGGCCAGCGATTGGGGGTGGACAAGCGATTTTCGAGGCCGTATCCCGGCTCCTGACGAAAATCGCCTCGTAGGCTTGACCGCTTGGTTTCAGGCTTGCTTTCGCCGGGCCGAATAGCCCGTCAGAGGCTTACTGAATCACGTCACGACAGCGTTGTATGCGCGGTCGAGGGAATCTCATCATCCACTCTGCCATCCGCTCCCACCCAAGATTCCGCTGGGCGCCGAAGCATCAACTGGCCTATATTTATTGCACCACGGAACCTGAATCTGTCAAGGGCACTCGGATTTCGCAGGCTGATCTCCTGGCTCTGGTGAACACCGCCAGACGAATGCGCAGAGGACGCCGCGTCCACCGCCCGGTCCCGAACACGTCCAGTTCGAAAGTCGCATGGGCTTTGAAGATGCAGCCATGCCCGGCGACTGGATCTCAATTCGTATAATGCTGAGGTAACCAAGTGACAGAGGCCCAGCCCAGCATCAACGACGAAATCGAACGGTACCTCCGCTCGGGCGTGAGCGATCCATATCACGCGGCCTGGGCCGGCGGCTTCATGGAACGTGCGAACCGTGCCCACGACGACCTTCGCGGTGCGTTGGTCCGGGCGGTCAAACGACTGGCTGAGGGACGATCCCACCAGCCGCTGCCCGAGGCCGACACCGTCTTGCTCACGCGCGCGAAGGTCCAGCCAATAGTACGCGGCTTGTTCCCACGTGCCGAGCAGGACACGGTGTTGGCAACGATCGAGCAATCCGTCGTCTTCCTCACGAGCGCAAACATCGAGCCGCTGCTGTTCAAGCAATCCTTCGACGGTTCCGCGTGGACGCTTGCGAACCTGTACCTGGCAAGCATCGGCGCGGAATTGCTCGGGGAGGAAGCGCCCCACTTGGTTGGGTTGAGCGAAGAGACCACCTGCTACGTCTCCCCGGAGTACTTCGCCGAGGACGATCCTTTTGCCGACTTTATCGTCCACGAGGTCGCGCACATATTCCACAACTGCAAGCGCGCCACTATTGGCCTCCCTGAGACACGTACGAAGGTGTGGCTGCTCGACATCGAGTACCGGAAGAGGGAGACCTTTGCGTACTCGTGCGAAGCTTACGCCCGCGTCCTTGAGCGCGGGAAGAACCCTACACAGCGGCGAGCGCTTGCGGAAGAGTACAGCCGTGCGGTGAGCATCTCCGACGAACGTGTGGCCTCCGCTGAGGTCGCCAGCATCGTCCAGGCGGCTGCGGCGGCTCGGAACGGCTGGAAGGTCATCCTCGCTCGGTGCGCGCCGACGCGCCGCCCCGCGACCAGATCCGTCGCGGACTGAGGGTGTCGTGGGCCCCGCCGGACGATGGCCGACTTGAACCGGACTAAACCCATCCGGTCCAGGTGTCAGAGTGTGGGAAGGCGAGAGCATTCATAATCAGCCCAATGGGCATCGGGCTCGCCGCCGGCGATGGGACGCAGACCACAATGTGTGAGCGCGACCATTGGCCGGGGCGCTGGCCAGGTTGTTGCGTGGCCGTCGAAACGGCTACACGACGGCAACCCAACGAAAGTTCTCCAATGCGCGGCCCTGCAAACGAATTGCACCTTGGTATTCGTCCACGCACGCCGATCTGGCAAAGTCGGTCACGTCTCCAAGGCTAACGCACAACACGCCAGCCTTGGTCAGCATTTCAATGACCGGCAAGAACTCCGCAACCATCTCTCCGAGAAGCTGATCGTATTCGTTGCTGCCAAATCCGAGTACGTCATCGTAGTAGTGCTTATATCCGGGTAATTGCTCTTCGCCGGCCATGTATCTTCGTCTTTCCTCCCTGAGGGCAGAAAGTAATTCGGCCATGCGTAACAGCGTGGCTTCGGTAGTTTTTGAAATGTCCATAATTCCTTGCGGCTCCTATGACCGCACTTCATCCGCTGACGGTCCTGGAACCGTTCCAGGTGCCAGCAGTTCGCATCCATCCCTTAACGTTGCGAGACCCCGCAGCAAACATCACGCCGTCCTGATCGTCAAACAGTGTCTTGGCGATTCCTTTGATGCCCTTTGTTTCGGGGGCCGTCCTCGCTCTTTTGCCGATTGGTCGCAAAGAGCACATGGCTGAACTGCAACGGCGCTGACGAATCTGGGCGCTCCAGCCGCCAGCGATCCGCAATACATCACTCTCCGGTATCCGGTAAACTGTCCATTTCATACATGGCCAATTCCTCAAGCTCCCAATCTGCAAGCAATGACCGCCGCTTCTGCCGCTCTTCGTTCAGGTCACAGGCGAACCATCTCAGCTGCACTTCGAGTTCGGGCGGCATTCCGCCGTGGAGCCGCTGGCCGGCGAACATCAGCTCGTAATAGTCCCACCCGATCTTCTTCAGCACGCTATTGAGCAGCAAAACCACATCGTCGTCGGAGAGGTCGCTGATAGCGTTCTGATAGGCATCAAAAGTGGTGTCCAATGCTACTCTTAGGCTCCACATCGGGTGGGTCACTGGGTCATATGGCTGTTGTTTTCGCTCTTTGCACTCATCGTTCAAGTGCCAGGCATGATTCAGCAGTATGGGGTCAAGTTCCGTTTCTGGCGTATCGTTGGACACGACTCAAGCGTCCTTGCGCGCCAGATCTAACTTGACCGTGCCACCGTACAGGCGAAGCAGGTCAAGATCACTAAGATCTCTGATCGCTTTCTGATAGTCGTCAAAAGCGGTACCATATGCCACTCTGAGCTCCCACACTGGATGGGTCAGGGGATCAAATAATGGTTGTCTTTGTAATTCTTCAATCGTCATAATTAGGCCTTCCTTTTGGCGCACTTGCTTTTGGTTGCTCCTCCTAATCTAAGGACCCGACACCGGCCCTTGATCCTCGTGGTGATCGATTGGGATCCTTTTGAGCAGGCATTGCGCTTGCACAACGAAATGGCGCTCGGAACCAGCGACGAGACGCGGACTGTGTGATCTCCTGTGTGTCCTCGCAAACTCGATCAGTTCCGCCCTCGAAATACTTTCCTCAGCCTGCGCGCGTGCCTGCCACCAATCTCGACTCCGCGC
>JBEKDV010000310.1:0-9500 GCA_050014175.1 Candidatus Solibacter sp. | reverse complement strand
GGCGGGAGTTCGGCGTGGCGCCGGCCAAATCGCTGCGCAAGATCGACCCCGCCGATGGCCCGATTTCGTCGGCATTGTATGTCCTCGGGATGCCCGGACTGACGGCGTACTTCGGGTTGCTGGAAATCTGCCGCCCGCGGCCGGGCGAAACCGTGGTGGTATCGGGAGCGGCGGGCGCGGTGGGCTCGCTGGTCGGCCAGATCGCCAGGATCAAGCGCAGCCGCGCCATCGGAATCGCGGGCAGTAACGAGAAGGTCCGCTTCCTGATTGAGGAACTGGGCTTCGACGGCGCATTCAATTACCGCGAGACGGCGGATTACGCGGCGAAGCTGAAAGAATTGTGCCCCAACGGCGTGGACGTCTACTTCGACAATGTGGGTGGCGCCGTCACCGACGCCGTCATGCGGCGCATCGCCACCAATGCGCGCGTGGCCGTCTGCGGGCAGATTTCGCAGTACAACGCGGTGGAACCGGAGATGGGGCCGCGGTGGTTGAGCCAGCTTGTGATCAGACAGGCAAGGGTGGAAGGCTTCCTGGTAAGCCAGTTCGCCAGCCGCTTCGACGAGGGCCTCCAGCAACTCTCCACGTGGCTGAAGGAGAAGCGGCTGCGGTATCGCGAGGATGTCGTCGCCGGCCTGGAAAATGCCCCCAAGGCGTTCATCCGCATGCTCGAGGGGAAGAACATGGGCAAACAGTTGGTGAAGGTGGCGGAGTAGTTCGGCCCGCGCCCCGGCGGGGTGCCCTCAATGCTTGCGGATTATCAGTTCCACGCCGCCGATGATGGTGCGCCCGGGCATCGCCACTCCGGGGACGGTCTGGTAGGAGGTGTTGGTGGCGTTGCTCACCTGCACGTAAGGGTGCACCTTGTGGCGCGGCAGCGCGAGGTAGACGTCCCACAGCGCGTAGGGCGAGCGCTGGGGGCGCGCCAGCGCGCCCACCCTGGTGCGCAACAGGAAGTTGGCGCGCGGCGTGATCTGCCAGGAGAAAACACCGCTGCCCGTGGGGTAGTTGAAGGTGTACTCCGTGAAGCCGGCGGCGATGGTGTCCTGGGTGCCATGCATGCCGGTGTAGCGGAAATCCAGGGTATTGGTAGCCGAAGGCGTCCAGTGTAGCGCCGCTTCCCATCCCTTGAAGTTCAGGTTCTGAATGTTGAGCGCGCGCCAGATATCGGTGGCGGAGGTGCGGTAGTAATCGATGCCGTCGGTCTCGCTCCGCTCAAAGAGCGTGAGGTCGCCGCGCAGGCGCGCGCTGGGCGCCCAATCCACGCCGGTTTCGTAGGTCCAGGCGCTTTCCGGACGCAGCGCCGGGTTGCCCACGGTGGTGGGGTCGCGATAGTAGAGTTCGGTGTAGCTGGGAATGCGGAAGGCGCGGCTGGCGGAGGCGCGCAGCTTCCATTGCGGCGAGAGCCAGACGCCGCCGGCCACGGTGGGGGTGAAGGCTGCGGAGAAGACGCGGTAGATCTCTTCGCGGGCGGAGATGGTCAGCGAGAAGCGCTTCAGCGCGCGGAAATCGGCGGCGATGTAGCCCGCCGCGCGCGAGCGCGCATGGTCGCCGAGGTTGGTGCTGGCGATGGATTCGTGGAACGCCTCCACGCCGTAGTAGAGCGTGGTGGTCGTGGACATTTCCTCGCGGCGCCGCACGGCGAGCTGATAGGTTTCGTCAGAGTGGTGGTTGGCGTACAGGTCGGGGCGGTCGCGGTAGAGCACAAAGAGGTCGCTATGGCGGCGAAAAGAGAAACTGGCGCTGGTCTTGGCGCCCAACGCCTGCTGCGCGCCGGCGAACCACGTCTTGGTGTCTTCCCAGGAGTTGTAGGGGCCGTAGAACTGGTCGGCCCCGAACGGGTGGTCCATGTAGGCCAGGTTGAGGGAGCCGTTGCCGAAATCCGTGGCCAGGCGGGTGACGGAGGCGAACTGCAGGTTGCGATAGTCGCGGTCGGGCATGAAACCGGAAGAGAAATCGCGCGCGAAGGAGAGCTGTTCGGACACCTTCGAGCCGGCGATGCCGAGCGAGGCGCGCTGCTGGTTGATGCCATCGCTGCCGAAGGCCGTGCGCAGGCGGAATTCGGTGACCTGGGGCGGCTCGGTGACGATGTTGACGACCCCGCCCACGGCATCCGCCCCGTATAGCGTCGAACCCGATCCGCGCATGACTTCGACGCGCTCCACGCTGTCGAGCGGCACCGGGATATCCATGTTGTGATGGCCGGTCTGCGGATCGTTGAGGCGCATGCCGTTGAGCAGCACCAGGGTCTGGCCGAAGCTCGCGCCGCGGATGGAGAGATCGCCCTGCACGCCGTCGGGCGCGCGCTCTTCGAGGTCGAGCGAAGGGTCGAGCTTGAGCAGATCCGTCAGGGTGTTCAGCACCAGGGTCTGGCTGCGCGCCGGCAGCACGCGGATGGCGCGGTCGATCTCTTCCAGCGACATCGGTTCGAAGGTGCCGGTGACCACCACGGTGTCGCGCTGCTGCGGCATCTGCTGGGCGGAGGCGAAGGCGGGGGTAAACGCAAGCAGAAGGAAAAATCGAAGCTGCAAACCCTATTGTACATCGGCCTCCCGGCTATGATGGTTTCACCTATGAATTGGAACGATGCAGCGGAAGATCTACTCAATCAAGTGCTGGGGCAGACGCCGTATCCGGTGCGTGAGGCCACGGAAACTCGGCTGCGCGGCCTGGCGGAAGGGATTGCGGAGGATGCGGGCAGAGAGCGCGTGGGCGTGGAGACGGTGATTGAGGCCTGGGTGCGCGGCACGCCCGAAGCGCTGCGGTCCGACCTGCCCCGGCTGATGGACAAATTCGGACTGGATCCGGACGATTACCGGCATCTGCTGGAGTAGGGGGCTGGAATTACGTCGAGACTGGTGAGTGGAAATGGGTCGCGCACCCAGGGTCAGCCAAGTCCGTCCCAAACGTCGGGGTCGATGTGGGCTTGACTCAGAATGCTGCGGAGCGTGCCAACGGGCACTTCGGGTTTCTTCGGCACGATGGCGGTGTCGGTGGTCCCCTCAAACCGCCGCACGAACTTGACCTGACTACCCTTCTGGCTGGCTTCGACGAATCCCGCTGCCTCAAGCCGGCGCTTGACCTCCCGAAAGGGCTGCGGCTTAAGCCGCCCCAACCTCAACCTCGATGGTGCGAACGATGGGGGGACGCGTGGCTTGCGGTGGCTCGAAGTGAAGCTCCAACGCTTCCTTCAGGTTGGCGAGAGCCTCTTCTTCGCTTTCACCCTGGCTGGCGACATCGACTTCGAGGCATTGAGAAACATACCACTTTCCTTCGCGCCAGACCGTCGCGGCAAACGGTTGCTTCATGACAACATTCTTTCACAGGATGGCCGGATTTCGCCCACCGCGCATCGCACCTCCGGTTACACTGAGGCCAGTATGTCCGAAATCAGCAGGCGTATTCTCCTCACCGGCGCTGCCGGCACGCCGCTTCTCGCCCAACAGGCGGCCCGGACCGTTGCCGCACCGGCGCCCGCGCGCGACACCATTCCCAAACGGCGATTGCTGAGCGGCCGTTGCACCGCCGAATCGCTCGAAAAGAGCCTGGCCGACGCCGCGCACTGGAAACCGTACCCCGTGGCCGCGGAGCGCGAGGCGTGGAACGCGCTGGCGGCGGACGCCAGGGATCGCGTGCTGAAAGAAGGCGCGGCGTTCCTCGCCAAACCCTACGAGCCGCTTCCCGCCACGCTGTTTCTGGAGTACGCGCGCAATGGCAACCGGACCCGCTGGGAGAGTGTGCAGTTCGGACGCCGCACGCACCTGCGCACCACCGTGCTGGCGGAGTGCGTGGAAGGCAAGGGGCGCTTCCTCGACGACATCGGGGACGGCATCTGGGCCATCTGCGAAGAAACTTTCTGGGGCGTCCCGGCGCACATGGGCGCACAGAAGCGCGGGGTGGGACTGCCCGATGTGCGGGAGCCCATCATCGAACTCTTCAGCGCGGAAACCGGCGCGCTATTGGCCTGGGCCCACTACCTGCTGGGCCGGCAGATCGACAAGGTGCATTCGCTGATCCGCGAGCGGCTGGAAGCGGAAATCGAACGCCGCCTGCTGAGCGTGTACCGCTCCCGGCAGGATTTCAGTTGGATGGGGCTGAACAATGACCGGCCGGTGAACAACTGGAATCCGTGGATCAATTCCAACCTGCTGACGTGCGCGCTATGGATGGATGCCGACCCGGCGCGGCGCGCCCTGACGGTGTACAAGATCCTCACCAGCCTGGACCGCTTCCTGGATTCGTACCACGAGGACGGCGGCTGCGACGAGGGCCCGGGGTACTGGGGCCGCGCCGGCGCATCGCTGTTCGAGTGCCTCGACCTGCTCCGTTCGGCGAGCCACGGCGCGGTGAATTATTTCGATCTGCCGCTGGTCCGGCAGATCGGCGCGTACATCTACAAGGTACACATTGCAGGCGATTGGTACGTCAACTTCGCCGACGCGCCGGCCAAGGTCACGCCCGATGGCAGCTTGCTATACCGCTACGGCAAAGCCGATGGCGACGCCGATTTGCAGGCCCTCGGCGCGTACCTGTATCAGCGTTCCGGAGCGGGTCTGGAGAGCCTGGGGCGGGCGCTTCCGGCGCTTTTCCAGGGCGCCGAAATCCGCCAGGCGGAAGCCCGCGATCCGCTGGTGCGCGAGGCATGGCTGGATGGCATCCAGGTGGCCACGGCGCGGCGCCGCGCCGGCAGCACCGACGGCTTCTACTTCGCCGCGCTGGGCGGGCACAACGCCGAGAGCCACAATCACAACGACGTGGGCAACTTCGTGGTGTACCTCAACGGCAACCCCGTGCTGATCGATGTGGGCGTGGAGAACTACACGGCGAAGACCTTCAGCGCACAGCGCTACGACATCTGGACCATGCAGTCGGCGTATCATAATCTACCCACCATCAATGGCGTGATGCAGGCGGCCGGACGGCAATACGAGGCGCGCCAGGTTGCTTTTCATGCGGACGGCGCGAGCGCGGAATTCAGCGCCGATCTGGCGGCGGCCTATCCGAGCGCGGCGGGCGTGGAGAAATGGCGGCGCAGCGTGCGGCTGGACCGGGCGGCGGACACCATCGTGGTGACCGACCGCTACGCTCTGCGCGCCGCGGGAAAGATCGAGATGAGCCTGATGACGCCCTGCACGGTGCGGGCGGACGGCGCCCGCGCCGTGATTCTCTCCGGCGGCATGATCGGGAAAGCGAGCGTGCGGATTGCGGTGGAAGCAGCCACTGCGCCGCTCATCCGCACCGAGGAGATCGCCATCGCCGACAGCCGGCTGCGCGCGTCGTGGGGCAATCGCCTGTATCGCACGCTGGTTGGCTGGGAGAGCGCTCCGCCTGCGGGTGAGCTGAAATTCGAGATCACCCAGGTGTGACGATTGGCCCCCACTGGTGGGGCAGGCGGGGTACCCTCTGGGTCCGCCTGCCAACACTAATCCGCCTACCGGGCCGAGAAGCGGTACAGGGTGGTGGTGCGGTGTGACGTTTGGCCCCTGGTGGGGCAGGCGGGGTACCCTCTGGGTCCGCCTGCCAACACTTATCCGCCTACCGGGCCGAGAAGCGGTAGAGCGTGGTGGTGCGATAAGTCGCGCCGGGCTTCAATTCGGTGCTGGGGAAGGCCGGTTTATTGGGCGAATCGGGGTAGTGCTGGGTCTCCATGCAGAAGCCGCCGCGGCGGATGTAGGTCTTGCCCTTGCCCTGAAGCGTGCCGTCGAGGAAGTTGCCGGTGTAGAACTGCAGGGCGGGCTCGGTGGTCCACACTTCCATGACGCGGCCACTCTTCGCCTCGCTGACCTCGGCGGCCTTGGTCAGTCCTTCCGCCCCTTTGTTCAGCACCCAGTTGTGGTCGTAGCCTTTGCCGAACTTGATCTGCTCGTCATTGGCCTCAATGCGCGCGCCGATGGCGGTGGGCTTGGTGAAATCGAACGGTGTGCCGGCGACGGGGCGGAGCTCGCCGGTGGGGATCAGGCCGGCGTCGACCGGGGTGAAGCGGTCGGCATCGATCGTGACTTCGTGGCCCAATACGTCGCCTTCGCCCTGTCCGGCCAGGTTGAAATACGAATGGTTGGTGAGGTTGACCACGGTCGCCTTATCGCTGGTGGCGGTGTAATCGATTTTGAGCTCGTTCTTGGCGGTGAGCGTGTAGACCACTTTCGCCGTCAGGGTGCCGGGGAAACCGGCCTCGCCATCCTTGCTGACGGTGGTGAGCTCGAGCGTTGGCCCGTCGGCGCTGGAACCGGGCACGGCGCTCCAGACGTGCTTGTCGAAGCCCGCCGGTCCGCCGTGGAGGGTGTTGCCGTTATCGTTGGCGGGCAGCTTGTAGGTGGTGCCGTCGAGAGTGAACTGCGCGTGGCCGATGCGGTTGCCGTAGCGGCCGATGAGCGCGCCGAAGAAGGCGGTGGCCTTCATATATCCGGCCAAATCGTCCATCCCGAGGACGACGTCGGCATACTTGCCGTTGCGATCCGGGGCAGTGAGCGAGACCACGGCGCCGCCGTAGGTGATGATCCCCGCCTGCATGCCGTTGGCGTTGGTGAGCGTGTAAAGCTCCACGCCGGCGCCGTCGGGCATTTTTCCGTATGCGTGTTGTTTCACGTCGTTTTTCACGTTGGAAGTTTCCTTTGTCGCGCAAGCCTGAGTGAAGCAGGCGAGTGTCAGTGCCCCCATGAGGGCGAACGTGGACCAGCGATTGTAACTCATCATTCCGTATGGTAAGCGATTACAGGCGCTGCCGGCGATGGGATTCTCCGCCGCCCCATCCGCCCAGGTCGATCAGCACGGCCACCACGAGGTAAATCAGGTTGACGCCCTCCAAGGGATGGTGGGAGTTCAGCAGCCAGGCATACACCAGCGTAGTCAGGGGCAAAAAGAAAAAGCCCAGGACGGGAATGATGAGGTCGTGGTAGGCGCGCTGCAAGTAAGTGGACGTCAGGTACATCACCACGAGCACGAACCGGGGGAAGGCGAGAATGAGAATCACCAGCAGGCAGGGCATGAGCGGTCTCCGTTGAGATTGTCGCAAAAATCCCGCGCAGCGGCAGTGCGGTAGAGTACCGCGGGGTATAGAATCAGAATTCCATGTCCGAACCGACACGAACCGTGCTGATCGTGGACGACGACCCGCAGATGCTGCGGCTGATGCGCGCCATGCTGGGCCCGCAAAACGTCAACGTACTGGCGGCGCCACGGCCATCCGATGCGCTGCGGATCTGCGGGGAGGAGACGGTGGACCTGCTGATTTCCGACGTGTCCCTGCCGGAGATGGACGGCAATAAGCTGGCGGAACGGGTGTTGAAGCTGCACCCGCGCGCTTCGGTGCTGCTGATTTCCGGCGCGGTGAGCGAGCCTCCGGCGGTAAAGACGGCGCGCGTGCGGTTTCTCAAGAAGCCATTCTTCCCGGCGGAGTTGATCCGCTTGTTGCGCGAGATGCTGGCGGACAGGGCGGAGCGCGCGTAGCGTGCGCCATCAGTCCGTGCCTGGCCCGGATGGCCGGTACATTTTCTGTATATGTTCAGACGTCAAATGTACAGGCCGGCGTTTTCCGTGGACCCCATGGCTCTTATAAGTGCCTGATACCGCACGGAGACCGCGTTTGGCAACCGCGCTGCACATTCGCGGGCATATGAAACACGAAACCGGTGGACCACGGTGAGCCATGAGAATCGAACTCGAACCATCGCTCGAACGTTGGGTGGAGGCCCGGATCCTCGACCGCCAACAGGCCGATCGCATTCGGCTCTTCGAATCGGAACAACTACCGCGGCGCCGGGCGCGCTGGCCGGTGATCATGGCCGTGGCGTTCGGCGGCATGATGCTGGCAGCCGGCGTCCTGCTCTTCGTCAGCGCCCACTGGGATGAGATCTCGCCGTTCGAACGCATGGCGCTACTGGTATCGGCGGTGGGCGGATTTCATCTCGCCGGCGCATTATCCCTGGGACGATTCCGCGCCCTGGGCGTCACCCTGCACGCCGTGGGCACAATAGCGCTCGGCGGAGCCATCGCCATGGCCGGGCAGATTTTCAATATGCGGGAGCACTGGCCGTCCGCGGTGCTGTTGTGGGCCGCCGGCGCCATTGCCGGATACCTGCTGCTCGGCGATTGGCCGCACCTGGCGATGGCCGCGCTCCTCGTGCCCTGGTGGCCTGGCCGGAGAATTCACCGAGGCCGTCCCGCTGGCTCACGACGCCTGGGGTGTGGTCGCCTGCGGCATCCTCCTCCTCGCCATCTGCTATCTCAGCGTCCGCCTGCCGGGCGCCGATAGCCGCCGTGACCACGTACGCATGGCGCTCACCTGGCTCGGCGGGCTCGCCTTGCTGCCGGCCGCATTGGCGGTGGCCTTCGACCGTCATATTTATGGCCGCATCGCCGCGGACGATCCTGGAATGCTGGCCACCGGCTGGGCCGTCGCCATCCTTCTCCCGATCGCCTTGGCTTACGCTTTCCGCCGCAACGCCGCCTGGATGAACCTGTTGGCGGCGCTCTGGGTGGTCGGCCTGAACTTCCTGGCTGAGGGGCGCATGGAGATCCTCCTCTACGCCTGGTGCGCTCTCGGCGCCGCGGCCATGGTCGCCTGGGGCATCTACGAATTCCGCGCCGAGCGCATCAACCTCGGCATGGCCGGTTTCGCCCTCACCATCGTCTTCTTTTTCTTCTCCAGCGTGATGGACAAACTGGGCCGCTCGGCCAGCCTGATGGCGCTGGGCATTCTGTTCGTCGGCGGCGGCTGGTATGGGGAAAAACTGCGCCGCAAACTGATCGCGGGGCTCGTCTCTGGAGGCGCACAATGACACTTACTCGCAAAGGTCTGATTCTCGCCGCGTTTCAGTGCCTGCTGGTGCTGAGCTTGAGCGGCAAGCTGCTTTACGATCGCTCCACTTGCCCGCGCGTCTGGGTAAAAACGGCGCGCTGGGATCCCAGCCTGCCCATCCGCGGCCGCTACCTGGCGCTGCGCCTGGAGCCGGAGCGCGGCGCGCAGTGGTGGGCGGAAACCAAGGGTCAGTTGGTTCTGTTCTTCGTGCCGGAACACGCTCTCCCCTTCGAAACCTTGCGCGCCGGACGCAATGCGCCGGAGCTTTGGGCCGAAGTCACGCTGCCGCACAAGGGTCCGCCGCGGCCCATCCGCCTGGCATGGAAGAAGGCCGGCCAACTGGAGCCGCTGGATATCAACTGAAGTGGTGGGGCAGGCGCTTCCGCCTGCCAACCCCCTTCGAAGCTCGGACTCTCCCCTATTCCCCCCGCATCCACTCCAGCGTCCGCCGGATGCCGTCGTCGTAGGACGTCTTATGCGCCGGCATCTTCGCCAGCAGCTTGCTGTCGTCCAGAATCACCGGCGTCTCCTGCAGGTACAGCATCTCCACCACTTCGCGCATCTCCGGATTGAACAGGCCCAGGAACTTCAGCAGCCCCGCGCCCGCGGCCCGATACTTCGGCGCGCGCCCCACCGCGCGATAAATCCGCGTGATGAAGTCCATCGAATTGATGGTCTCCGCGCCCCCGAAATTCCACGCCTG
>JBEKDV010000309.1:0-9504 GCA_050014175.1 Candidatus Solibacter sp. | reverse complement strand
CGCTTCTTTCAGACGCTCCCTCACGGTTACGCCCTTGCGTTTCGCTATCACTTCACCTCCATCAGGTTGTGAAGGGGACTTGCACCCCCGAGTTGTCGAACATGCTCGGCACACAAAAAAAGCCCCACGCCAGAACGGCGTGGAGCATAGAGTTTCTACTACAGTCTGTCTCGGAGGATGACAGACCGGTACTGATGCTAGCACTTGCGGGGCACAAAAGCAATGTAATCGAGGGGTCGAATCCGCAGGTATCCAGATTCCCGCGAACTAGCGCAACTCTTCCATGATCTGTTCCAAAGCCTCCCGGGAGGGCCTGGTTTGGGACTCGGGCAGGGTTCCGATGGGTACATCCACCAGGTTCAACTGCTCCAGGAACGTGGGCTTCGAAGGGTTCACATATAGAACACCTGTAAGGACTTCGCCCTTGGCTTCGGCTTCTTCGAGGATGGCTCCGGCGGCCAGCCGGTTGGTTGGGTCATAGGTGCGCTCGAGTTTGCGGATGCGCAGGTGGGAGCCGTCGTGCATTTCGACATCCATGACCACCCCCTCGGGAATATCCACGTCAATTTCCTGGAAAAACGGTACGAAATCCAACTCGTGGAGCACGGCTTCGTGTTCCCTCATATAACCGTAGCTCTTGGTGGAGCCCTGATGGTCGTTGAAGGTGACGCAGGGCGAGATGACGTCGATCACCGACAGCCCTTTATGGGCGATGGCGGTCTTCAGGATGGCCTGCAACTGCTTCTTGTCGCCGCTGAAGGAACGGGCGACGAAGGTGGCGCCCCATTTGAGGGCCAGGGCGCAGCAATCGAAGGGCGGCAGATCGTTGACGGTGCCGGTCTTGAGCGTGGAGCCCAAGTCCGCGGTGGCCGAGAACTGGCCCTTGGTCAAGCCGTAAACACCATTGTCTTCAATGATGTAGATGAGCGGCATATTGCGGCGCACGAGGTGCATGAACTGGCCGAGCCCGATGGAGGCGGTGTCGCCGTCACCGGAAACCCCGATCCCCATGAGCGTGCTGTTGGCGAGCAACGCCCCGGTGGCGATGGCCGGCATGCGTCCGTGGACGCCGTTGAAGCCGTGGGAGAGCCCCAGGAAGTAAGCCGGCGACTTCGACGAGCAGCCGATGCCGCTGAACTTGGCAACGGACCAGGGTTCGACCCCCAGTTCATAGAAAGCTTCCACAACGCGCTCGGAAATGGAGTTGTGGCCGCACCCCGCGCACAACGTGGTCTTGGTGCCCTTATAGTTGATGACCTCCAGCCCGATACGGTTGACCTTCTTGGCGGGGGGAGGCGTGGCGGTGGTGCTCATTTACTTGCCCTCCTGTTTCACGATATCGTCGGTGACGGTGCGCGCATCCAGCGGCAAGCCGCCGTAGTAGCGCACGCTGCGCAGTTTGGCGATCAGATCGGCGTCGAGTTCCAGGCGCATGAGGCCGAGCAATTGGGCATCGCGGTTCTGGTCCACCACGTAGACGCGGTCGTGGCGGCGGATGTAGTCCGCCAGGTGAGAAGTGAAGGGATACGCCTTGAGGCGCATATAGCTGGCGGGGATCTGGTATTCGTCGCGGAGCTGATCGCAGCTTTCGCGCACGGCGTAGTCCGAGGTGCCGACGGCGATGCAGCCGATGCGGGCGCCCTCGGCTTCCTGAATCACCGGTTCGGGGACAAACTGGCGCATGACTTCGAACTTGTGGGACAGGCGATCCATGTTGTTGATGTAATCGTCTTCGCGTTCGGTGTACTGGGCCTTATCGTTGTGGCCGCTGCCGCGCGTGAAGTAGGAGGCGGCCGGATGGTTGGTGCCGGGCAGAGTGCGGTAGCCGACGCCGTCGCCATCCACGTCGCGGTAACGGGCGAAGCCGCCGAGTTTATCGAGATCTCGGGCGGAGAGCACTTTGCCGCGCGCGATGGGTTTCTCGGGATAGACGAATGCGTCGCTGGTCCAGTTGTTCATGCCGAGATCGAGGTCGGTCATGACGAAGACGGGGGTCTGGAACTTCTCGGCGAATTCGAAGGCGTCGATGGCCATGGTGAAGCACTCCCGCGGCGAGGCGGGGAAGTACATGGGGTGTTTGGTATCGCCGTGAGAGAGCAGCGCGGTGGAGATGATGTCGCTCTGCGCGGTGCGAGTAGGCAGGCCGGTGGAGGGTCCGACGCGCTCCACGTTGAAGACGACGGCGGGGATCTCGGCGTAGTAGCCGAGTCCGATGAACTCGCTCATGAGCGAGATGCCGGGTCCGGCGGTAGCGGTCATGGAACGGGCGCCGGCCCATCCGGCGCCCAGCGCCATGCCGATGGAGGCCAGTTCGTCTTCGGCCTGCACGATGGCATAGGTGGCCTTGCCGGTTTCGGGATCCATGCGGAAGCGCTTCATGTAGCCGATCATGGTTTCGACCAGCGAGGAGGAAGGCGTAATGGGATACCAGGTCACCACGGTGCAGCCGGCGAACATGCAGCCCAAGGCGCAAGCGGCGTTGCCATCGATGATGATCTTGCCGGCGGTCTCGTTCATCCGCTCCACCTTCCAGCGGACGGGTTCGAGGAACGCTTTGGAGGCGTACTCGAAGCCGGCCTGGCAGGCGCCCCAGTTCAGCTCGGCGGCCTTGGCCTTCTTCTTGCCGAACTGTTTGAGCAAGGCGTTGCGGATCTCTTCCATTTCGATGGAGAGGAGTTTGGCGACCACGCCATCGTAGATCATGTTGCGGACCAGTTTCCGCAATTTGGCATCGGGGCACACCGGCGCCACGAGCTTGTCGAAGGGGATGGGGAAGAAGTGCAGATCGCTGCGCAGGGCGTTGAGTTTCAACGGCTCGTCGTAGACCACGGCGGAGCCGCTGTCGAGCTTCATGACGTCCTCGCGCGCGGTTTCAGGGTTCATGGCGACCAGGAAATCGATTTCCTTGCGGCGTCCGATATATCCCTGCTTGCTGACGCGGATGGTGAACCAGGTGGGCAATCCGGCGATGTTGGAGGGGAACATGTTCTTGCCGGAGACCGGGACACCCATCTGAAAGATGGCCCGCATGAGGACGGTGTTAGCGGTCTGGCTGCCGCTTCCGTTGACGGTGGCTACCTGGATGCTGAAATCGTTGGTTACCGAGTGGCTTGGCTGTCCGGACAGAGAGTCGGCCGGAGATACCTCTAGAGTTGACATCGATTGGGAGTCCTTGTATTGGGGAGTGTGGCCCAGTTCACGGTTATTTTGATTATATGCAAAATGGGGGAGAGGTGGGGTTACGGCGCGGGTGTCATTCTGACGCGGAGACGCGGAGGCACAGAGGAAGACGCGGAGAGCGCAGGAGAGAAAGTCAAAGGCAGAGAGAGCGCGGAGGAAGCGGAGGGCAGTGCCGGAGTGTGGCGGGCTTAGACCCCCGGATCATACTAAGGAATTAGCATGCAGCCGAATGGCAAGCGGTTGACAGGCCACCGATGGCGATTCCCTGCCCCACCCGTTTTACACTGTTACTGTGCTGAAGAGAGTCACGATCACGGTGGAGGAAGACGCGCTCCGCTGGGCGAGGAAGAAGGCCGACGACGAGAATACGTCCGTCTCCAGGCTGATCGGACGGATGTTGGAAGACAAGGTTCGCCAGACGGACGAGTACTGGGCGGCGTACGAGAAGCTTAAGCGGATTAAGCCGATCCCCGGTCTGGCGGCTAGCCGGTTGACGCGGGAAGAGGCGAATGAACGGCGCCGCTGAGCCGCGCCCTACAGCTCGTGCACGTCTTCCAGGTAGGTGTAGCCGTGCAGGCCCTCTTCGTAGAAGCGGAGCAGCGCGCCGCTCTCCTCATAGGTCAGGCGGCCTTCGCGCAGAGAGGCCTCCACGTCGCGGCGGAGCTGCATGACCAGCGTGTCGGAGGAGAACTGCACGTAGTTGAGCACTTCGCGGACGGTATCGCCCTTGATGACGGAATCGAGCATGACTTCGCCGGTGGGGCCCAGGCGCACGTGGACCGCGTTGGTATCGCCGAAGAGATTGTGCATGTCGCCGAGGATTTCCTGGTAGGCGCCCAGCAGGAACGCGCCCAGGTAGTAATTGCCGCCCTCGAAGAGGTGCAACTGCAGGGTGCGCTTGACGTCGCGGCGGTCGATGAAGGCATCCACCTTGCCGTCGGAATCGCAGGTGATATCGCCCAGCACGGCGGGGCGGGAGGGCTGCTCCTGCAGGCGGTGAATCGGCATGATGGGGAAGAGCTGCTTGATGGCCCAACTGTCCGGCATGCTCTGGAATAGCGAGAAATTGCAGAAATAGGTGTCGGAAAGCATGGCGTCGATGCCTTCCAGCTCTTCGGGGAAGTAGTCGAGCTCGCCGGCCAGGCGCTGGATCTTGCGCGAGATGGCCCAGTACAGGTTTTCGGCGATGCAGCGCTGCTCCAGCGAAAGGTAGCCCAGGCTGAACAGGTTGAGCGCCTGGTCGAGGGCCTGCTGCGCGTCGTGATAGCTCTCCAGCAGGGTCTTGGCGGTCAGGCCGCGATAGGTCTCCGCCATGTCGATGAGCGGCTGTTCGGCGTCCGGCGGCGGCAGGGCGGGCACGTCGGATTCACCCATCCCGGAGACTCCCAACACGTTGAACACCAGCACGCTGTGATAGGCCGCGATGGCGCGTCCGCTCTCGGTGATGATGGTGGGGTGCGGCACTTCGACTTCATCGCACACGTTCTGCACGTGGTAAATGATGTCGTTGGCGTACTCCTGCAGGGTGTAGTTGACGCTGGATTCGAAATCGGTCTGGGAGCCGTCGTAGTCGATGCCCAGCCCGCCGCCCACGTCCAGGTACTTCAGGCCGGCGCCGGCGCGCGCCAGATCCACGTACACGCGGACGGCTTCGTTCACCGCGCCCTTAATCTGGCGGATATTGGTGATCTGGCTGCCCAGGTGGAAGTGCAGCAGGTTGAGGCAGTCGCTCATGCCGAGTTCTTTCAATTCCTGGAGCGCGCGCACCGCCTCGGTGGCCGAGAGTCCGAACTTCGAGCGGTATCCGCCCGAGGATTTCCAGCGCCCCGACCCGCGGCTGGCCAGCTTGACGCGCAGGCCGATGGTCGGCCGCACGCCCACGCGCTGGCTGTATTTCAGGATCAGGTGCAGTTCGGTGTATTTTTCCACTACCGGGATGATCTTGCGGCCCAGTTTCTGGGCGAGCATGGCCATCTCGATGTATTCGTCGTCCTTGAAGCCGTTGCAGATGATCGGGGTGTCGTTGTCGGCCAGCGCCATCACGGCCATCAGTTCCGGTTTGGAACCGGCTTCCAGGCCGAAGCGGAAAGGCTTGCCGAACTCGAGCACCTCTTCCACCACCTGGCGTTGCTGGTTGACCTTGATGGGGTAGACGCAGCAATAACCGCCCTGGTACTTGTGCTCGTTGATGGCGGTTTCGAAGGCGCTGTGGATCTCTCCCAGGCGGTGCTTCAGGATATCGGCGAAGCGGATCAGGATCGGCAGGTTGATACCGCGCAGGACCAGCGTGTCGACCAGTTGTTTGAGGTCAATGGAGCGTGCGGCTTCCTTTTCAGGGTGCACGAGGACGTGCCCGTTCTCGCCCACCGAAAAGTAGCCCTTGCCCCAGCTCGCGACGTCATATAGGTCGCTGGCCGATTGAGGGGTCCATCGTTCTGTCGGCTCCATGACGAGGGAGCCCTTGCGGCCATTTCTATCCAACGTGATGCTTCTCCTTAGACCTCCAGTTTCCTTAAAAATGCCGGACAGGGCAAGAAGAAACTCAGGATAAGGGATTTACAGCCCATTTCGCTACCCGCATCGCCTGACGATTCCGCCTTTCAGTTATTATTCCTGGTACTTCTCCAACCGGTATGAGCCCTGTAGGACTGGATCTTTTGGGTACTCGCCGGCATACTGACACTGTGACCGAGAAGCAACGGGGCCAAAGACCCTGCGGAGACCCAAGATGACGTACCCATACGCACTGCTTTCGCTCGTTTATATGATGAGCTTCGTGATTCTGTTCGACCGCGTGCACTACAAGAACAAATTACTCAAATGGCTGCGCGGCGGCAACCTGATGAACCGCCAGGAACTGGACCAAATTCAGGCTATCTGGGCGGCTTGCCAGGAGAATTGATTGGGCGGGCGGCGCCGTCCGCCTTTCTCACCTAGATCGAACCGCGTAAGCGCGGCGGTCAGCCGTGTGTGCGCGGGCGGGCGCGCCACGGTGCCTTTTGAGTTGCCAACCCACACAATTTAAGCCACTTTTGCCATTCGGACAAGAGCCCACCCGGCCCGCAACCCCCGCCGAGCCGAACCGCTCCGTTCGATACGCGGAATTCGCCGCGAACCCAGGCCGGCCGCACCCCATTTCCGGACCCCGCCGCAGCGGCGGGGCGAACGGTTTGCGAAAAGACTGCGAAATGCGCGCTTGAGGGCGATGTTTCGAGTCAATCCGACAAGGAACGCGCGTCTGTCCTGGCAAAACATGTCCAGCGCGTGCGTGGCGTGACCAACGATCTTGTGATTCAGAAATAGCCCTCGACGACTTTGGCATGCGCCAGTGACGGCGTTGGGCATATGGACGGCGCTTGCTACCGCGCCGCCGGCCGGTGCTTCAGGTCCCCAGCGCCGCCAGCCACCGCTTTTTTCCGCACCCCGCCGCGCATTTCGCAGTCTTTTCGCACCCGTTCGCCCCGCCGATGCATCCATTAGATGAGTAATCTTGACTATAAAGTACAGATTGGCGAAGATGGTATTGAGCCAACAGCTTAGGAGCACACCCCGGTGAGCGATTCCACCAATACGATCGAAACATTTGCGAATCAGGA
This sequence comes from Candidatus Solibacter sp., assembly GCA_050014175.1. Lineage (GTDB taxonomy): Bacteria > Acidobacteriota > Terriglobia > Bryobacterales > Bryobacteraceae > Solibacter. The sequence continues at coordinate 2,728 of JBEKDV010000309.1, read as the reverse complement.
ATATAAGTGGGGTTTTGTCACGGACATCGAAGCCGATGCCATCCCCCGCGGCCTGAGCGAAGATGTGGTCCGCCTGATTTCCGCCAAGAAACACGAGCCGGAATGGCTGCTGGAATGGCGTCTCAAGGCTTACCACCACTGGCTGACCCTCAAAGAGCCCGATTGGGCCAACGTCCACTACCCCAAGATCGACTACCAGGACATTATTTACTATTCGTCCCCCAAGCCCAAGGGCAATGGGCCCAAGAGCCTGGACGACATCGATCCGGAGCTGCTCAAGACCTACGCCAAGCTCGGCATCCCCTTGCAGGAGCAGGCCATCCTGGCCGGCGTCGCGGTGGATGCGGTGTTCGATAGCGTTTCCGTGGCCACCACCTTCAAGGCCAAGCTGCACGAAGCCGGCATCATCTTCGGCTCCTTCTCCGAAGCCGTCAAGGAGCATCCGGAACTGGTCCGCCAGTATTTGGGCTCGGTGGTTCCCACCAGCGACAATTTCTTTGCGGCCCTAAACTCTGCCGTCTTCAGCGATGGCAGTTTCTGCTACATCCCTAAGGGCGTCAAGTGCCCCATGGAGCTCTCCACGTATTTCCGCATCAACGCCAAGGACACCGGGCAGTTTGAGCGGACGCTGATCGTCGCCGACGAAGGCGCCACTGTCAGCTACCTGGAAGGTTGCACCGCGCCCATGCGCGACACCAACCAGTTGCACGCCGCCGTGGTGGAACTCGTGGCCCTGGATAACGCCCAGATCAAGTATTCCACCGTACAGAACTGGTATCCGGGCGACAAATTCGGCAAAGGCGGAATTTACAATTTCGTCACCAAGCGCGGCGCCTGCCGCGGCGTGAACTCCAAGATCTCCTGGACCCAGGTGGAAACCGGCTCCGCCATCACCTGGAAGTATCCCAGTTGCCTGCTGATCGGCGATAACTCCGTGGGCGAGTTCTACTCCGTCGCCCTCACCAACAACTGGCAGCAGGCCGATACCGGCACCAAGATGATCCACATCGGGAAGAACACCACTTCCACCATCGTCAGCAAGGGCATCTCGGCCGGACACGGACAGAACACGTATCGCGGCGGCGTCAAGATTCTGAAATCGGCCACCGGCGCGCGCAATTACTCGCAGTGCGATTCGTTGCTGCTGGGCGACAAGTGCGGCGCGCACACGTTCCCCTACCTGGAAGTGCGCAACACGTCGGCGCAGGTGGAACACGAAGCGTCCACCTCGAAAATCGGCGAAGACCAGATTTTCTACTGCCGGCAGCGCGGCATTTCCAGCGAAGATGCCGTGTCCATGATCGTGCACGGATTCTGCAAGGAAGTTTTCCGTGAACTGCCCATGGAGTTCGCCGTGGAAGCGCAAAAACTACTCGGAGTGAGTCTCGAAGGAAGTGTTGGATAGCATGGCATTACTCGAAATCAAAGATCTGCACGCCAAAGTTGGCGATCGTGAAATTCTGAAGGGCATCAACCTCAGCGTGAATGCCGGTGAAGTGCACGCCATCATGGGGCCGAACGGCAGCGGCAAAAGCACGCTGGCGCAGGTACTGGCCGGCCGCGAACTCTACGTGGTCACCGGCGGAAGCGTCACCTACGACGGCAAGGACCTGCTCGAAATGGCCCCCGAGGACCGTGCGCGCGAAGGCATCTTCCTCGCCTTTCAATACCCGGTGGAGATCCCCGGCGTGAGCAACATGTACTTCCTCAAGGCCGCGCTCAACACCATCCGCAAGCACCGCGGCCTCGACGAATTCGACGCCATGGACTTCCTCAACGTGGTCCGCGACAAGATGCAGATCATGAAGATGGATCAGACGCTGCTCAACCGCCCGGTGAACGCCGGTTTCTCCGGCGGCGAGAAGAAGCGCAACGAAATTTTCCAGATGGCCGTGCTGGAACCCAGGCTCGCCGTGCTGGATGAGACCGATTCCGGCCTGGATATCGACGCCCTGCGCGTGGTCGCCGCCGGCGTCAACGCCATGCGCGATCCCGCGCGCGCCATGATCGTGGTCACCCATTATCAGCGCCTGCTCAATGAGATCGTGCCCGATTTCGTGCATGTGCTGGCGGAAGGCCGCATCGTCAAGTCCGGCGGTAAGGAACTGGCACTGGAACTGGAAGCCGAAGGCTACGCGGACCTCTATGAGGAGCCGGAGGCGGTCGGCAAGCTATGAGCGCCGTAGCGGAACAGACCGGCGCCTGGCTGGAGCACTTCATCAATCAGCCTCCCGCACCCGCGGGGTTCGAGGCTCTGCGCGATGCCGCCTTCGCGCGCTTCGCCGCACTGGGCTTCCCCAACACGCACCACGAAGAGTGGCGCTTCACCAATGTTTCCGCCATAGCGAGGACCGCCTTCACGCCGGTTGCTCCCGACACCCTCCTGGTCTATCCGGAGTCTGTAAAGAAACTGGAGCCAGCCAAGGCAGAGGCTCACCTTGCCAGGCACGCGGCTTTCGATCAGAACCCGTTCGTGGCCCTGAACACCGCGTTTCTCGGCGACCTGACGGTCCTCGAAATCCCACGGGGCATGGTGGTGGAAACTCCGATTGAGATCACCTACGAGGTTCCCGAGCGCCCGGACCTTGGCCCGAACCTGGTGGCCCATCCCCGCACCCTGATCCTGGTTGGCGAGGGCGCCCATTGCACCATCGTCGAAACCTACAAAGGCACCGGCACCTACTTCACCACCGCCGTCACCGAAATCGTCGTAGGGGATCGCGCCGTG
>JBEKDV010000308.1:0-10162 GCA_050014175.1 Candidatus Solibacter sp. | reverse complement strand
GCATTGGTAGATTATGGCGCGGTATCAGCGTTTACGCCAACCCGTTTCCATCAACCCCCTTTCAAACCGTGCTTGCGGTTTTCCCGCACACGGCTTAACGATGATCTTCTTGATGTGGCGTGCGTGGTATCCAAGTCCCTGCGCGACGCGGCCTTTTACCAGGGTGTCATTCCGGCTGTACCTGCCTTCGCCGATTCCCGCATGCTGCGATCCCACTTGGCGCACACCGATAGCCGGACATAAGAGTTGTCGCGCTTTTACTGAGGGGTTGTTGGCCGTTGCCGGCATGCCCTCACGCTTACCTCCCCGCCGACGTGACCAAAGCAGGGTCCCTTCCCTCCAGCGCGTTTTGCTGCACGCCTTCATCGGTAGTACGGACCCCTCGGACTCCCTCCTGGCTCCGCGCGACTTCAGCCGTCCGGCCTTATACGCCCGGTCTTTGCCCGACGAGGCTGCCAGGTAGGGTCTCTCCTGTTCCGCATTGCTCTTTCCCAACGTGCCACCGCCTGCGACCCCGAAGAGGTCCAGCACCCGTTCCGGTCCAGGATGCTGTCTGTTGCCTTCGCCGTGATATGAGCGGCTCGGCCCTCCCCAACACCTTTCGGCTGACAATATGACGAGGCTATTGCGACACTCCGCTCGGCGCGGGCGGATCTCTCCGCTCGGCTGGAGTCTGCTACCGGGCGCTCCGGCGCTTACCCGGACAGGACTTCCACCTGCTAGAACAACGCGTCTTTCAGGACGCACCATATCTGAATTGTACTGCGGCAATGCCGCAGCCGCAACTAAAAGCGCAACTTCTCGAGATTCAAGGCGAACAGATCGGCATGTAGTCCCGCGTAGTTGGACAGCGGGAATCGCTTTTCGGCAGTCGCCGAACGCCTATGCGCCGGTGCCCCGGGGCAACCCCTGGGCGGCGCGCAGGTTGACAACGTTGACACGCCGCGCGGCCGCGGCTTCCCTCGACCGGCCGAATCGGATACACTCGTGAATTCCATGATCGACAGGAGGATTTGCCCAGTGTCCGTTCCGCGTGTATGGATTCGTCGTTTGACTTTCCTCAGTTTGGGGCTGGCTGCGCTGGCGCCGCCGGCAACGGCCCAATCGCTTGCCCCCAAATTGTATTCCGAGATGCGCTGGCGCACCATTGGACCGACGCGGGCCGGACGCGCGCGGGCGGTGGCGGGTTCGCCCAGCCAGCCCAACGTGGCTTATATCGGATTCGACAACGGCGGCGTCTGGCGCTCCACCGATTATGGCTCTACCTGGACGCCGATCTTCGATAACGAATCGACCGGCTCGATCGGCGCCATTGCGGTGGCGCCGTCGGACGCCAACATCATCTACGTGGGCACGGGCGCGGGGATCATCCGGCCCGACCTGGCAACCGGCGACGGCATGTACAAATCCACCGACGGGGGCAAGACGTGGACGCACCTGGGATTGCGCGATTCGCAGATGATCGCCCACATCGAGGTCGATCCCGGGAACCCGAACCGGCTGTTTGCCGCCGCCCTGGGACACCCTTACGGCCCCAATGCCGAGCGCGGCATCTTCCGCTCGACCGACGGCGGCGCCACCTTCGATAAGGTGCTGTACAAGGACGAATACACCAGCGGCAACGATGTGCGCATCGATCCGAAGGATCCCAACATCGTTTATGCGGCGCTGTGGCAACAGCAGCAGGGGTTCATGGAGAACGGGGCGTTCGCCGGCGCCGGTGGCGGCATGTTCAAGTCCACCGATGGCGGCACGAACTGGCGGCAACTGACCTCCGGTCTGCCGACGGTCACGCAAGCGAACCTTACCGTGCCGCTGAGTAACCCGAGGGTGGTGTACGCCATGGTGGCGGGCGCGGCGGCGGGTGGCGCCAATCCCGCTGCGGCGGCGGGTGGACGCGGCGGGCGCGGCGGCGCGGGCGGCAGCGTGGGACTGTACAAATCCACCGACGGCGGCGAGAATTGGGCGCTGGCGGCGCGGGGCCGAACGCCCGATCCGCGGCCGCTGGCGCGCATCGGCGGCGGCGACCTGCCCACCATCACCGTGGATCCCAAGAACGACAACGTGGTCTATAGCTGCTCGGTCGTGATGTGGCGGACCGAAGACGGCGGCCTCACCTGGTCCGCGGTGCGCGGCGCGCCCGGCGGCGACGACTACCAGCAGGCCTGGATCAATCCCAACGACCCCAAGATCCTGTTGGTGGTGAGCGACCAGGGCGCGGTGATTTCAGCCAATCGCGGCGAGTCGTGGAGCAACTGGTATACCCAGCCAACCGCCGCCATGTACCACGTGACCGCCGACAACGCCTTCCCGTACCGCCTGTGCGGCGGGCAGCAGGATTCCGGGTCGGCATGCGTGGACAGTCGCGGTAACGACGGCGAGATCACGTTCCACGATTGGCATCCGGTGGGAATAGAAGAGTACGGCATGGCCGCTCCCGACCCCAAGAATCCCGATCTGGTGTACGGCGGAAAGGTGACCGTCTATAACCGTGTCACCGGGCAGAAGGCGAGCATCACGCCGGGCGGCGGAGGACGCGGCGCCGCGACTGCGACGGCTGGACGCGGCGCCGCTGCGCCAAGCGAACCGCCCGCGCGCACGGTGCGCACCCAGCCCATCATCTGGTCGCCCAAGGATCCCAGCGTGCTCTTCTTTGCGACGCAGCGCGTGTGGAAGACCACCAACGGCGGCCACAGTTGGACCGCCATCAGCGGCGATCTTTCCCGCCAGACATGGGAGGTGCCCGCCAACGCCGGCAAGTATGCCTCCACCGTGACGCCGGCGCCGGCAGGCACGGTCACCGCGCTCGCGCCTTCGCCCCTCGACGTCAACGTGCTGTGGGCGGGCACGGGCGATGGCCTCATCCAGGTCACCACCGACGGCGGCGCCAAGTGGAACAACGTCACCCCACCCGGGATCATGGCGTGGACGCGCATCTTCAACATGGACGCGGGCCACTTCGATACCAGGACGGCGTATGCCGCCGCCAATACCTTGCGGCTGGACGACATGAACCCGCATTTCTGGCGCACCCACGACGGCGGCAAGACGTGGACGGAGATCGATCGCGGCATCGCCGGCGGCGCGGTGGCCAATTCCATCCGCGAAGATCCGCGCAAGAAAGGTCTGCTCTATGCCGCCACGGAGACGCAGATCTGGTTCTCCATCGACGACGGCGACAACTGGCAATCGCTGCGCCTGAACATGCCCGCCATTTCGGTGCGCGACATCGCCGTCAAGGACGATGCCTCGTGCCTGTGTTCCGACCTGGTGGCGGGCACGCACGGGCGCGGCTTCTGGATTCTGGACGATGTGACGCCGCTGCGTCAGGCAGCCGCTGCCGCCGCCGCTTCCCAGACTTATTTGTTCAAGCCGGCGGCCGGTATCCGCGTCCGCTTCGCTATGAACGATCCCACACCGTGGCCGCCGGAAGTGGCCGCTGGCGAGAACCCGCCGCCCGGCGCGCTCATCGACTACTACCTGCCGGCCGACGCGGGCGAGGTGAAGTTGGAAATCCTCAACCCGCAGGGGACGGTGATTCGCACTTATTCGAGCAAAGACCCGGTGCGCAGTCCCGACCCGGCTACCGATCCGGCTGCCTACAACAAGATTTGCCAGGAGACGCCCACGGCGCCCGATTGTGGCCTTCCGCTCTACTGGCCGGCGCCGCCGCAGGTGCTGCGAACCAGCGCCGGCATGCACCGTTTCAGTTGGGACATGCACTACGATCCGGTCCCTGGCGGGGGCGGCGGCGGGGGACGCGGCGGCGGTGGCGGCAATGGAGCCGTGCCGCACCGCACCTACCCCGGCGTCAACTCGCCCTGGGCTGCCCCGGGCGGGTATGCCGTGCGCCTGACCGCGGACGGGCAGAGCCAGACTCAGCCCATCGCCATCAAGCTGGATCCGCGGGTGAAGGTCACGCCCGAAGTGCAGCAGATCTTCACCCTGACGGCGCAGATGGAAGCCAGGGCGCGGAACGCGGTCACCGCACACCGAGAGGCGCGCGAGCTGGCGGCCAAGGTGAAGGCGCGGCCGCAATCGGCGGCCAATGACGCGCTGCTCAAGCAGATCGATGAGATCGCGCCGGCCGAAGTTCCCACGGCTGGGGGTGGTGGCGGTCGTGGCGGCCGCGGCGGCTTTGGCGCGGCCGAGCCGGCGCCGCCGCCGAACCTGGCCAACATCGCCGGGCAGATGGTGGCGGCGGTGATGGGCATGCAGTCGTCGGAGATGCCACCGACGGCGGCGCAGCTTCAGGCATGCGGCCAGCAGGCAGCCGCCTACACCGGGCTGATGGCCAGGTGGGCCGCGCTGAAAGCCAAGGTGAGCCCGCCGCCCGCCGGGGTACCCACTGGGTCCGCCGCCGCGGGGCATTAACAGTCGCGGGAGGTGCGCGGCAGGAACGCATGGAAGGAATGTCCCGATGAGAGCTGCGATTCTCAATTCGCCCGGCAGCATCCTGAAAAGCCCGCTGGAAATTGGCCAATCGCCCACGCCCGAGGTCCAATCGGGTCACATCCTGATCCGCGTACGGGCTTGTGGTGTTTGCCGGACCGATCTGCATATTGTCGAAGGCGAACTGCCGCAGCGGCGCCGGCCGTTGATTCCCGGCCACCAGATCGTGGGTGAGATTGTTGGCGGATCGGTAGCGGAGCTCCCGGCCGGCGTTCGCGTGGGTGTCTCCTGGATCGGCGGCACCGATGGCGACTGCCGGTATTGCCGGCGGGGTGACGAGAACCTTTGCGACGCGCCCACTTTCACCGGCTACACAGTCGACGGCGGCTACGCCGAATTCGTCGTGGCGCGCCGCGATTTCGTATTTCCGCTGCCGGCGGCCCTCGACGATCTCCAGGCTGCGCCGCTTCTCTGTGCCGGCATCATCGGTTTCCGCAGTCTTCGGGTGGCGGGGGTCCAACCGGGAGAAGACGTGGGGCTGTTCGGCTTTGGAGCGTCGGCCCACCTGGCGATCGCCGTCCTGCATGCCTGGAAGTGCCGGGTGTACGTTGCGACAAGAGGGGCGTCACACCGCCGGTTGGCCGCCTCGCTGGGAGCGGCCTGGGTAGGTGGCGAAGCGGACCGGCCGCCTGTCGAGTTGGATCGCGCCATCACGTTTGCTCCGGCCGGCGACGTGGTGATCAGCGCCCTTGCCAGTCTGCGGAAAGGCGGCGTAGTGGCGATCAACGCGATACACCTGGACCGCATTCCGGAATTCGACTACGATCGCCTGCTGTGGGGCGAGCGGCAGCTCCGCAGCGTGGCGAATATGACTCGTGCCGACGCCCGGGACTTTCTCCAACTGGCCGCTGAAATCGGCCTTCGACCCAAAGTGACGGCGTTTCGGCTCGAGCAGGCCAACGAAGCGCTGCGCGCTTTGAAAAGCGATTCAATCGACGGGGCGGCGGTAATCACGCTCTGACACGGGGCGCTGGTTGGCAGGCGAAAGCGCCTGCCCCACGCTGGTTGGCAGGCGGACCCAGAGGGTACCCCGCCTGCCCCACCAAGGCCAAGGTGGGACAGACGCTTTCGTCTGTCAACCCGCCCCACTTATTTTCCGTAACCCAGGCCGAAGCCGAATTTGAACAGCGGGTCGTCCATGTCGAACGGAACGTCGGCGGCCTGCGCCATCACCGAGGGCATGTCGCTGGGCAGGTCGAAGGGCAGCTTCCCGCTGGGAGCGTGCTTGCCGAATACGACGTCCAGGACGGCCGCATCGCCGGCGCCAAATGCCCCGAACACCGCCGCCACGCTGTCGATGAACTCCGTCAGGATGACCGGCTTGTCCATGTTGACGACGACCACCGTGGGCGTGCCCGACGCCGCCAGCTTCCGGATCGACGCCAGAACGTTCCAGTTGGCCGCGTTTCCGTAGGCCAGCGTGACGCCGTACGTGGCCGTGGGCGGTGGCGTTTCCGGCGTACCGCCCGCGCCTCTGCCACCACCGCCCGCGGCGAAAGCGCCGCCGTACGGATACGTCGTGGCCGGGCTGGCCACGCGAATGATCGCCAGGTCGGCGGACTTCGGATCGTCCACCACCGTTCCATACCGCGCCGCGGCTTCGCGGCCGATGCCATCCACGTAGATTTTCCTGCCCGCGGCCGCCGGCAGCACGTTGCCGGCGTTCTTCAGCAGCACGGTGGACTTCACCTGCGCCGCAAATCCCGCCTCCACGAACCGGTCGCTCGCCACCGTGCTCCTGGCGTATTCCGGATCGACGTACGGGTCTTCGAATATGCCGAGTTGAAACATGGGCCGGAGAATGCGCCGCATCGAGGCGTCGATTAACGCCATGGGAATGCTGCCGTCTTTGACGCTCGCCAGGATGTACTTGGGATCGTTGTCGCCGCCGATCTGGTCCACGCCCGCCAGCACGATGGTCTTTTGCCGGTCCTTCTCGGAAAGCTTCTCCACGCCCCACGGCATATTGCGCAGCCAATCGGTGACGACGAGGCCGTGGAAGCCCATCTTCTCGCGCAGCAAATTCGTGATCATCGCCTTGGAGAAGTTGATGCCCAACGTGTCTTTGCCTACCGGAATGAAGTAGCCGCCCATAATGCCGCCGGTGCCGGCTTCGAACGCCGCCCGGAACGGGATCAAGTGGTAATCGAAATTGTTGCCGGGATAAATGGTCCACTTGCCGAAGGAGTTGTGCGGATCGTAGCCGTCTTTCACGGGACCGTCGCCGGGGAAATGCTTGGTGACGGTCATGACGCTCTCCGGCCCGAGTTGTTTGCCCTGGAAGCCTTCCACGAAGGCCTTGATCAGGGTGGCGTTGAGGTTGGCGTCTTCGCCGAAAGTGCCGCCGATGCGGTTCCAGCGCGGCTCCGTCGTGGTGTCGGCCATGGGGCCGAGCAACACCTGTATGCCCAGCGCGCGGAGTTCCCGGGCGGCGATTTGTCCGAACTGGCGCACCAGCTCCGGATCGCGCGCGGCGGCCAGCCCGAGCTGGTCCGGCCATTGCGAGATGACGGGTTTGGCGTTGGCCGCGCCGCGCCCGGCGCCGTGCCGCGGATCGGTGCTGAACACCAGCGGAATGCCCAGCCGGGACGCCTCCGCGATTTCCTGCAGGCCGTTGTGGAACTTCGCCGTGACCTCGGGCGCCTCGCCGGCATTGGGCCGCACCAGGATCCAGCGGACATGCCGATCGACAATCAGCTCAGTCGGATTGGCGCTGCCCATCGGCTCCACGCTGTTAGGGTTATTGCGTCCCTGAAAGGTCCGGTTGGCGGCGTCCGCCGGCGCGCCGCGGCCACCTCCACGCCCGCCGCGTCCACCCGCCGCCGGCAGGCCGAGCACCTCGCCGTTCGGCCCCGTGAAGCCGGCGAGAGAGGAATGGATCATCAGACCCACTTTCTCTTCCACCGTCATTTTGGAGATGAGGTCGGCCACCCGCTGATCCAAGGGCAGGCGCCAGTCCTCGTAGCGGTCCAGCGTGCCATTCTTGTTCAGGTCGCGGAACTTCAATCCGCCGATGGTGAGCACCTGCGCTTTGCGTGCTTCGATTTTGGGCTGCGCAGCGGCGGCCGAAGAAGCGGGAGGAGCGGCCAGCATCCAGAGCAGACCGGCCGCAGCGGAGGCGATCGTGAACGTGACAACAGCTTGAGGCTTCATTCAGGTTTCTCCAATGGCTCTACCGCACTGGGAATTCGGCCGAGCCGGAACCTACCTGAATAGCATACTTCCCGTTCGGACGTGTGTGATGTGCGCCCCTCTGGAATCTTGGAGCCGGCGGAGGGATTTGACCCCCCGACACTCTGATTACAAATCTAATTAAGACCTGTTTATCTTTATCTATAGTGGCTGCCGTGGGCAGCGTCGGCATCGACAACGCCAACGGAAAAGCCTTCAAACGCCTGGAATTTGTATTCATTGCGCGCTGAGATTGGAGTGGCAGCTCCTGCGACTACCCTACTATCATTGGTTCATGTCGAAGGATAGGGCACGATGGCTACCCGAAGTGCATATTGGCTGAAAGCAGTGCCCGGCAATACGATCAACACAGCTCCTTTCCTGTGCGGGTTTTCGGTGCGGGCGGCCTCTCTGGAAGAGGATGGCCGCCCGCAGAGTTCGAATGCCAGCTCATCTCAGCGCCTGGAGAAGCTTCACTCCGAATCAAAGACGCCTTCGATGATTGCCGCGCGGATCGCGTCTACGTAGTAACTGTGGTTTATGTTCTTGCAGCTCTTTTCCTGGGCGCCGGCAACAGCGTCAAAGGCATCTGGTCGGCGAGCAGCAGCCAACTCTCCGCGGCCAACACGAGCGCGAGCTGACAAAAAGCCAGGTTCAGGTTGTCGGACCCACTACAACCCACTACCTTACCTTCAGAAGCAACCAAAGCAGGCCGGCGGGGTAACTACGGCTAGGACCTCGGCTGTACGCCGTGGGATCAAGGGCTCATCTTGGACCATTGATTTTCCGTCTCCGCCGTGCGCCTGCTTGATCCGGTTGCACCGTCGCCCACTGGCGCGTCCGGGTCAACGGACGGTGGGTTTTGCGCCGAGTATTGCCAACGCGCAGAGGCGGTGGCCGGGCGTTTGGCGAGCCGGAACAGACAGCGGTGCGGCGGCGCCTTGGGCTCCGGCCACGCCCCGGAATGCGGCCAAAACGCGGCGGCGGGACCACCCATCCTGAAAGAACGACAAGGATGGCGTCGCTGGTGAGTTGACAGGAGCAGACACCGCACATCGGGCATGACACGGTATGCCCCCTTGCTTCTGACCGCCATTGACATCTGCGCCGAGGATGATGCCGGACTGCCCCCCAGCCCCGGACAAACGTAAGCGATCCACACGGGATTTCATGGAACTTGCTCGAAAAGCAGGCTGCTACGACCGATGTTTTCTGTAGTGACTCGCCGAGTGGCAGGATTCACTGGCGGCGGAAGGACTAAGGCCGTGGATCAACCAATTGTCCGGTACCAGACCGATCGTGCCAGTCGATCCGACGCCCAAGTCGCAGCACGACGCCGCGGACCAACATCTACGCAAGCCAAAGGAACCGGAGGATCCCTCGAATCGGAGGATCTCGGTGATCGTCCAACACATGGTGAAGTCCGACAGCGACGACAATCAGCCGGACACGCCCGTGACGGGAACATCCAGCCCTGCATTGGGCGGTCAGGCGCCACGGTCTCACGCAAGCGGCCGCTGACGGTAAGCATGGCGGTCACCGCGTCGGATCAGCGTTCGAAGGCTGCCAGCCCGGCGGTCACCGTGGCGCACAAGTCTTCTGCCGGGGGCGCTGCCTTGCGTCCCCGTCGCGACGTCAGAGGCGACATGGCTTCCAGATAGGAGGGCGGCTGCTGGCACTTGACGGCCGAATAGCCGATGGCATCGGCGGTGTTGCAGGCTACTTTGACTAGTTGGAGAAGCTCGGAATCGATCGCGTTCGGAGCGTCGTGGTGATGTTCGCAGATTTCGGAGAAGTCTTTCGGCAAAGCCCAGTTGCCGACCAGCCAGGATCCGGCGCGGGCGTGGTCGACATTGAGCGCCTCCCGCTCGGCCCGTAGAACTTCCGGCGTGTCTAAGTACTGGCCGCTCAGGACGGGCGTCATCTCCTTCGGATAGGTTTTGAGCAAGCTCAGCCGGCCGATATCGTGCATGATCCCGGCCGTATAGGCACGGTCGCCGGAAAGATCGAAAATGGCGGAGAGCTGTTCGCATACCAGAGCGCAGGCCACGCTGTGCTGCCAACATTGATGGACCAGCAAGTCCCGTGTGCCGAGGAAGCCCCGCATGGCCACCGTCACGGCCAGCGCCTTGATGCGGTCCAAGCCCAGCAGAGCGATCGCGTGACGCAGGCTGTGAATCCGAGATGGAAATCCGAACAGAGACGAATTCGCTAGGAAAAGGACGTCAGCCGCGAAGGCCGGGTCGCCCTCGATCACCTTCGAGAACTGCCTCAAGTCGCGATCGGGATCCGTGGTCAAGGCCAGCACCTGACTTGCTATCGCATTGAACGGAGGGAGATTGCACAGTCTGACCGGTATGGTGACGACGTCGGTCTCGAAGTCAATCTCCTGGGCGGGTTCGGCCGGCAGGCTTGCCGGGTCGCGGTAGGGATGAGCATCGCTGCCCACCCCCCGCGCAGATCCGTACGAGCGGAATTACCGCATACGGCTCCTCCCTCGGATACGAGCGTCAAAGCGGACATCGGGATATGGATGAAG
>JBEKDV010000307.1:0-9544 GCA_050014175.1 Candidatus Solibacter sp. | reverse complement strand
CTTATAACCAGCAATGGGCAAGGGTGTTGATGCTGTCTTTGGATAACCCTCACGACCGCTTAGCGGAAAGCACGCTATGCGCCTAGCTGTTTGACCTGTCAGATGAATGCCTAGCGTATGATTCGGCCAGGTCCAAAGATCCTTGCCTGCCAGGGAGGCGCGGGCCGTTGGCGCCGTCCTCCAGCAGTCCTTCCAACCCGCGGTAGCCGCCCATCTGGCCGACCGCCTAAAAAACGCCCCACGGAGAGCGGTGTGCCGACTAGATCCTCCCGACGCCGTAGCGTAGATCGAGGGTCGGTCGACTCTCAGATCGTCGCCCACACGGAAAGCGAGTTGCGCGCGTGACCCGGGCGGGGCACGAGCGCGTTATTTCGCATTATCGGAAACTACACCATCCGCCACGGTCGGCTGCCCTGAGCCAGTTTCCGAGTACGTCACCCAAACGGAGTCAGCGTCAACCTCCCAGATCCCGGCTGCAAGCCGGCTCTACGAGCCGGCTCTACGATTTGCAATTTCGGAGTTGCGGGCGTAGAATCCCACCATATGTTGGGCCAAATGATGCAGTTTCCACTCACGTTGGCCTCTTTGCTGGAGCGCAGCGGGAAGCTCTTCGGGGGCGTGGAGATTGTCTCACGCTTGCCCGACAAGAGCATTCACCGTTCGAACTACGCCAATATTCATCGGCGGGCGCGGGCCTTGGCGAGCGCCCTGGCGCGTGCAGGACTCGGCCGGGGCGAGCGCGTCGGCACGCTGATGTGGAACCATGCGTGGCACCTGGAGGCGTATTTCGGAGTGCCGCTCTCCGGCGGCGTGCTTCATGTCCTAAACCTCCGGCTCAGTCCGGATGAGTTGAGCTACATCATCAATCACGCCGGAGATCGAATGCTCCTCATCGATGACGTGCTGTTGCCGATCGATGAGAGGCTGCGTGGGAAGGTGCGGCTGGAGCGGGTGATCGTGGTCCCGACAAGCGGACAGCCCGTCCCGGCCGGGTACGAAAACTACGAAGAATTTGTGGAGCAAGGAGCGGAGGGATACGAGCCGCCCCAACTGGATGAGAACGAAGCGGCAGCCATGTGCTACACCTCCGGAACCACGGGCGTTCCGAAGGGCGTCGTGTATTCGCACCGGGCGCTGGTGCTGCACTCGTTCTGCGTCGCGCTTCCGGATTACTTTTCGCTGTCGCAGAACGATTGCGTCTTGCCCGTAGTGCCCATGTTTCACGCCAACGGATGGGGCGCGCCATATGCCGCGACCATGATCGGGGTGAAGCAGGTGCTGCCGGGGCCGCACCTGGATGCATGCAGTCTGCTGGAACTGCTAGAGCAGGAAAAAGTAACGCGGGCCCTCGGGGTTCCAACCGTATGGATGGGGATTCTCGACCAGTTGGAGCAGCATCCCGGCGGCTGGAAGCTGCAACCGGGACTCCGCGCGCTGATCGGTGGGCAGGCAGTACCGGAGTCGATGATCCGCGGGTTGGACCGGCACGGTATTGAGATTCGGCAGGCATGGGGAATGACGGAAACGGCCCCGGTGGGAACCGTGGCGATTCTGAAGTCCTACATGTCGGAGCGGCCGGAGCAGGATCGCGTGGCGATCCGCGCCACGCAGGGCATCGCGGTTCCTGGTATCGAAATCCGCGCCATGACCGGCGACCGGGAAGCGCCCTGGGATGGCCGGAGCTTCGGCGAGTTGGAAGTGCGCGGTCCCTGGGTGGCGGCGAGCTATTACAATTTGCCGGACGAGCAGCACCGCTGGACGGCTGACGGCTGGTTCCGCACCGGCGACGTCGTGACCATCGATCCGCAGGGGTACGTGCGGATCGTCGACCGGACGAAAGACCTGATCAAGTCGGGCGGGGAGTGGATCAGTTCCGTGGACCTGGAAAACGCGCTCATGGGGCACCCGGCGGTTCGCGAAGCTGCGGTGATTGCGGTGCCGCACGCGAAATGGGGGGAGCGTCCGCTGGCAGCGGTCGTGTTGAAAGATGGCGTCAATCCGTCCGAAGAGGAACTGCGCTCGTACCTGGCGGCGCGGTTCAGCCGATGGCAGTTGCCGGACGCGTTCGTGTTCATTCCGCAGATTCCGCGCACCTCGGTGGGCAAGTTTCAGAAATCCAAGTTGCGGGAGATGTTCGCAGGATGGCCGCAAGAGCAGCCGCCGGGCGGGAGTTCTGACTGAGGTCGCAGATGTATCCGGCGCGTCCGAAGCCGCTTTCGCATGTGCGGGTGCTGGATCTTTCGCGGCTGCGGGTGGCGTGGTATACGCCTCCTACGGCAACGGCACGGCGAAAGGGGGCGGACTGTGCGCATTGGACCTAAAGACTGGGAAGCCTCTGTGGAACTTCGCGACGCCTTCCAGTCAGGGCGAGCGCTCTTCGCCAGTCTGTCGGGGCCGGCGTAGTCTACATGGTCAGTTGGGACGGCAATCTGTACGCTGTTGACGCCAGGACAGGGCAAGAGAGATGGCGTTTTCCGTACGCCGAAGGCAGTGGAACAACGCCGACATCGTCTACAAGGAAGTGCCCGGCGGCAGCGTGGTGCGGTGTTTTTCAACAAAATAGCCGATCCGGAACCGCAAAACACGGTATAGAGACCTTTCAATCCTAATACTGTGTCGAAATCTGCGTCAAGCTGTGAAAATATGCTGTTCAGAAATCCAATTCGGATGTACGCTCCTAATATGCGGAAGGGTTTTCGTGGTGTACCAGTTGTCGTGATGGTCGCCTGGAACCTGGCTTCCGGCAATACTGCTGCGAGCAACGCGGCGGTGCTCGTGCCTGAAGCGGAGCAGGTCGTCAGCGCGGCCCTGAAAAAGCTTTACATGGCTGCCGCCGCGGCAGTTCCGCAGTCCCCGGCGCAGCAGAACGTGATCCTGCAAATGGCTGAGAAGGCGTCGAACGGGAAGGAACTGCTGCTGGTGATGCGGGCGGCGGTCGGAACGTTCCCTGCCAGTACCGGGTCTTAAGAACACCGCACGGGGAGTCAGGTGCGCTCCATCGTGACGGCCAAGATGATAGAGCTTGGCACACTGGACCAACTGATTGAGTACGCGACGCAGTACTCTGTCAACCCGGAGAGTGCCCGGCCGTTCGTCCAGCGTATATTTCAACTCGGGGGTCGGAACTCCGACTCGCGGGTCTGGTAGCGGATCAGACTAGCCGCTTCCCGCTTGAAGGTGGGCGATCTGGAGCGGCAGGCGCAAGCCAGAGGAGACCAATTGGCAGGCAGATAACATGGCTGGAGGCGGGCCTGCCGCAGTCGCTAGGAGGTCAATGCGATGAGAGTCTTGGTTAGTAAGAACGGAACCAACCAGCTGGAAGGGACGGAAGCGTCGGCACAACCTTCCGCGCGCATGTTGCTGATTCTGAGCTTCTCAATTCTCGGGGTAGCGGTGGCTTACTTCGGCGCTTTGTATCTGATTGCGCATTGAAGCTGCGCCAGCTATTTCAGAGTCGGCCTTGGATAGAAATCCGCCACACGACGACCCAGCGAGCGCTGGTGTTGTACTCCTGATTCCTCTGCGACTGCAAGGTACCCGAAGTTGCTGGAGATACCTCGACGTGAGCCTGATCCAGAGGACGAAGATCGGCGCGCGAGCCAATGCGGAGATCCGCTCGCAAGCCCTCAACGTGATCAACATCACGAACCTCCATTTCAGCTGTCGGCGGAGGTAGTTTATGGTGCGTGTGTCGAGGACGATTGGCAGAAACCGGCCGGAATCGCTGAGTGATGGCGCGGCCGGCCTCCCACTGGAATCCGAATTGTTGGCCGTGTTTGGCGGCGACGTCAAGGCCCGAATCGTGGCTCGATATCACGGGCTGGACGGGCTTGGGGGTACGACACTGCAAGGTGCCGGGCGCGAATTCGGGTTGAGCGCGGAACGCGTGCGCCAAATCGTGAGGGGAGCGGCAAAGCAACTGTACGGCAGCCAGCCGTTCACGCCGGTGCTGGACCGGACCATCTCTTTTCTGTCGCAATACGTTCCCGGGCGGGCCGACGAAATGGAGCGCAAGCTGCTTTCCGAGGGACTGAGCGACGTCCCGTTCCGACTCGAAGGCTTGATCCGGGCGGCTGAGCTGTTGGGCAGAGCGCCGCCCTTTTCGGTGACCAAGACCAAGCGGTTGCGGCTGGTCCACTGCCGGCCAATCCACGTGATCGAGACCATCGTACGCGTCGGGCGCCGGACTATCGAGCACCGTGGCATTGCGACCATCGGCGATGTTTTCGCGCGTCTCCGCGAAGCGGACCGGGAGGGCGGCCACCAATTTGTCGCGGACGTTCTCTCCGGCGAAGAAGACTTTCATTGGCTGGATCCGACCGGGCTATGGTTCTGGTTATCTTCCGTGGTGCGGAATCGAGTGGTCATACGCATCCAGAAGATCCTGTCGGTAGCCAATCCGGTCCGTATTGCGTCATTGCGGGCCGGGATTGCCAGGGATTATCGCATGCGGGAATGCCTGGCCCCCGCAGGAGTACTGCTGGAACTCTGCCGGCAAATTACGGGATTGCAGGTTGACGCCGACATCGTCCGCGCCGCGCCGCCAATCAGCCGCGACAGCGTGCTGCGCGCCAAGGAGAAGCGAGTCCTCGATTTGCTGGCCAGGAACGGCGGCCTGATGCGGCGCGCGAGTCTTGCATCTGCTTGCCTGGAGAAGGGCATGAATCGGTCGACCTTTTACGGTTTGGTGGAGCACTCGCCGGTTATCGCCTCCTATGCGCCTGGGGTGTTCGGCCCCGTCGGGGCGGAGATCTCGGAGGTTGAGCCAGCGAACCCCCGACCGCGGATACATGTTGGTAAAACGCCGTTGGGGGGAGTTTGACGTAGTTCCAGTCGCGCCGCGAGCGCCGCGACTACCTCTCCTCAGTCGTGGCCCGTTAACAAGTGATAACGGTTCATCTCCAGCAAGTTCGAGCGCGGGGGGGCCGGCGCGCTGATAGCGTTGAAGAGCCCCCACGTCGTTATGGAACTATTGCAGCACTTTGCCGGCGTGCTGCGCGAGGATGCCATCAACCTCTCTCAGGTCGGTGTCCGAGAGCCGCCAACCCGCCGCACGTGCGTTCGCTTGAGCCTGTTCGGGAGACTTCGCGCCGGCAATATACGACAAGGAGCCACGGAGAACGCGACCGTGGTGGGTGAGTTGTTGGGCGACCTGGTGGAACGCGGACTCGATTTCATCACACCGCGGCTCTACGTTCTGGACGGCGGCAAGGCGCTGACCACAGCGGTGAAAAAGTACGCCGGTGAGTCAGCGGCGATCCAGCGCTGCCAGGTCCACAAGCGGCGGAACGTGCTGGATTATCTGGCTGATGAACAGAAACCCGCAGTGGGCGAAGAAACTGAACGCGGCCTATGCTCTGGAAGATTACGCCGCCGCCAAGCAAGCGCTGAACACGCTGCATCGCGAACGGATGGATCTCAATCCGAGTGCGGCGCGGAGTTTGAGTGAGGGGATGGAGGAAACGCTGACCGTGCATCGCCTCCAGGTACCGATGAAATTGCGCAAGACGATGGCCAGCACCAATGTGATCGAATGATCGAATCGGCGTTCTCGATCGTCGAGCGGGTTTGCCGTAACGTGAAACGATGGCACGGCAGCGACCAGCGGGAGCGTTGGGTGGGGTCAGGGCTGTTGGTCGCGGAGAAGCAGTTTCGCCGGGTCCAGGGATACAAACAGATCCCGGCGCTCATCAAAGAATTGGAAGCGTCGACGCCGTCTAAGTCGGCGGTTGTCAAACAGAGAAGGGCGTCGTAGAGTGGATCACAAGGGAGCCGCTACTTTCAACGGAACTCCGGGCATTCCCAGACCTACTATCGAACCATCACGAACCTTGCCTTAGACTACGCAGGCCCATCGGTCTTCAAGGGATGGACCACGTCCGAGTAAGAAAATCATTTCAGGCCAGCCGGGAAGCTGGATTCGACCAGCTTTGATTTGGTCTGCTGTGGCCCACGGAGATCCTGCCAAGGACTGCGTTTCTACGTTTTGCGCCGGTCGCATGCGTATGTGCTCCAAGGCCCCTTTTTCAAGGTAGTCCCTTACTTGGACTTCCCCTTGATGCCTTCCATCATTGTCTTCATTTCCGGTTGCAGGTCACCGATCATCTGCATCATCACGGGCATCGAGCGTTGCATCACCTCCGGCATTTTCTGAAGAAAGGCTTTTCCGGCAGGCGACTTGTAGAACGCCAAAATGCCGTCGATCTCCTCTTCCGTGTAGGTGTCGGTGTAGACCTTCGCCAGCGCAGGCTTGGCTCTATTGAGACTCACGGCGACCAGCGCCATGATCTTCTCCTGCATTTCGCCAACTTTCGCACGCTGCTCAGCGGGGATGTCCTTGTCCGCCTGCGCCAGCATGCCCTTCATCATCGGTTCCATCATCTTCATCATCTGGTCACCCTGCGTCAGTTGCAGCAGTTCTTCGGCCTTTGCGGACTTGCTGGCTTCGTCCGCACGCACGGGAGAGGCGCACCACAAAAGCGCAACGCCGATAATGAGAGAAACGGGTATGTATTTCATGATGCGATTATACGCTACGTCTGATCGGTATTGATGGCTCGACTGCGTCTTCCCGAAGGAAGAGCCAATGGCAGTTAAACCATTAGCGTTGATCGGGAATGGCCGGGCAACGTAGCCTGTCTACAAACCTCCGGCTGTCTCGGCCCGGCCACTCCCGATCAACGCTAATGGTCTTTCAACGGGAATCCGAACTCCAGATCCTCCCCTTTCGTCTGAACGTCCACCGCCATCACCTCGGTGCCCGAATAGTAGAACAGTTCCTTGCCATCGCCCCGCCATTGGGGTTCGACGCCGCCCGCAGTGGAAACCTGCCATTTCTTACCATTCGGCGGGAATGGTTGTACGAACACTTCGTCCGAACCGGACTCCTGGGAATGATAGGCGATCCATTTCCCATCGGGTGAAAACTGTCCCTGGATTACGGAGTACGGACCACTCAGAAGCAACTTGGGTGTTCGTTGAGAACCGCCCAGAGGCAGCAGCCAGAGCTCCTGCGGTTTTGGGTTCCGTAGGGTATTAAACAAGAGGTACTTGCCGTCCGGCGACAGGTGTTCCACATTGATCGCCTCAGAGAATTCCAGCAGAAGCTGATCCTCGCCCGTTTTCGCCGCCGACTTGAAATAAATATCCCGTTTCCCCTTTCGGTCGGACGTGAAGTAGATGAGCGTCCCATCGGGCGACCAGTACGGATTCAGGTTATCGGACGGATCAAAAGTCAGTCGTGAGGTTGTGCTTCGGACCAGATCGTGAATGCGGATTTCCCTTTTGCCGGTCTTGAGATCGCGGACACAGACCGCGAGCCGTTTTTCATCGGGGGAGAACGCCGGATTGGAATAGTCGGCGATCCCGCCCACCGTTCCCGCAGGCTTGCCTTGACGGTCAAGCCATGTGAGGGTCGACAATCGCCCTTCCGGAACCGGTCGAAAGGCAAGAACGCCGGTCTGCGAGACTGAGAATTGAGCCTGCATAGCGCGATCCCCCCTGGAAGCCAAACTCAAGAGCGGCAACCCCGGTCCGTTGAGCGTGCCGCGTCCTGCGTCGAATCGCTGCGCCATTAGTGTTGCACCATGGTTGAACAGCAGATAGCCCGGCGCGGCAAACCACGCGGAACTGTTTGCCGTGAGGATCCTTCATTAAGAAATCTTTCTTTGTCTTATTCTTGCCGATACACTTCGGGCACTTTCTCGGCTTCGCCCAGCATCTCAAGTGCATGGTCCACGAGTTTCTCCAACTCTTCCAGCTTCCCGCTGTTCGCTAGCGGCTGGGCACCTTCCATAAGCTTGCCCACCGCCGAGGGGTCCTTGCCGTTTTGTTGCCAGCGCTCAATCCCTGCGCGCACCCGCTTCATCTTTGCCTGAATGCGGTACTGAGGGTTATCCATGGAGAAGGGCTTCTCCACCAGCGGTTGTCCCGTCAGGAACTTGTGATAGGCCGCGATAGCTTCCTTACCGAAGGCGCTGTCCCAAAGACGTTTGGAGAGATCCTTGCCAGCGCCCGTATTCACGCCCACGAGAACGCAGCCATGGTTGTAGTGCCAGGCGAGGTAGGTTTCCCAATCCACGACGGATCCGGGAACGCCTGCGTTTGCCTCAACGCCCGCCCAGGCGGGATTCCCATGCTTCTCCAGTTCGTCATATATGGCTGTGAAGCTCTCCCTGAGAGCCATCACCGAATAAGTGGTCCAGCCGGGCCGGGAATACTGGTTGAAGGCCGTC
Organism: Candidatus Solibacter sp.; assembly: GCA_050014175.1. GTDB lineage: Bacteria > Acidobacteriota > Terriglobia > Bryobacterales > Bryobacteraceae > Solibacter. The sequence continues at coordinate 1,310 of JBEKDV010000307.1, read as the reverse complement.
CAGATGCGAGCGTTCGTCATCTCGGGCGGCGCAGGGGCGACTACGTGGGGGTAGAGTTTCTCCGCGGGGATACCCGCGTCGACGAACTGCTGGCACCAGAATGCAATAGTTTCCTGAGTGATCTTCGCGAGAGCCTGTCGGAAATCGTCCGGGGGATTGTCCGCGCTAAAGCCACGGTCCAGGAGCGCCCGATAGCCGAGTGGCCCCGCCAGCACGCCGTCTTCCTGCATCATCTTCGTGCGCTCGGGATTGGGTTTTGAGTAGTCATCGATGATTGGCTCTGAACCCACCAAAACTCCCGCAAAGAGGACTTCCTTGCCTTCGGCCTTGAGTATCGCAACCTCCTCGCGGAGGACCGGCCCGATGACTTTTGAAACAATCCGCGTGACCTCGGCTCGCGTTCTTTTGCTTGTAAAGCACATCTGCGGCGGCCGACGTTCGAGCAAACCCCAGTTCAGGTAGCTTACTTTGTTCGGCGGTCCATCCCAGCCGTGCCACTCCACGTTGTACCTGTTGTTCGGGTTGTAACCCGGTTTGTCCGGATCGAACCAGTTCCAGAGATCCGGGCGGTTCTTCCAGGCAATATGCAAATCGAACGACAGCATCACCGCCATGTCGTGCTCGCGCGCCGCGCTGAATGCCCTCCGAATAAGGCTGGGCAAGTGCTCCTCAAATTCATACGTCGAAATGGGGAGGCCGAAGCTCAGAAGTCGAGTCTTGCCGTCGCCCTTCATGCCGACCCGATCGGCGAGTTCCCCTGCTTTCTCAGGGAGATTCCAGAAGAGGAGGTATTTCGGTTTATCCGACGTGGCAGGTGCCTTGCTATTCGCGGGCAGTGCCCGACTGCTTTGCTCTGCGCCATGTGCCCAGGCACAGGCCAGCAAGAAGATTACCAGTCCCCTCATGGGCCATGCGGTCACTGTAAGGAATTTGCTTCTTACCTGTGCCGGGGAGTGAGGGAGTCCGGGAGCGAGGGGCGGAAGAACGGTGAATATGGGTGTCGCCGTTCTTGGTTTTGGCTTGATGATCATTATGCACCCTGTTCCATCTTACGTCTGCTCTCATAGCTTTGTTCCCCGCACGATCGAGCGCGTTAATATGTGTGCAGAGAGGAACTGGTCAAGGAGGAAGCGATCATGCCCCAGTACGTATTTCTCTGTCAGGACTGCAGCAAAGAATTTACCCAGATTCTTCACATCGCGGATCTCGAAAAGGGTGGCATTGTCTGTCCGCACTCGGAACGCCGGCTGTGAGAGACCGCTGGAGCAGTGGAGGACCAGCGAAGGAAAAGAGTTGCGACCGGTGGCGCC
>JBEKDV010000306.1:0-9547 GCA_050014175.1 Candidatus Solibacter sp. | reverse complement strand
TGAGGCTTGTAAAGGCCTACAGGAAGTCAGTACCACCGCACATGCAACGTATCCTGGCCAGGATAGAAACTTGTTGCGGCCGCGCGGCCCAGGGGGCACCCCGGTGCGCGCGGCCTCTCTACAGTTCGAACTTATCATGTGAGGGCAAGGGAAATTGGGGAAGAATTTTGTATGTAGTTGAAAACATGGAGAAGAAAAAATAAATGTTTGGGGTACGGGGCTGCGATTTGACGCGAAGACGCGGAGGAAGACGCAGAGAAGACAGTGAGAGAAAGGTAAAGGCAAGAGGAGAGCGCGGAGGAAGAAGAGTCCGAGCTTCGCTCGGATTGGCAGGCTGAAGCCTGCCCCACCAAAGAATGGCAGGCTGAAGCCTGCCCCACCAAAGAATGCCCCGACGAATCGGGGCATGGCAGCCTTGGAAGGCTACGCTACAGGGGTCGGTCCGGGGCCGGAGGGGGGGGTGGGGCGCCGGGAACTTCGTTGGGGTAGTAGCCTTCGCGCGCGTTGATCTTCACGTTGGGCAATCCGGGGATGTCCACGGTGATTTTGCGGTACACCTTGGGCCTGGACACATCCTGATCGTAGTCCGGCTTGTAGCGCAGGATATACTGCGTGGTGATCTCGCCGCCGATACCTCCGACGGCCTTGATGATGCCGTTGGAGATTTGCGCGGCGTAGCCGCCGGTGCCCACGGTGAGGGCGTAGTTGCCGTCGTCGGAGGGGTTGGAAAGATAGCCGGAGACATCCTTATAGAGCGAATTCAGCGGGTATTCGACGTGGCCGCCGGTTTTGTGGGTCAGCTTCTCCAGCACATCCTGGTCTTCGTTGGAAAAGCCGAAGGCCATGGTGCTGATGCCATAGATGGTGATCAGGTTGCGCTGGGCGAGTTCCAGAACCTCTTCCAGGTTATGGGTGCTGGAGTTATCGTGGCCGTCGCCCACCACGATGATGACGCGGCGGGGTTCGTAGGGCTCGCCTTTGACCAGCTCGCGGCGGGTGCAGGCCAGGTAGATGGCGTCATACAGCGCGGCGCCGCCGCCGGGCTTCATCTTGCGGACCTTTTCGGTTATTTTCTCGGAGTCCCAGGTGGTGTTGACCGTGATGTCGGCGGTATTGCTGTAAGAAATGAGGTAGCCGGTGTAGCGCTTGTCGCCGGGCAGCATGTTCCAGACCAGCTCCAGGATGGCATCCTGGTAGGTCTTCCAATGGATGCGCGAATTGTTGCTCAAGTCGATCAGGAAGCCGACCACGACGGGCTGTTTCTCGGCATGGCTGAAGAATTCGATATTCTGCGGCTTGCCTTCGTCGAGGACGCGGAAGTCCTTCTGCACGAGGTTGGAAACAAAGCGGCCCCTATCGTCGGTCACGGTGACGGGCACGATGACTTCGGTGGCGGATCCCCTGAACTGGACGCGGGACGGGTCGGATTGCGGCGCGGCGGGCGGGGCCGGCGGCGGGGTGGTGGTTTGCTGGGGCACCGCGGGCAGGCAGAGAATCAGACCGCAGAACGAACTGGCAGCGAAAACGCGTAAGGCAGACATGACGGCGTTGGTCCTATTCTAGCGCGGGAAGAGGCAGCGCGGAGTTTCCGTCAAGATGCTACGGTGTACGCATGTCAAGCTCGAGCCCGCCGGAAGCGGATCCGGTACCGGCCACGGCCACGCCGGAATTCCAACCCGTGTTCACGCGCGGCGCGCTATTTGTGCTGGTTGCGCTGCTGCTGGGGGAGACGACGATCAACTTCATCGATCGCCAGGTGGTGAGCGTGCTGGCGCCGGTGCTGCGCGCGGAGTTCCACTTGAGCAACGGCATGTACGCGGCCATCGTGAACGCGTTCATGGCAACCTACGCCATCGCGCTTCCGTTCGCCGGCTGGGCGCTGGACCGGCTGGGCGTGGGGCGCGGCCTCACGCTGGCGGTGGGTTGGTGGAGTGCGGCCGGGATGTTGACGGCCCTGGTGAGGGGCCCGCTGAGCCTGGGAATGCTGCGCAGCCTTTTGGCGGTGGGCGAGGCGGGGGCGTGGCCGGCGTTCGCCAAGGCCACGGCGACCTGGGTGCCGGCCGAGGCGCGCATGCTGGCCATCGGCGCCTGTAACAGCGGTTCGAGCCTGGGCGCCGTGATCGCGCCGCCCCTGGTGGTGGGCGCCACCGCGGTGATGGGGTGGCGCGGCGCGTTCGTGGCCACCGGAGCGCTCGGCTTCCTCTGGGTGCTGGCGTTTCAACTCTTCCGGCGCGCCCATCCGGAGATGGCCGTCGCCGAGCGGGCGCCGGCCGCCAATGGGGGTCGCGTGCGTTGGGTGGAATTGCTGCGCTACCGGCAGACCTGGGCGGTTTTCTTATGCCGCTTCTTTGCGGACCCCCTGTGGTTCTTCTACGTCTTCTGGATTCCGGAGTTTCTGACGCGCGAGCGCGGCCTGAGCATGGCCGGCATCGCCAGAGTGGCGTGGATTCCGTTTCTGGTTGCCGGCGTGGCGAATTTCTCCGGCGGATACCTGACGCTGCGCCTGCAACACGCCGGATGGAGCGTGAATCGCACGCGCAAGACACTGATGGTGGGGGCGGCGCTACTGGCGCCACTGGGAATCCTGGCGGTATTCGCGCATTCGCTGTTTTGGACCATCGCGTTGATTTCGGTGGCGATTTTCTTCTGGATGTTCTGGTCGATCGCGGTGCACAGCCTGCCGGGCGATTACTTTCCGCCGCGAGCGGTGGCGTCGGTATACGGGATCGGCGGGATGGGTTCCACGGTTGGCTCTGTGATCAGCACGTGGGCGGTGGGCCGTACCCTGGATGTGACGCATAGTTATGCGCCGGTGTTCATCGGGATCGGGCTGCTGATGCCGGTGGCGCTGCTGTTGGGGATGGCGTTGATGGGGCGGGTGGAGCCGGTAAAGGATATGTAGTTCCGGGTGTCAGAAGCCGGAACCAAACAGGCCGTGTATTTGACGCGGAGACGCGGAGACGCGGAGGAACACGCGGAGGAAGAGAGAGGGAAGTCAACGCCGGAGAACGCGGAGCGAGCGGAGGAGCGTGGGCTGACGCCATCGAGTTTCGGCAGAATAACGGTCGCGGCCCGGATGTGATTGCAGGACGGATCTTACATGCCGAGCAGGGGGCGGAGGGCTTCGATCTGGGTGACGCTGTCGGCCATGATGTTCAGGAACAGGCCGCGCGGGTCCAGCGAATCGAGCAGCAGGCGCAATTCTTCGGCATCGAAGGCGCCTCGAATGAGCAGCGGCTTGCCGGCCTGCTGCACTTTCCGGTAGTGGGGAATCATGGCGGCGGTGGATGGGCCGAGCGCATCCTTATTGATCTGGAAACAGGCAATCTCGGCGATTTCGAGGAACGCGTCGAGCAGAAACATCGAGGTGGAGTGCAGATGCATGAAGCTGCACGGAAAGCGCGCGGCCAGGGCGCGGTCCACGGGCTGCACGAATTTGCGATACAGCGACGGAGAGTAGACCGCGGTGGCGTCCTCCTGCAACCGCATGATGGGGCGCGGCGACCACAGGGAGTACTGGGCGTCGAAGTAGCCGCCGTGAAATAGCGGCATGCGATCCCAGAAGCCCTGCTGGGCCTGGTAAAAGAACTCGCCCAGTTGGCGGAGCGCTTGGGCGGCGAGCTCGGGAGCGTCGACGAGGTCCATGATGCACTGGGTGTGCCCGCGCAAAAGACCGTGGAGGTCGGTGGGGCCGACTTCGGCCGAGTGGCTCACCGGGAATCGGCCGGCGGCGGCACGCACCAGGGCACGGCCGAACTCGACGTACTTGCGGAACCACGGATCGTCCCGGTGAAGTTGGAGGCGGGCCACCTCTTCGAGCGGCAAGCTCCGGTCTTCGCCGAGGATGTTGTCCGGCAGGAGGCGCATTTTGCATCCGGCGATGCCGGGCAGCCAGGGAATGGCGACCTGGCCGGGACAGGCTCCGCGAAGCAGGTCGTCGTCGACGATTTCGCCCTCGCGGAGCATGCGGAGATGGTCCGGCACGAAGGCCTCGGGGTCGATCATCTCCGGGGTGATGCAATCCACCGGACCCCATGCCCGGCAGGCGGCGAACTCGCGTGCCGGAAACCAGCCTACCAGGCTGAAGCCCGCGAGCGGACGGCGCACGGCGCTGCGTTCCCAGAAGGCGAGGTAGCGCGCGATCTTGGCCGGGTCGTTGCCGAATTCCGTCACTACCGGACCTCCTACTGTAAGGCGGCCAGGGCTGTCCTGGCACCCAGCAAATCGGGGCTTATGCCGGCGGCCTGGGCCAGTTCCGCCTTCGCCTTGGCCGTGTCGCCGAGCCCCAGGTAGCCGAGGCCGATGAGGTAATGGGCGTTGGCCGAGCGGAGGCGCGGCGACTGTCCTCTGCCACCGCGGCCACCGCGGCCGGCTTCGGCGGGCGCCGGCTGCTGGAGCGCACGCTGACCGGAATCCACGAGGCTCTGAAACATCGCCTTGGCCTTATCGGCCTGGCCGAGCTTCTGCAGGCAAAGCGCCTGGTAGTAGGACTGGGCCCCGCCTGCCGGGACAGGACCGCCGCCGTCCATTCCGCCACGCCGCCCCGGTCCGGATGGCGACGGGACGGCCGCCCGGTTCCAGGATTCCGTGGCCTTGGCGCGGTCGCCCAGCCCTTCGTAAGCGAGGCCGGTCAGGTAGGCAACCTCGGCGTTGCGCGCGCCCGCGCCGCCGCCAAAGCCACCTCCACCCGAGGGAAGGTTGTCGGGCACCGTGACAGCCGCCTGCAAGTCGGCGAGCGCCTCCTGGTACCGCCTGGCGGCGATATTCTGCCGGCCGCGCAGAATGTGGGCGTTGGCCCACTGCTCGCTGAGGTTGAGGTTGGCGCCTTCGGCAACGGCGAATTTGCGGCCGGTCATCATGCGGATGGCGTCGTCGTACTGGCCCGCCGCCACCTTGAGCGCGATGGCGCGATTCTGCGCGTCATCGCGTTGGGCCACGACGGAGCTGTTCTTCTCGAACAGCGGCAGGCGCTTCTCGATGGGCGTGCCGGCCTGCTCGTAGAGCTCATCCAGCTCGGCGAAGTGCAGGGCGTACTTGCGATCGAGCGAGACGGCTTTTTCGAGCTCGGCGATGGCGCGGTTCAGGTCGCCCGTGGGCTTGAGGTGGATGTAGGCGGTGGCCAGGTTGCGATGGACGATGGCGAAGGACGGGTCGATGGCGGCCGAGGCTTCCCAAAGGCGGGTGGCTTCTTCGGGCTGCCAATCGTACAGCAGGTTGCCCAGGTAGTAGGGCGCGCGGGCATCGCGAGGGTTCGCTCTTATGGCGGCGCGCAGCACGTCGATGACTTCGGCCTGGAAGGGGAAGACGTAGTCCGGGGGCATGGCCATGGCGAGCTTGAAGTATTCGGGCGCCTTGGGCGCCTGGCCCAGTTTTTCCGCGAAGTAACCCAGATAGTAGTAGGCCATGGGGTGGACCTTCGACTTATTGGGAACGGCGGCGACCATTTGCAGGAGGACGTCGGTGCCGTCCTGCCACAGGCCGGCGTTGAGGTACTCGGCGGCGGTCTCCTGAGCCGTTTGCGGGTGATCGATCATGGTGGAGGTGAGCGTCCTGGCGGCCACGGGGTCCTTGGAGGCCAGCCAGCGTTCGGCCATGGAGCGCACGTCGAGCGGGTCGATCTTGTGGGCGGCGGTGGATAGCAACTGGAGAGCCTCTTTGGGATGGCCCGTATGGCGCAGGATGGCGGCCTTGAGGTTCTGGGCGCGGATGTTGAGCGCATTGGAATCGATGGAGCGGTCGACGAAATCGTGGGCGGCGGCCAGATCGCCGCGGGCGGAGGCGATTTCGGCGAGTGAATAGTAGCCGGAAGCCTTCCATGCCTGGGTCCAGGTCGCCTTATAGAAATTGGTATAGGCCTCGTCGGTCTTGCCCTCCGCCTTCAGCGTGGCGCCCAGGTAGTAGATGGCCTCGGCGTCCTTGGGATCGGTGAAGCGGTCGGTGATGCGGGCGATGGCGGTGCGCAGGTACTTTTCGGCTTCCACGTACCTGGCTTTGGTGTAGGCGGTGATGCCGAGGACGGTGTTGACGCGGGAGTCGCCGGGATCGCGGCGGAGGGCTTCTTCCCAATAGGGAAGGGGATCGATGGTGGGGTCGTGGAACTGCTGCGCGCGGAGACCGATGAGGTACAGTTCCTCGCTGGTTTTGACGTCGGCGGGGGCGGGCGGGTTGGTCACGCCGCGAGGGGCCGGCTCGGGCGTCAGGCGGACGGGCGAATAGGAGACGAGCTCCTTGCCGCCGTCCGAAAGGGAAGCGACCAGATCGTGCTCGTCAATGCCGGCGGGGATGGCGACCTGCTTGGTGTAGGGTTTGCCGGGGTTGATGGCTACCGTCTCCTGGAGGAGGACCTTGTCGCCCGCGCGGAGCGCGACTTTCGCCGCGGCATGGGCCGAGGTGGCGTAGAAGCCCAGCTTGGCGTTTCCGTTGGCTACGTCGAGGTTCACGGCCGCATCCAGATTGGCCTTCTTGACGCCGCCGATGTCGCGGAACGGGTACCAGTTCATGGAGAACGAGCGTCCCTCGTAGGGCTGCAGCCAGCTATAGTCGGGCTGGTTATCGGAATAGGCGCCGACCATGAGCTCGATGTAGGGGCCGTCGGAATCGGTCAGGTTCGCGTCCCAGGTACGCGCGCCGGCATTGGTGCCCCACTCAAAGAATTTCTTGCCGGGGACGATGTTGTGATCGGCGATGCTCATAGTGCCGGCCTGCTTGCCGTGATCGTAGCCGGCGAAGAAATCGTCCTGGTAATTCCAGGCGAAAACGGAGACAGAGGACGGGTGGTTCTTCCACCAACTGATGTCGACGCCCTCTTCGTTGATGGGCCATTTGGTGAAGACGCGCTTGGAGTGGCCGGTGCCCAGTTGCGTGCTGGGCGGGAAGATGACCTGGTAATTATCGTTGACGTGCACCGCCACGTTGGCGAAGCACAGCATGGTGTTGACTTCCGGGGTGCGGTTGAGGATGCGCAGCGACGCCTCCAGGTAGGCTTTGCCCGGCCGGATGGTGTAGCCGACGGCCCAGCGCATGCGCTGGCGCACTTCCAGCTCGCCCACCCAGACGGTCTTGCTGCCATCGGGGTTCTCGTCCACGGTGTACTGCACGGGGAGGAAGGTGCTGGCGCGATGGTGGTGGTTGATGTTCCACTCGACGCCGCCGGAGATCCAGGCGCCGATGATGCTGATGAGGGTGGGTTTGATGACGTGCTGGCGGTAGATGAAATTGTAGCCGTTGGTCTTGTCCACGCCTTCGAAGATGCGGCCGCCGATTTCGGGGAGGATGCCGATGCGGAGGTATTCGTTCTCGAGGTAGACGATCTTGTAGGTTTTGTCGGCCTTTTTGCCGGTGAGAACGTCGTACATGGGATAGGGATAGACGGGCGCCTGCGCCCCTTGAGAGGAGCGGCCGAAGTAGAACATGGGGTTGGGCTCCGGATCTCCGGCGAGGTAGGTCGGGATCACGATGGTGGTCTCCCAGACCTTGGCTGCCGGGACGGCGGCGGCAGCGAGCGGCATGGACGCCGCGATCGAGAGCGCGATGAGCGCGGATAGACGAATCAGGCTACGTATCATGATTGTGGTCCTGTCAAGAGGCTAGCGCGCTTCACTTTCCGCGGCACGCCCCCCTAGGCGGACAGGGCGATTTGCAGGGAGACGAAGAGCGGGTCCTGGGGGACCCGCGCGGACTGGCCCAGGGCACCCCGTCCGCCCCACCCAACGTTAGTATCCGGCGGGCACGGCGGATTGGTAAGCAATCAGCGGCAGGCCGAGCCGTTCGCGGCCGGCATCGAGCATGGAAGCCGTGCGGGTGGCGCCGACTCGGGTGACGCCCAGCTCGCGGACGGCGAGGAGGCTGTCGAGATCGCGGATACCGCCCGCGGCCTTGACTTGTACGGAAGGCGGCGAGTGATGTCGCATGAGGCGCAGATCGTCCATGGTGGCGCCCGTGGGCGCGTAGCCGGTGGATGTCTTGACCCAGTCCACGCCGATGGCTCCGCAGATTTCGCAGAGGCGGATTTTGGCGGCGGTATGGTGATAGGCGTTTTCGAAAATCACTTTCAGGCGCGCGCCGGCAAGGTGCGTCACCTCGCACAGCGCGCGGATTTCCCGTTCCACGTAGGCCCAATCGCCGCTGCGCGCCTGGCTGATGTTGATGACCATGTCGAGCTCGGTAGCGCCGTCGGCGAGGGCCTGGCGCGCCTCGGCGAGTTTGATGGCGGTCACGTGTCCGCCGTGAGGAAAACCGATGGTGGTGCTGGTGCGGACCGTGGTGCCGGCGAGCAGCTCCGCGCAGCGCGAAGCGTAGTAGGGGAGGATGCAAACGCCGGCCACATCGTAGGCGCGCGCCAGGAGGCATCCGTCTTCCAATTCCGCTACGGTGAGGGATGGATTGAGGAGCGAGTGATCGATCATCTTGGCGATGTCGGCATATTGGTAGGTCTGGTTCATGGCTTTTCTCGGTGCACCGCGGCCACGATAACACGTTTCCAGGGGGTGTTTAGCCAGGCGCGAAGAATGCCCCCATGAATGGGGGCATGGCAGCCCTGGAGGGCTACTCTACAAGTTCTGATATGCTCTTCGTCATGAAATGCTTGATTCTTCTGGCGATCTCGGGGGCACTGCTTGGCCAGACGGCGCCGCCGGTGGTGAGTGCCGCTCCTTATAAGCTGCCGGCTTCCGTGGCAGAGCGGCTCAGCCCCGCCGACCGGGCGCTGTTCGGCAAGCTGATGCAGGTGGGGCTGGAGGCGGCGTGGGCGGTGGTTACGAGCGAGGGGTACCCGCAGTGCTTTGTCAACGAACTGCACCCGCTCAACACCGGCCGGCGCATGGTAGGCAGGGCCAGGACCATCCGCTACCTGCCGAACCGCAAGGACCTGCGCGATAAGATCTACTCGCAGGGGCCGCAGCTCAACTACCGCTCGGCGGAAGAGGCGCTGCCCGGCGACGTGCTGGTATTCGACGCCGGGGGCGAGACCCACTCCACGGTTTCGGGCGCGCTCACCACGACGCGATTTTTGATGCGCGGCGGTTCCGGCATCATGGTGGATGGCTGTATGCGCGATGTCCCGGATCTGGCGGCGATGGCCATCGGTATTTATCTGCGCTGCGGGCACGCTTCGAGCGTCAGCCCGATTCTGATGAGCGTGGATTATCAAGTGCCGGTGCGCATTGGGAGCGTGACGATCGTCCCCGGCGATATTCTGATCGGGGAAGATCACGGGGTCCTGGTGATTCCGGCCGCCATTGTCGGTAAGGTGCTGGAAAAGGCCATGGAGCACGACGAACAGGAGGAGTTCCAGCGCCATTTGTTGTTGCAGGGCGAGCCCATCTACGGTGTCTACCCGGAATTGAACGAGGCCAACCGCAAGAAGTTCGAAGAGTTCAAGAAACAGAAGAAATAAGCGCCATGGCGGGCGCTAGCGAGCGAATGCCCGCAGAAGATCGGCGCTGAGCGCGGTCGGGCACCAGTATTTCTCGATGTATTCGATCACCAGTTGCGTGCCTGCGTCATGACTGACGTAGGGCGCATCTTGCGGATTATACATGGCGTCGGT
>JBEKDV010000305.1:0-9582 GCA_050014175.1 Candidatus Solibacter sp. | reverse complement strand
GTGCCATCCGACCCCTTCCAGAGCCATTCGGAAATGCCACCACCGGCGCGTATAGGATCGAGCAGATTCGTGGGCGCCGCCTGAAGCAGGCCAATGACCTCGATGAGATTCGACTTACCCGCGCCATTCGGTCCGATGAGCACGTTGAGAGATTGCAGTTCCAGTTCCGAGGTGTCCGGGCCAAAGGACAGGATATTCCGCAGCTTAATCGTTCTGAGAAATCGCTTGTCGCCGAGCATGCAGCCTTCATTCTACCCGGCTTCGCAAAGGTGTGCGCACTCCCCTCAGCCGATCGCGTGAAAGGCGATGAACGCCCCCACGTACGCCAGCACGCCCATGTAACTGAATTGCAGGATGGGCCACATCCAGCCGCCGGTCTCCCGGCGCACCACCGCAACCGTGGACATGCACTGCATGGCAAATGCGAAGAAGACGAGCAGCGCGACGGCGCCGCCGAGGGTGAGATCCTGGTGCAGCGCTTTTTGCAGATCCATGCCGTGCGAATTCGGGTCCATGCCGTAAATCGTGCCCAGGGTGCTGATGACGGTTTCGCGCGCGGCCAGCGAGGTGATCAATCCGATGCCGATCTTCCAGTTAAAGCCGAGCGGCTTGATCAACGGCTCGATGGTCCGGCCCATGGTGCCGGCCAGGCTCTGTTCGATGGGCTCTTTGCCGCCGCTGTAAGGTACGTGGGCCATTACCCAAAGGATCACGGTGACCAGCAGAATGATGGTCCCGGCGCGTTGCAGGAATACCTTGGCGCGATCCAGCAGGCGCAAGCCGAGCGAGCGCAACGTGGGCCAGCGGTAACTGGGCATCTCCAGCAGGAAGGGCGCCTGCGCGCTCTTGAGCACGCTCGATTTCAGCAGGCGCGCCGTCACCACCGCCGCCAGAAAGCCGATCGCATAAAGACCGAGCAGCGCCGCCACCTGGGCGGTGATCACCGAGCCGATGAGATGCCGATCCGGAATGAAGGCGGCAATCAGCAGGGCGTAGACCGGCAGACGCGCCGAGCACGTCATGAACGGTGCGATCAAAATCGTCGCCATCCTGTCGCGTTTGTTCTCGATCGTCCGCGTGGCCAGGATGGCCGGCACGGCGCAACCGTAAGCGGAGAGCAGCGGAATGAAACTTTTGCCCTGCAAACCCACGCGCGCCATAGTGCGGTCGGCAATCAGCGCCGCGCGCGCCAGGTATCCGGAATCTTCCAGGATGCCGATGAAGAGGAACAGCAACAGCACCTGGGGCAGGAACACCAGAACGCTGCCCACGCCTTTCCAGACGCCATCCACAATCAGGGAAGTCAGCAGGGAAGGAGGCAGCGTCGATGCAATCCACTTGCCGCTGATGGCGATGGCGCTCTGCGCCGCGTTGGAGAGCGGCAGCGCCGCCATGAAGATGGTGCGGATCACGCCCACCACCACCACCAGGAAGAGCAGCGGGCCGGCCACCGGGTGCAGGAAGACGGCGTCGAGGCGCTGCGTCCATTTGGGCGCGATGGGCGGAAGATAGCCGGCTTTGCTGCCCACACTGCCCGCCCACTCGCGGCACTTGGGCACGTCGTGCAGAACCGGCAGCAGCGTCGGCAGCGGCTTGGCCATGGCCCCGGCCAGAAAGTCGAAGACCTCGTCGACGCCTTCGCCGCCGCGCGCGCTGATCAGCGTCACCGGGGCGCCCAGCTCGTGGGAGAGTTTGCGCAAATCCAGTTTGCCGCCGCGGCTGCGCAGATCGTCCGCCATGTTCAAGATGATGAGCGTGGGAAGCCCCAGCGCCAGAATCGGCGCCGCCAGCATCAGGTGGCGCCCCAGGTTGGTGGAATCCAGAACCAGCAAGACGGCTTCCGGCTTGGGCGTGCCGGCGCGTTCGCCGTGCAACACGTCGTAGGCAACCTGCTCGTCTTCCGAACGCGGGTTGAGACTGTAAATGCCGGGGAGGTCCACGATGCTGACGCTGCGCCCGCCGGGAAGTTCGGCGATGCCGGTGTGCTGTTCCACCGTCACGCCGGGGAAATTCGCCACCTTCTGCCGCAGGCCGGTGAGACGATTAAACAAGGTGGTCTTGCCGGAGTTCGGTGGCCCCACCAGCGCCACCGTGCGCACCGCCGCCGGGCGCGGCAGTTCCACTACCGCCGCATTGGCCGCGGCATTACCGCAACCATGGCAATCGCTGCAATCGCTCACGGGATCCTCGGAGTCTCCTGGGGTTTATGGGGCTTGGCATTCCGATCGGCGCGCACTTTCATACGGCGCGCCGTGTCGCGGCGCAGCGCGATTTCCGAGCCATCCACCTGGAACACCCGCGGATCGCCGCCCGGCGCGCTGTTTCCCGCCGTGATGCGCGTGCCCGGCACGAAACCAAGCTCCATCAGCCGGCGCGCATCTTCGCTGGGCAAATCGATCCGGTCGAGGATCGCGGCATCGCCTTTTCGCAGGTCCACCAAGCTCCCGCGCGGCGCTTCCATCTGGCCCTTGTTGCCACTCAGTTGCAACATGATTTCAGTATGCGCGCATCCGAAATCCTTGTCAAGAGGCCGGATTCCCTGGCCGCGTGTTTTTTTTGTCATGGCTCCAAACAACTCTCCAAGTGCGCCAAACTAAAGGATAACAGAATGGATAAACAATTTGCCGTGCGGCGCGTCCGGCAGCGCGATCTGGACCGGATCCTGGAAATCGAGACGGCCAGCTTCGGAGCCGATGCCTACGACCGCAAGCTGTTTGCAGAATACACCCGCGAATGCGGGGGGCTGTTTCTGGTCGCGGAGCGGGGTACCAAGGTCTGCGCCTACTCGATCGCCGCCATTTCACCTGCCCGGCCAGGTGACCGGGCCGAATTGGTCTCCGTGGCGGTGGATCCCGCTTTTCTCGGCAAAGGCGCGGCGTCCGCCCTCATGGACAGCACCCTGCGCCGCCTGCGCCGGCGCAAGATTACCCGTCTCGTCCTCAAGGTGAAACTGAGCAACCAACGGGCCCGCGCGTTCTACCAAAAGTACGGGTTCCGCAAACTCCGGCGCGTGGCGCGCTACTACGAGGACGGCGCCGACGCCCTCTCCCTGGCGAAGGATCTCTGAGGCCCGACAGCCCAGACAGCCCAGCCCAAGAATTAGTTGCGCCTTCCTGCCCGAGTCAATATAATCGGTAGCCTTATGATCAAAACCCGAATACTCGCCGCCGTTTTTGGCTCCTTGCTGATCATCGGAGGAGCTGCCATCGCCCAACCGCCCAAGAAAAATGTGTCCGCCGCACGCCATCCGAACCTGGCCGCCGCCCAGCGGTTGAGCCAGCAGGCCTATGAAAAAATCGTTGCGGCTCAGCAGGCCAACGAATGGGATATGCAAGGTCATGCTCAGAAGGCCAAGGAATTACTGGATGAAGTCAACAAAGAGCTGAAACAGGCCGCCCAAGCGGCAAACCGCGCCAAATAGCTTCCCCGGCATCGCGCGGCGAATCGCAGCTTCGCCGCGCGATGGTGTGCTTTCAACCGGCGCGGGCTCGCGCGGGCGGCGGCGGACTTCGCTCCGAGCGGCGCGCGGCTCGCGGGGCAGCCTTAAACTTCCGAAACGTAAGAACGCCACGCGCGCGTCCAAGGTTCTGAGGAGTCCATGATGCCTGTCGACCGCGAGTGTCTTCTTTCCCGCCGCCGGATGTTCCTGCTGGCCGGCGCGGGAGTGGCCGCATGGCTCCCGCTGCACGCCGCCACCGGGGATTTCTGGAATAAGAAGGCGCCCGCCGATTGGACCACCGACGAAATCGACCGCCTCATCACCAAATCGCCGTGGGCCAAAACGGTCAAGGCGCAATATGCCCCCGGCGGAGGGAACTACGACGATGGCGGCGGATACCCCGGCGGCACGGGCAATGGCGGCGGTTACCCCGGCGGCGGAGGGCGCCCGCGCGGCGGCATCGGCATCCCGGGTATCGGCGGCATCGGTATTCCGGGTATGGGCGGCGGCATGGGGCGCGGGCGAGGAAATGGCGGCGGATCGGCGTCTCCCTACGACGGCACGGTGCGATGGGAAAGCGCGCGGCCCATCCTCGATGCCATGAAATCTCCCCTTCCCGAGGCCTTCGAGGGACACTACGTCATCAGTGTCAGCGGCATCCCCTTGATGGCCGGCCGATCCATGGGCGGCGGTGAAGACGACGATTCCTCCACCGCGCGCCGCCAGGATCAGGACGATCTCGACCGTCTCAAGGGCCTGAGCGGCCTACGGCCGAAAGGCCGCGATGTCGTGCAGGCCGGCGTGGTGACGCGCCAGATCGGTACCGGATCGAGTTTCCTCTTCGGGTTTTCCCGCGAGTTGCTGCCGCTCGAACCGCGCGATGCCGATATCTTGTTCACCACCCAATTGGGCCGCCTCCTGGTCAAAACAAGTTTTCTGCCGAAGGAAATGCTGTACCACGGCGAGTTAGCGGTCTGAGGTGGGGCAGGCTTCGCCCGGCCAATCCGCTTCGAAGCTCGGACTCTTCGAATCCCTTACCTGGTTTCGGGTGGCTTCGGGGGACGGCCAATCGTACTGCCGGCGGCGGCGAATTCCGCTTCGAACGATCAAGGCCGCGCCAGCGACGAGGGCAAGAGTCACCGTCGCCATACCCGGATCGATCTCCGGAGCGTCCGGCAGGTCCTGTGCGAACCCGAGCGAGGCGGCGCCCACCAGCAACAGCGCGAACCCTAACAGCCGCAAAACACCGTCTCTCATGCGCACTCTCCGAATGCCGTGGAAGTGCGGCGCCGTGGGCAAAACTCTCAGGGAAAGTGCCCCACCGGCCGATTGGCTCCATCCCTCCGCCGCGCGCCACGATACACTAGGCTCATGACACGTTTACTTGGTCTCTTCGTCCTGCTCGCCGGTTTCGCTGGCGCGCAAAATCGCGTCTACGAGCTACGCACCTACACCTGTAATGAAGGCAAGCTGGAAGCACTGAAAGCCCGCTTCCGCGACCACACCATCGAAATCTTCAAGCGCCACGGTATCGAAAGCGTCGGTTACTGGATCCCGCAGGATGCCGAGAAATCCAAGACCACGCTGATCTACATCGTGGTGCACCCCAGTCTCGACGTGGCCAAAAAGAATTGGGCGGACTTCCGCAACGATCCGGAATGGCAAAAGGTCTCCGCCGATTCCGAGAAAAACGGCAAAATCGTCGCCAAGGTCGAGTCGGTATTCATGGATCCGGCCGATTTCTCGAAATTGAAATGACGTGGACGCGGCCTCCCGGGCGCACATGCGCCACCGAGACCGCCAGGCCGTGGACCGGTTCACCGGCGAATTGATTCCGATCGCGCTCAACGCTCCCTCCCGAAGCCACCGGCTTTGGCGAAGGCCGCCCGCGGTGCACGAGAACGTATCCTGTTGGCCCGCGCTCGGGCCGTGCCAAAGCCGATCTGGAGCACAGCGAGACCGAGGAGCGCTGGTTCTCCGTTGGCTGCGCCAGCAACGGCGTGGTGCTGTCCATTGTTTACCTCTGGAGCGACATCGACCCCGCCGCGACCAACATCCGGCTGATCTCGGCCCGCAAATCGACGCAGGCTGAGAGCCGGCAATATCACGAGGGCTTATGAGCAATCTACCAATCGAAGACAACGACATGCCCGCCGAGATCGACTTCCGCAAAGGGGTTCGCGGCCTCCACCACATCCCTCCTGGCGCCAAAGTGCTGATGCCCGCCTCCATCGAGAAGAGCGTGTGGGCGTACTTCTCCGGCAAAGCCGAAGAGCGGGGCATCCAACTGTCGGAGCTTCTGACCGAAGTGCTGAAGCGCGATATCGAGATCAATGAGGCGCTGAAGTAGGAAATTCCGTCTAACCCCGGCACTTTGAGCCCTCCCCGCAACACCTGTGCGACGAATTCACGGATTGACCGCGCCAAGTCACTCGAACTAAAATGGATGTGAGCTACAATTAGTCCTTGTCCCAGGAAGCGGTGAGTCGTATGAACGCTACACGCCTTTCGATCTCCGTGCTCTCCTTGTCCCTCCTCTTCGGCATCTCCGCCGTGGCGCAGGACACCAAGAAGAGTTCCTCTCAACGCGAAACCGTTGCCAAGCCCATGACCGATAAGGAGCGGAAGAAGAAGGAAGAGAAGCTCCGCAAGGAGTTGGAAACTCCCTACCGCAAGTGGCTCAACGAGGACGTGGCCTACATCATCACCGACGAGGAACGCACGGCGTTCAAGCGCTTGCAGACCGACGAAGAGCGCGAACAGTTTATCGAGCAGTTCTGGCTGCGCCGCGACCCCACGCCGGATACCGTCGAGAACGAATTCAAGGAAGAGCACTACCGCCGCATCGCCTACTCCAACGAAAACTTCGCTTCCGGCATCCCCGGGTGGAAGACCGATCGCGGGCGCATCTACATCACCTACGGACCGCCCGATGAAAAGGAAACCCACCCTTCCGGCGGCACCTACGAGCGTCCCTCCGAAGAAGGCGGCGGCACCACCTCCACGTTCCCCTTCGAGCAGTGGCGCTACCGCTACATCGAAGGCGTGGGCACCGACATCATCATTGAATTCGTCGATCCCACCATGTCCGGCGAGTACCACATGACCATGGATCCGTCTGAAAAGGATGCGCTGCTCTACGTCCCGGGCGCCGGCCTCACCATGATGGAACAGATGGGCATGAGCAGCAAGGACGACCGCTTCAACCGCACCGATGGCACCCACCTGGGCGTGCCGTTTGGCGCCGAAACCGAAAAGATGAACGAGTTCAACCGGCTGGAGCAGTTCGCCAAGTTGCAGCGCCCGCCGGCCGTCAAGTTCAAGGATCTGGAAGCCGCCGTCAATTCGCGCATCAGCTACAACATCCTGCCCATGAAGGTGCGCGAAGACTTTTTCCCCCTGACCGAAGCCAGCGTGCTGACCTACATCACCCTGCAATTCGACAACAAGGACTTGCAGTTCCATGCCAAGGACGGTGTGCAGACGGCGTCGGTGAACATTTTCGGCAAGGTCAGCACCATGACGCGGCGCATCGTCACCAACTTCGAGGACACGGTGGAAGTCACCAGCCCGCCCGAGTACCTGCAACAGACCGCGCAGCGCAAGTCCATCTACAACAAGAGCGTGCCGCTGGCGCCGGGGACCTACCGCTTGAATGTGGTGGCCAAGGACGTGGTCGGCGGCAACCTCAACAGCTACGAAGTCGCGATCATCGTGCCGCGCATGGACGGCGAGAAACTCTCCGCCAGCAACATCGTGCTCGCCGACCTGATTGAGCACGTGGCCACCAAGAGCATCGGGATGGGGCAGTTCGTGATTGGCACTTCCAAGGTGCGGCCGCGCGTGGACGACATCTTCACGCGCGAAGAGAAGATGGGAATCTACTTTAAAATCTATAACTTCGGTACGGACGGCGACAGCCGGATTCCGGAAGGCGAAGTCTCCTACGAAGTGACCAAGAACGGCACCAACGAGAAAATCTTCGAAACTACCGAGGATGTTTCCAAGATTCCCGGCGCATCCGCCAACCAGGTAACAATTGAAAAACTTTTGCCTCTCAAGGACCTGCTTCCGGGGCAATACACGTTGCGAGTGAAAATTACCGACAAATTCCGTAAACAGGTGCTTACCCCTTCCGCCCAATTTACGGTAACCTAGGGACAAGCGGGGGTGCCCCCGCTCCGTAGAGCGTCGTTTGATGCCAGAAGCGCGAACGCACAGAACGGTCGTTTCGCTGATCTTCGCGAGTGCGGTGTATCTTGCCGGCGCGGGTCTGGGCCAAGCCGCCACTCCGCTTCGCCTGGCCGGCGCCATCACCGGATTCGTCACCGACGCCGCCGGCGTGCCACAGATGGGCGCGGCGGTTGTCCTGCTGAACCGACAGGAACGCCAGTTCGAGCGTGCGCTCACCGACGAACGGGGCGCTTTCCGGTTCCTGGGCCTGGCTCCCGACCTCTACTCCATCAAAGTCTCGCTGGCGGCGTTTGTGCCCGCCATCAAGAAGGGCATCCTGGTACAGCCCGGCATGGCCAGCGTGCTCAACGTCAACCTGAACACCCTGTTCAGTACCATTCAGTTTGCCTACCCGCCGATTGAAAACGGCAGCCTCATGAGCGATGAGTGGAAATGGGTGCTGCGCAGCGCTTCGCCCACCCGCCCGGTGCTGCGCTTCGACAGCGACTCCGTTGCCAATAGCACGGTGTCCACCGTTTCCCGCCGCCGGACCGCCGTATTCAGCGATACCCGCGGCATGTTCCAACTTTCGGCGGGCGAAGGCTCGCTGTCTTCAGGCACCGCCAACGAGGCGGACATGGGCACGGCGTTCGCTCTGGCCACCTCGCTTTACGGCAACAACATGCTGCAGGTGAGCGGCAACGTCGGCTACGGTTCGCAGACGGGCGTGCCCACCGCCGCCTTCCGCACCACTTACAGCCGCAGTCTGGGCGGTGAGAATCCGGAAGTATCGGTCACCATGCGGCAGCTATACCTGCCCGGCCGTTTGGGCGCCGCGTTGACGGGGAACGAGAGCGCACTACCCATGCTGCGGACCATGGCGGCGAGCTTCGACGACCGCACCTCTCTCACCGACGAACTGACCGTGCAGTACGGGTTCACCCTGAATTCCGTCTCGTTCCTGGACCACTTGAATTACGCCAGCCCTTATGCGCGGGTGGCGTACTCGCTCGGCGAGAACGGCGAAGTGGCGTTCGCCTACACTTCCGGCGACGCCCGCCCCGACCTGGCCGCCAAGGGACAGCCGGACGCCGATTTGCAGCGCGATTTGAATACTCTGGGATTGTTTCCGCGCATCAGTTTGCGGGACGGACGGCCGCGGGTCCAGCGCGGCGAGAACTACGAGCTGACGTACACGCGCAAGTTGGGCTCGCGCAGCTACCAGGTGTCCACCTACCGTGAGAGCGTCAGCAACGCCGCCTTGTCGCTGGTGGCGCCGGCGGGGATGTACACCGGCGGCGACATTCTCCCCGACCTGTTTTCGGGCACTTCCACCTTTGACGCCGGTAATTTCCACGGCAGCGGCTACACCGCCGCGGTCACCCAAAACCTGGGCGACTACGTGGCCGCCACCGTGATGTACGGATCGATGGGCGCCCTCACCGCCGACAACCGCGAAATCGTCAGCGGCAGTCCGGACGAGTTGCGCAGTATGATCCATGCCGGACGGCGGAGAGCGGCCACCGCGCGGGTCACCGCGAGGGCCCCGTGGACCGGTACCCACCTGATCGCCAGTTACCAGGTGACCGGCGACCATCGCTGGGCATCGCCGGGGCACGGTTACAGCACCGATTCGGTGCGCCAGATGCCGGGTTTGAACCTCTACCTGCGCCAGACGATTCCCGGCCTGAGCATGCTGCCCTGGCGCATGGAAGCCACCGCCGACCTGCGCAATATGCTGGCCCAAGGTTACCTTTCCCTCGGCGCCGCGGGCGGGCAGCAGGTGCTCCTGGTGGAGAATCCACGCAGCGTCCGCGGCGGATTGAGTTTCATTTTCTAGGCAGAATGGCCGCCGATGAACACAGCGCGGCTTCGCCGCAAACTGAGCACTTGTAGCACCGACGTTCTCCAGTTGTACTATCGTGTCGTTGAAGTTCCAAATCAGCGACAGGAAGAGCACAATCTGGAGA
>JBEKDV010000304.1:0-9585 GCA_050014175.1 Candidatus Solibacter sp. | reverse complement strand
CTCGAAACCGCCCCTTGACCACGGGAGGATATCTGTCCCTTCGCCAAACCCGCATACTAAGAGGGATGAGCACCGAACCATCGTCGTTCGAACTCACGATTCCGGTGGAACCTGCCGATATACGCAACATCACGGCTTGCGAGGAGTCCATCGCTTGAAGGGCGGCGCCGGCCTATACGCCCTCATCGCCCTGATGATTGCCGGCTGGACCGGAAACTACATCGCCGGCAAGATCGCCCTCCATGCATTTCCCCCAGTGCTGCTTTACGGCTTGCGCATTTCGATGGCCGGTGTTTTGATTTTGCCGGCTTACTGGTGGGAGCGGCGGCATCGCACGGCGCGCTCATGGACGCTCCGGGACGTGACACAACTGGTCGTCTTGGGCCTGTTCGGCGTGGCCCTCAACCAGTTCTTGTTCGTGCTCGGTCTGAGCCACACCAGCGTTGCGCATTCGTCGATCTTCGCAAACACTACGCCGATCCTGATTCTGCTGTTGGCCAGTGTGCGGGGCCTGGAACGGCTCACTGGGTGGAAACTGGTGGGCGTGATGGTGGCGCTGTCGGGAGTGGTGTTGCTTCGCAAGCTCGATACCAGCCTGCAAGGGGAAGCCACTCTGGCGGGAGACTTCATCACGTTTTGCGGTGCGCTGGCCTTCTCCATCTTCACGGTGCTGGGAAAGCCCCAGGCCAAACGGTACGGCACCATCACCGTGAATACCTTCGCGTACGCCGGCGGCGCGCTGCTGATGGCGCCAGTCACCCTTTGGCAAGCGGCCGGATTCGACTTCCGCGCAGTTCCGTTTTCGGCCTGGGCTGCCGTTTTTTACATGGCGCTCTTGCCGTCAGTGATCTGCTACCTCATCTATTATTACGCGCTGGCCCGCATGGAAGCTTCACGCCTGGCGGCCTTCTCGTACCTGCAGCCGTTGCTGGCCATCGTCTTCGGGATCGTCATCCTCCATGAGCACGTCACGCTCGCGCTGGTGGTGTCGGGCCTCGTCATCTTCGGGGGCGTGTACATCACGGAGCGGGCGCGATGAACGCCTTCGCTTCGGAACTTCTCCCCGTCACTACCAGAACTAGCGGACCCGGCAGCGTCGCCGCGATGGGAAAATTGGTGGCCTGGTCGGAGTGTTCCTGTTCCCGTTTCTGATGCACTCATACGGCTTCCTATCCGCTGAACTGACCGCAGTGCCGCTTGGACGTATCCTGGCCGAAGCGCGGATGCCGCTCAGGCCTTCCGAAGTTAGCTAACGATATTACGAAATAACGCTTTTGCGTGGCAGTGCAAGGTGCGGGCTGCCGCTCGGTTCACGAAAGGTGCGGCAGGCTCGCACGGTATTCGGGGTAGACCCGATGCAGGTGGTGGAGAAATTCTGGGATGCCGTCCCGAAGGAACTCGCCAAGGCTCCAGCGGCCGCTGACTGCGCCAAAATAGGAGGTGGACACTTCCCCATCATGGACGCCTTAACGGTTCACCGCCTGCACTTTGCCTTCACCATCACTTTTCACTACCTCTTTCCCCAATTGACCATGGGCCTCGCGCTCCTGATCCTGATCCTCAAAACCATGGCGCTGCGGACCGGCAATGACCACTACAATCGCGCGGCCCGTTTCTGGGCGAAAATCTTCGCCATCAACTTCGCCATGGGCGTCGTCACCGGCATCCCCATGGAGTTTCAGTTCGGCACCAACTGGTCCCGCTTTTCCAAAGCCGCCGGCGGAGTCATCGGGCAGACTCTCGCCATGGAAGGCGTGTTTTCCTTCTTCCTCGAATCCAGCTTCCTCGGCGTCCTGCTGTACGGCGAAAAGCGGCTGAGCCCGAAGGCGCACTGGTTCGCGGCCTTCCTGGTTTTTGCCGGATCGTGGCTCTCCGGCTTCTTCATCATCGCGACCGACGCGTGGATGCAGCATCCCGTTGGGTATCAGTTGGGAAAGGGGGGCGAGATTTTGCTGACGAGTTTCTCCGGCCTGCTGCTGAACTCGTGGATCTTCTGGCAATACTTGCACAACATGATTGGCGCGGTGGTCACCGGCAGTTTTGTGATGGCCTCGGTGGGCGCCTTCTACCTCCTCACAAAACGCAATGAGGATTATGGCCGCACCTTCGTGCGCCTCGGGGTGATCGCGGGGATGATCTCCACCTTTCTGATGGCCTTCCCCACGGGCGACGAGCAAGGCAAGAACATTGCCTTTAATCAGCCCCCCACGTTGGCCGCTATGGAGGGGCTGTTTGAAACCGAGCAGGGAGCCCCGCTTGCTCTGATCGGTCAGCCGGACCTCGAAAAGCACCGCCTCGATAATCCGCTCACCCTTCCCCGTGCACTCAGCTTTCTGACCTATCAGCGCTGGGGAGCCGAAGTGAAGGGCCTCGACGCGTTTCCGCCGGACCGCTGGCCGGACAATATTCCGCTCTTGTATTACAGCTATCACATCATGGTCGGGCTCGGAACTATACTCATCGGCGTCGTGGCGCTGGCCTTGCTGGGCCTGTGGCGCGGCACCCTGTACCGCTCCACCGCCCGGCTTTGGCTTCTGCTGCTGATGCTGCCGTTTCCCTACATCGCGACCACCGCTGGATGGATCACCGCCGAAGTGGGCCGCCAGCCGTGGCTGATTTATGGCATCATGCGCACTCCGGCCGGCGTTTCCCCGCACGTCTCCACCGGTAACGCCCTCTTCACGCTGATCGGTTTCATGGGCATCTATACCATCCTCGCGATTCTCTTCCTGTTCCTGGTCTATCGCGAAATCGAAGAAGGCCCGGAGCGCGTTCTGGAAATGCGCGCAGCCGAGGGTTTGAGGCTCTGACATGGAGACCACGTGGTTCTGTTTCGTCGCCGTCATGATCGCCATGTATGTCGTCCTCGATGGTTTTGATCTGGGCGCCGGCATCGTTCACCTGTTCGTCGCGCGCACCGACGCGGAGCGCCGCATCGTCCTGGGCTCCATCGGCCCTGTCTGGGGCGGCAACGAAGTGTGGCTGCTGGCCGCCGGCGGCACTCTCTATTTCGCTTTCCCGGCGCTATATGCGTCGAGCTTCAGCGGCTTCTACCTTCCGCTGATGATCGTGCTCTGGCTCCTGATCCTGAGGGGTACCTCCATCGAATTCCGCAACCACATTCAAAGCCTCGTCTGGCAACCATTGTGGGACACGGTCTTCGCAGGCGCGAGCGCGCTGCTAGCGATCCTCTTCGGCGCCGCGCTCGGCAACGTGGTGCGCGGTGTGCCGCTCGACAGTTCCGGCGAGTTTTTCCTGCCGCTGTGGACGGACTTCGCCGCCGGCAAAGAGACCGGCATTCTCGATTGGTACACCCTGCTGATTGCGGTTGCCGCCTTGCTGACGCTGACCCTGCACGGCTCGCTTTGGGTCGCGCTCAAGACGGAAGGAGAGGTGGAGCGCCGCGCGCACCGCGCGGCCACGCGTATCTGGTGGCTTCTGGCGGCCTGGGTCGTGCTGATCACCGTCTCCAGTTTCCGCATTCAGCCGCATTTGCAGGAGAGCTTCCGCGCGCGCCCGTGGGGTTACGTTTTTCCGCTCGCCGCTCTGGCTGGCCTCATTGGTATCCGGGTTCTCACCGGCAAGCAGAACGGGCTCGCGGCATTTCTTTGCTCATGCTTGTTTATCCTCGCGATGCTGACCAGCGCCGCCTTCGGGCTGTATCCCTACGTATTGCCGTCGAACGCCGACCAGGCTTTCTCGCTGACCATTCACAACGCCGCGGCGGCTCCTTACGGCCTCGGCATCGGGCTGATGTGGTTCATCCCCGGCATGCTGCTGACCGCCGTGTATTTCACCTACACCTACCGAAACTTTTCCGGCAAGGTGAAAGTTTAAGTGCAGGCGGCCCGGCCCGCGCCACCAAAACAGAATGAGGTATTAATCGAGCGCGGCTGGCTTTTTCCGCGCGCAGCGAGCTATGTCCGAAGTCGCCTCAGGCGGGGCTTGCGTGAGCACCGGGATGCCGGACGAAGGTACCTCGATCTCAATAAAGCGTGCGCTCAGGGCCTCGGTCTGCCGTGAAAGGCCGGTGCGGGCGGCGACGCTGTGCGCCGGCGGATACGCTACCGATATCACCAGACAACGCTCCTTGGTGGGTACGAGCCGAGCTCCGAATCCCGCACGGCGCTCATGCGACCAATGCGAAGCGCGCGGGGCGGCGGCATCAGCGCTATGTTCCTCTCGGGGCGCCGAGTTCTCACTCTGCTGCCGAATACATTGCTGATACCCTTCCTCATGCCTCCGCCCTGGAGTATCCTGTTGCTGTGGTCACCGACCTGGTGGAAATCCGCCGCCTGGGTTCGGCCAAGAAAAACGAGAACCTCGGGTTCCGCCGCTACCTTTCCGCCCACCACCACGGTGTCGAAGAACTCCAATCACTCGCCGCGCAAATCCAGCCGCAGATCGATTGCACCACTTGTGCGAACTGCTGCCGCTGTTGTGTCGTTGAAGTGCATCGCGGCGATGTCGAAGCTCTCGCTCGCCACGTCGGCGTGAGCTTCGAGGAAGGCACCCGCGCGTACACCCGCCTCGATCCCGAGAACCCCGGCACGCGCGTCCTCAAGAACACGCATAGTGGATGCGTCTTCGTGCGGGGCAATCTCTGCGCGGTGTATCCTGCCCGCCCCAAAGCGTGCCGCGACTTCCCCCACCTCTCCTTCGGCACGCACTCTCTCGGCAGCCGGATCTCCTCGCTCGCCCGCTGGATCCCGATCTGCCCGATCGTCTACAACGCTTTCGAAAGCTACAAGCGCGCCGTTGGATATCACCCGCCGGACCATGCCGCTTGACCCCGCCTACCCGAATGAGGATATGTGAAGAATGGATCGATACCGTCGGGACACTTGCGCGCGGCGCAGGTTCCGATAATGCCGCATATCGTTCCAAGTGGGTATCCCTTTCACTCAGCTACCGGCCGACAGCAAGTCCCAGTGGGGCGGGAGCCCTCGCCCGAGCCTCGGCCCCTGGACGGCGTGCTTGCATGGCGAGCCGGGCACCGCCGAGGGCGCTAGGACGAGTGCTATTTCTCCCGCTCGCCTGCTACTACCAGGAGGGCTTAGCATGGTCGACATCGAACAGCTCCCGCACCTGCAAATGCACCCGGTCCGCCACTCGCTCCAGTACCTCGAATCCCGGCGAATTGTCGTGCGAGCGATTATTCCCAGTAAACTCCCGTTAGCAGCGGGCGGGAATCGCCGGGGATGTGGATCAAGACATCGGATGATAGCGCAGCAACCTGTGGCAGGGCCTGGAGGCCCGCCCCACTGGCGCGGCTGGTAAACTGGGACCAAGCAGGAGCCTTGCGTGCCGCAACGTCGTCTCGCGTTTCTGTTACTGAGTGCCGCCTTTCTCCACGGCCAGGATCTTCCCAAATTCAAGGCCGATTCCACTTTGGTGCTGATCCCGGTCAGCGTCACCGAACATTCCAACCGCTTTGTGCTGGGGCTGCGCAGACAGGATTTTCAAATTCTGGAAGACGGCGTGGAACAGAAAATCGTCAATCTCTCGGGCGAAGATGCGCCGCTTTCCATCGGGCTGCTCTATGACCGCAGCGGCAGCATGAGCGACAAGCAGCAGACCTCGCGTCAGGCTGCGACGCAGTTTCTGAAAACCATGAACACGGCCGACGAAGCTTTCCTGGTGGACTTTGCGGACGAGGCGGAAGTGGCGCAGGGCTTCACCAGCCGACCGGAAGAACTCGATCTCAAGCTGGCATTCCTGCAGCCCGGCGGGCTCACCGCGCTACTGGATGCGGTGCATCTGGGACTGCACGAGATGAAGAACGGACGCAATCCGCGAAAGGCTTTGCTGATCATCTCCGACGGTGGGGACAATCACAGCCGCTATACCGCTAAGGAGATTCAGGGGCTGGTGCGCGAAGCCGATGTCCAGATCTATGCCATGGGCGTGTTCGAACCGTCCCTCTCGCTGGGCATGAGTACGGAAGAAGTCAGCGGACCGCGGTTGCTCGCGGAGATCGCCGAGCAGACCGGTGGCCGCGCATTTTCCGCTACGGTGGGCAGCGATTTGCCCAGCGTGGCCACGCGCATCGGAATCGAACTGCGCAATCAGTACGTGCTGGCGTACCAGCCGTCCAACCATGAGAAGGACGGGAAATACCGCCGCGTGGAAGTGCGGGTGAATCCGCAGCCGGGCCTGCCGGAACTCAAAGTCCACTGGAGGCTGGGTTACTACGCACCGGGACGTTGAATGGAGCAGACGAGCACTTTTGGTCGTGCGCGATTCCGCGCGTCAGCAGGCCACCACAACGATGGCCATTCCCCTCTCAGCGATGGCCGCCGTGGATAGCGGGGCGCGCGGCGGGCGCAGGACGCGGCATCGAAGGAGGGAGAATAACCGGGTGCGAGATGGGAAAGCCTACGCCGGGATGATAGCCGCCCAAGGGGGGAAGACGGGGGTGCAGCGGCGGCAGAGTAACCCCACCAGAAAAGCCCGGATACGGCGGACGAAAGGTGTACCTCGCACCCGGTCCATAGCCGAAAGCATACCCGTAACCGTAATAGCCCCCGACGTAAGGACTCCAGGCGCCATATGTGCCGTAGCCCATGTACGGATAGCCTGTCGTGGGTGGGAAGTATGTGTAGCCCGCCAAGGCCAGCCCGGACGCGTCGGCCAGATTCGGGTAGAGCGCCGGATCGTCCACAATCTGGGCAGCGGTGGCATTATCGACCGCAATGGCTTCGCTGCGCTCGAAAGCCCAGCTATTGAACCCGTCGCCGGGAGCGCCTAGGGTCTGATCCGGGACCAGGATTGCGGCAAGAGGCAGGGTCTGGCCGGCTTTCACGGTGACGGGCTCTCCTTGTGCGGCGCGCACTTCCACCTCCCCGTTGTACACGCGGAGTTGCTCGGGGTTGGAATCGATGCGATAAACCCCTTGCTTGGGAATGCGCATCTGCCACTCTCGATACATTATCGCCAGAGAATTGCCGGGCAGGGCGTCTTTGGATTCCAGGATGGCGGTGCCGGACAACACCTCCAGTCGGGTATCGGCAAGGCTTGAGGACAGTATCTTGACGGCGCTGTCTTCGGCCACTCGCAGGATTACTCCGGGGCCGAGGAGCACCTCGGCGCGGCCTTCCGCGGTGCGCAGTTCGGCGCCCTCGGGAATTTCGGGAAACCGGCCGAATTGCGGTTGGAGCCCCGCGCCACCAATGGAGACGGCTCCTTCGAAATAGTGGATCACGCCGGCGTGCGTGGAAACGACGGATTGAGCAGCGGCCGGCAGAGCAGCCCCGAGCAACACGGACAGTGCCGGAAAGAACACGCGGGGAAGATGCATAACGGCCCCTTCGACCAAAGTATGGTCCGTTTCCCGGCTGGCGTCAACCACGGCGAGGCTTGGTCGACGAGCAGTCGGTCCATGGCCCGGCCCTCCTGGTAGCAGCAGGTCGTCTCCGAGAACCCGACTTGCGGCAGAACAATCCGGGTTTCCCCGCACGATCGAGCGCGTTAATATGTGTGCAGAGAGGAACTGGTCAAGGAGGAAGCGATCATGCCCCAGTACGTATTTCTCTGTCAGGACTGCACCAAAGAATTTACCCAGATTCTTCACATCGCGGATCTCGAAAAGGGTGGCATTGTCTGTCCGCACTGCGGCGGCAAGCGCGTGAGCCAACAGGTAGCGGCGTTCTCCGCCGTGACATCCAAGAAGAGCTAGCTTGGCGATCAGCCCCAATCATCCGCTCCGGCAGCTTCTTGCCGGCCTGGTAGCGCAAGAACTGTCGGGCAACCGCGAAATTGCGGCGTAGGTGGCGATGGTCCCGTATACTACCTGTTGTCCAGCTAAGCAAATCCTGCTACCCGGTCGGTTGGATCATGGCACTCGTCGGTGCCATCCGGGGATTGCGGGAGGGCTCCAGGCGTTCGGTGTCGTCCGCGGCAGTCAGTGCCGGAGGATGGCGCGGCGATATCGGTAGCGCCAGCGACTTTGATGCCGGATGCCGAGCAAGCGTTATGTAGAGATATCGTTAGCGATCCCGGAGGTCCCAATCACTGCTCCGGCGCGGGCGGTACCGGCGGCAAGATGCCCAATTCCAAGTAAATGGGGCGCACCAGGCGGCGCAGGGCGACGCCCGGCCATTGCTCGATCTATCCGGCAGCTTCGGCCATAGTCGGGGCGGGAGCCGGTGCCTTCTACGGTCGCTTTGCGGAAGCCTTCGTCGCCGCCTTTGCTGGGGGTGCCTTCACTGCCGCTTTCTTGGTGGCGGCTTTCTTGACGGCAACCTTCTTCCGGGCGGGTGCGGCTTTCTTGGCGGTTGCCGGTTGCGCTTTGGCCGCTTTCGCCAACCGCCAACGTTTCTTGGTCGCCGCAATGATTCTCTGCATGCCCGCTTCACTGATCCGGCGTTTTGCCTTCGGCGGTTCCGGCGTCGCTGGCGCTGACAGCTCAGATTCGCCCCGGATCTTGGCCCATCGCTTCCGCTGTGCAATTGCCATCCTTCGCCGTGCAGCAGCGGAAACCCTGCGCTTGCGAGCGGACGCTTGCGGCGTGGCGGTGGTCTGTGTGGGGCCACCGGAAAGCATCTGGCGAAGCTCTGCGATCCGAGTGTCTATTTGCTTCTTTTGGGACTCGAAACCGAGAATGGCAGCTTCGAAGAGTGATCGGTCAAAATGTTGTTTCGGCATGTGATTCTCAGCGTATTCGTACCATCCAAGGTAACGCATTTGGGTAGCCACAAATAGCAGGAGTCCCTGTTCAGAATTTACCGGGGCCGATTTCAACCGCCGATGCGTTGGCGGCGACGTGGGGTACACGAGCAGAGTCGATGACCCGCTCCCATCGCTTTTTCGAGGTTGGCTGTTGCCGCCCATCCGCTATGCGATCGTGAATGATATGGGGATATTGCAGCAGGAATGCAAGGCTTACGTTCCCCGTAGTCCGAAGGCGAACATTAGGTGCTTGCTTCCCGCGACCTCCTGAATTGCGCGAAAGAAATCAGTCTAAGCGCCTAAGGCGTGACCGTCCGAACTCGGGCGCGCTTGACCTAGAATAAGCAAGGAGGCTGGCCGTGCTGGAGCGTCGGCATGACGTGCGCCGGGCGCGCGTTTTCTGCGCCATCCTGGTTGTTCCGCTGGCGGGTATCCTGTTCTCGGCTGACCCGTACGCCGCGGAGCGTGAACGCATGGTGCGGGAGCAGATTGAGAACCGCGGCATCCGTGGCGCGGAGCTTTTGCGTGTGCTGCGCGCCACTCCGCGTCATCTGTTCGTACCCATTGCCATCCGGTCGATGGCCTATGACGACCATCCGGTTCCGATCGGCTATGAGGCCACAATTTCCCAGCCGTATATCGTGGCACTGATGACCGATCTGCTGGCTCCGCGGAAGACGAATCGCGTGCTGGAGATCGGGACCGGGTCGGGCTACCAGGCAGCGATCCTCTCGCAACTGGCGCAGCAGGTGTACACGATGGAGATTGTTCCGGAACTGGCGAAATCGGCGCAGCGCATCCTGAGCGATCTCGGATATCGCAACGTGACAGTGCGCCAAGGGGATGGTTACAAAGGCTGGCCGGAACAGGCGCCATTTGATGGAATCATGGTCACGGCGGCACCGCCGGAGGTCC
>JBEKDV010000303.1:0-9686 GCA_050014175.1 Candidatus Solibacter sp. | reverse complement strand
CCCCGTGCTGGTGGATACCGTGGTTTCGCGCGGCGAGTTCCTCACCTCTTACACGCCCTATCAGGCCGAGATCGCGCAGGGCACGCTCACCACCATCTTCGAATTCCAGACCATGATCTGCCAGCTCACCGGC
This sequence comes from Candidatus Solibacter sp., assembly GCA_050014175.1. GTDB lineage: Bacteria > Acidobacteriota > Terriglobia > Bryobacterales > Bryobacteraceae > Solibacter. The sequence goes on along the minus strand of JBEKDV010000303.1, from coordinate 9,553 downwards.
ATGGACGTGGCCAACGCGTCCATGTACGATGGCTCCACCGCCGTGCCGGAAGCCGCCATGATGGCGGTGCGCTCAACCGGCAAGGGCCGCGTGCTGGTGGCCAAAAGCGTCCACCCCGAGTATCGCGAGGTGCTCGCCACCTACGCCAGGAATCAAGGCATGCCGGTGGCCGAGTTCGGCTACCTGGCCGAATCCGGCAATCTCGACCTGGAAGACCTGGAACGCCAGATGGACGCTCTCACCGGCGCGGTCATCATCCAGACGCCGAATTTCTTCGGCATCGTGGAGCCGGTGAAGGCGGCGGCGGAAATCGCCCACCGCCACGGCGCGTTGCTGATCGTGGTATTCACTGAAGCCGTCTCGCTGGGCCTGCTACAGCCGCCCGGCGATGCCGATGGCGCCGATATAGTGGCCGGCGAGCTGCAATCTTTCGCCATTTCTCCGAGCTACGGCGGACCCTACGCCGGCATCATCGCGACGCGCGAAAAATATCTCCGCCAGATGCCCGGACGCCTGGTCGGCCAGACTACCGATTCGCGCGGCAACCGCGCCTTCTGCCTGACGCTCTCCACCCGCGAGCAGCATATCCGCCGCGAAAAGGCCACCTCCAACATCTGCACTAACCAGGCGCTCATCGCCCTCATGGCCACCGTCTTCATGACGGTCTACGGTAAAGAGGGCCTGCGCGAACTCGCCGCGCAAAACCTCGCCAAGGCGCACTACCTGGCCGGCAAATTGAAGCCGCGCTTCAGCGGAAAATTCTTCAACGAATTCGTGGTGCGGGCCGAAGGTAAATCGCCCGCGGAGATCAACAAAGCATTGCTCAAGAAAAAGATTATCGGCGGCCTGCCGCTGGGCCGCTTCTACCGCGAACTGGCCGATTGCATCCTGCTCTGTGCCACGGAAATGACCAAACGCGCCGATATGGACGCCCTCGCCGAGGTGCACGCATGATCAAAAAGGTCACCCAGCACCTCTCGCAGAACGAAGCGCTGCTCTTCGAGCGCAGTTCACCGGGCAAGAAAGCCTACCAACTCCCCGAACTCGATTGTCCCGCGGTGGATCCCGCCGAGGCGCTCGGCGCCGAAAACGTCCGCCAGGAAATCGCCGGCTTCCCCGAGGTCAGCGAGGTGGAGGCCATCCGCCATTTCACCCGCCTCTCCACCTGGAACTACGCCATCGATTACGGCATGTATCCGCTCGGTTCCTGCACCATGAAATACAACCCGCGGATCAACGAAGTGGTGGCGCGCACCGAAGGCCTCGCCTGGGCGCATCCCTACCAGCCCGAGTCGCTCTCGCAAGGCTGCATGGCGGTGATGGCAACCCTGGAAGCGGCCCTCGCCGAGATCTGCGGCATGGACGCGGTGACGCTCCAGCCCGCGGCCGGCGCGCACGGCGAGCTCACCGGCATCCTATTAATCCGCGCGCTGCTTGAAAAGCGCGGCAACGCCCGCAAGAAAATCCTCATCCCGGATTCCGCCCACGGCACCAACCCCGCCACCGCCGCCATCGCCGGCTACGCGGTGGAAAACATCAAGTCCAGCGAGACCGGCGGCGTCGATCTCGGCGCCCTGGAACAACTGGTGACCGGCGACGTCGCCGCCCTCATGGTGACCAACCCCAACACCCTCGGGGTCTTCGAAAACAACATCGTCCGCGTGGCCGAAATCCTGCACAAGAAGGGCGCCATGCTGTACATGGACGGCGCCAACATGAACGCCCTCGTGGGCATCGCCCGCCCCGGCGATTTCGGCGTGGACGTGATGCACCTCAACCTGCACAAGACTTTCTCCACGCCCCACGGCGGCGGCGGTCCGGGCGCGGGCCCGGTCGCGGTCAAGAAGGTGCTGGAGCCGTTCCTGCCCACGCCGCGCCTCCGCCGCTCCGGCAAAAAGCTGGCCTTCGATTACAAGCGCAAACACTCCATCGGCCGCGTCAAAGCCTACTACGGCAACTTCGGCGTGCTGGTCCGCGCCCTGGCCTACATCCAGGCGCACGGCGGCCCCGGATTGCGCAACGCCACCATGGACGCCGTCCTCAACGCCGTCTACATCCGCAAGGGCCTGGAACCCTTCTACGACCTGCCCTACCAATCGCCCAACATGCACGAGGTGGTCTTCAGCGACGAACGGCAGGCCAAACTCGGCGTCCGCACCGGCGATATCGCCAAGCGCCTCATCGACTACGGCTTCCACCCTTACACCGTGAGCTTCCCCATGATCGTCCACGGCGCCCTCATGATCGAGCCCACCGAAACCGAAGGCAAGCTCGAGATCGACAGCTTCATCGACGCCATGATCTCCATCGCGCACGAGATCGAGACCGACCCGCAGATGGTGAAGAACGCGCCCTACAATACCCGCACCAGCCGCGTGGATGAAGTCACCGCCGCGCGCAAGCCGGTGTTGCGATGGAAGCCCGCGTAGCGCGCCAATCGCTGTTGCTGTGCCTGGGGCTGGTGTTGCTCATCCGGCTCCCGTTCCTCGATCAGGCGATACAGGGCGACGACCACATTTATCTCACCGAAGCGCAGCACGCGCTCATCGACCCGCTGCACCCGAGCGACGTGAAATACGTCTTCCTGGGCGACGAGGTGGATCTGCGAGGCCACTCCCACCCCCCTGGGAACGCGTGGCCCCTGGCGGGATTGCTGCTCGTCTTCGGCGACGTCCAGGAGGTTCCGTTTCACGCCGCGTACATCGTGTTTTCGCTGATCGCGGTGTGGGCCATGTGGTCGCTCGCCTGCCGATTCTCGGAGCGCCCGTTGTGGGCCACGCTGCTCTTTGTCGCGGTGCCGGCGTTCGTCGTCAACGGAGGATCGCTGGAAGCCGATCTCCCCTTCCTGGCCTTCTGGATGGCGGCGATTGCGCTCTTTCTGTCCGGCCGCCTGTGGTTGTCGGCACTCGCCATGGCCGCCGCCGCGATGCTGGCCTACCAAGCCGTGTTTCTAGTGCCCGTGTTGTTTTGTGGCATAAGGCTCCGCCTTGTGCAGCCGAGCGACAGCTCGGCCGCGGTCGAGTCGCCATGGGCGACTCGACTGCACAAGGCAGAGCCTTATGCCACCCTACTCACCCCCCTGCTCGTCCTCATCGCCTGGCAACTTTTCACCCGCCTCACCACCGGCGCCATGCCGGCCGGCAAACTTGCCGGTTATTTCTCCACCTACGCGTTTCAAGCCATCCAGCACAAACTCCAGAACGCGCTGATGCTGTCCATCCACGCCTGGTGGATCGTCTTTCCCGCGCTGGTGCCCGCGACCGCGGCCCTCGCCTGGCGGAAACGCCGCGAGCCCGAAACGTTCTTCCTGCTCGCTTGGATCGGCATCTTCTTCGCCGGCGCCCTGGTCGTCTTCTTCTCCGGATCCGCCCGCTACCTCTTGCCCATGGCCGCCCCTGTCGCCATCCTCGCCTCGCGCCTCCGCACCCGATGGCTGGCGCCCGCTTTCGCCGCCCAGCTCTCTCTCGCGCTGGCACTCGCCACCGTCAATTACCAGCACTGGGCGGGCTACCGCGCCTTCGCCGCCGCGCTGCAAGAGCCCTCCGCCGGACACCGCGTGTGGGTGGATAACGATTGGAGCCTGCGCTACTATCTGGAGGCCGATCACGCCCTGCCCGCGCGCAAGGGCCAGCACGTGCGCCCCGGCGACATTATCGTGAGCAGCGAACTCGGGCACAACGTGGAATTCACCGCGCCTCTTTCGGCGCTCTCCAGTGCCGACATCCGAGCCACCCTTCCCCTGCGCCTCATCGGACTAAACTCGCACTCGGGCTATTCCACCGTGGAGGAAGGCTACCTCCCGTTCGGCATCTCCGCCGGCCCCATCGACCGCATCACGGCGCGCCTGGTCATGGAGCGTCATGCCACCCGCGAGTACCTGACTATCGGCGCTCCCGAAGCCGCCGAGCAGGTGGTCAGCGGCATCTTTCCCAACGATCGCTGGATGTCGCAAACCGCGGTCGTGATTCTCAAGAGCCCCGCCGTTCCCGGGAAACTCCGCGCCGAGTTCTACATTCCGCCCAACGCCAACGCGCGCCAGGTCACGCTCCTGCTCGACGGCCGCGAAGTCGCTTCCTACACGTACCCGGGGCCGGGCGCATACACGCTCACTTCCGCCGAACCGCTGCAGGGCACGACGGTGGAAATCCGCGTCGACCGGACCTTCACCGCCCCCGGCGATCGACGCGCGCTCGGCATGGTTCTCATCGGCGTGGGTTTCGCCCCATCCGGCCCGCGCCCGTAAGGGTGGGGCAGGCTTCAGCCTGTCAATCCGAGCGAAGCTCGGACGGCGCTCTCGGACTCCGTACCCATTCGCCGATTGCATTACCCTGACATCCGTTATAATGGGCGTTCACAATACAGCGCTGCCTGCATGAAGAGATTCTTTCCGATCCCTTTCGCCGCCTTTACTTTGCTGCAACTGGCCGGTATCGCCCAGACGCAGCCGCCGCAGCCGAAAAAGACGACCCGCGCGAAAAAACAGAAAAAACTCCCCTACAAAGCCCAAGTCCCTGGCGTCGACCCCACCATGGGCGATAACGTCGATGGCGACGATCTCGTCATCCGCCGCGCCGCCGTCGCCGCCCTGGGAACCTTTGCCGGCAGCGTCGTCGTGGTCGACCCCGCCAACGGACGCATCCTCAGCATGGTCAACCAGACGCTGGCCCTCAAGACCGGATTCGTGCCGTGCTCCACCATCAAGCTGGTCACCGCCCTCGCCGCCCTCACCGAAGGCGTCGTCAGCAAGAACACCACCATCTACACCAGCCGCTACGTCAGCTACAATCTGACCCAGGCGCTGGCCCGCTCCAACAATCAATACTTCAATATCCTGGGCACCCGCCTCGGGTTTGAGCGCGTTTACCACTACGCCGAAATGCTCGGACTCGGCGAGAAAGCCGGGCTCGATATTCCCGGCGAGCAACCCGGCATCCTGCCCCTCGAAGCCCCCAAGAACGGCGGCGTCGGTATGATGACCAGCTTCGGCACCGGCATTTCCCAGACGCCCCTGGAACTCGCCGCCATGCTCGGCGCCATCGCCAACGGCGGCACCATGTACTATCTGCAATACCCGCGTACCCAGGAGGACGTCGACCACTTCACGCCCAAGGTGAAACGTCCCCTGCAACTCGCTCCCACCGGCATCGAGGATATCAAGTACGGCATGCGCGGCGCGGTCGATTTCGGCACCGCCCGGCGCGCCGGTTACGATGCCACCGAGCCCATCCTCGGCAAGACCGGCACCTGCACGGATTTCCAAACCGCCAGCCACATGGGTTGGTTCGGTTCGTTCAACGAGGTGGGCGCGCATCGCCTGGTCGTGGTGGTCATGCTCACCGGCGGAAGGAACGTCAGCGGCCCCATCGCCTCCGGCGTCGCCGGCAACATCTACCGCCGCCTCTCCGCCGAACGCTATTTCGTCGCCGACGCCGACCCGAAAAAGAAGTCCGACCTCCCCGACGTCATCACCACGATGCCCTGCTGCGGCATCGGGCATTAGCAGCGGTTGCCTCGCGCTACCGCCTTCCCTTCGCCTTCAACCACGCAATCAGCGCCGCCGGATCGTCGGAGATGATCCCGTCCACGCCCGCATTCACCAGCCGTTCCCATTCCTCCGGCGTGTTCACCGTCCACGGCAGCACTTCCATCCCCGCCGCGTGCGCCGCCTTCACCTCCTCCGGCGTCACCAACGCGGCCAGCGGCGACACAATCCCGGCGCCCGCCTCTTTCCCGATCGCCACGAAATCCTTCGCCGGCCCCGAGTACAGCGCCGAGAGCTTGATCTCCGGAGCCAGCCTCTTCATCGCGATCAGCGTGCGGAAATCGAACGATTGCAGCACTACACGCGCTTCCAAATGATGCTTGCGAATCGCCGCCAGCACCATGCGCGCGAACTCTTCCGGCGGCGGCGTCAACTCCGGCTTGTCCACGAAACTCTTGGTCTCGATATTGAAGAGAAACTTTCCCTTGGGCGCCAGCGCGAAGACTTCCTCCAGCGTCGGCATCTTCGTCCCCGGCACTGCCTGTTGCTTGGGAAACGCGGGATTCTGTTTCGCTCCGCAATCCCACTCGCGCACTTGCGCCAGCGTCAATTCGTGGATCACCGCCCTCTCGCGCGGTCCCGTGCAGACCGGCGCCCGCAACTCCGGATCGTGCGACACCACGATCACGTTGTCCTTGGTGACCGCCATGTCCAGTTCCAGCGCGTCCACGCCCTGCGCGATGGCGTACTCGAACGCCGGCAGCGTATTCTCCGGGCGCATCGCCCGCGCCCCGCGGTGTCCGTGCACCTGAATGGTCTGCCCGAACCCGCCCCATGCCATCATGCTCACCGCTAGCAGCCTTCTCATTGCAATCCAGTCTGCCTTCCGCGTCCTTGCGGAATGACACCCGCACTGTAGCCGAATGTTCACCGCATTGCAATCGGCTACACTGACGAGTGCAATGGATACGCCCCTCATCCCGCGCCGCCGATTTCTGCAAATGTCCGCCGCCTGCGCCAGCGCGACACTGACCGCCGTGCCGCAACGCCCGCCCAACATCGTCATGATCTACTGCGACGATCTCGGCTATGGCGACCTCGGCTGCTACGGTTCCAGGATTCGCACGCCCAACATCGACCGCATGGCGGCGGAGGGCATGCGCTTCACGCAATTTTACTCCGCCAATCCCGTTTGCTCCCCGTCGCGCGCGGCGCTGCTCACCGGCCGCTACCCCACCCGCACCGGTGTGCCCAACGTGCTCATGGCGCCGGACAAAACCGGCCTCGCCGAGAACGAAACCACGCTCGCCGCGCTGCTCAAACCGCAAGGCTACAAGACCATCTGCATCGGCAAGTGGCACCTCGGCCATCAGCCGCAATACCTGCCGACGAAACGCGGCTTCGACGAATACTTCGGCATCCCCTATTCCAACGACATGACGCCGCGGCCCCTGATGCACAATACCGAGATCATCGAAGAGCCCGCGGTCCTGGAGACCTTGACGCCGCGCTACACCGAGCAAGCCCTCGAGTTTATCGAGCGCTCCAAGAATTCGCCCTTCTTCCTCTACATGCCGCACACGTTTCCGCACATCCCGCTGGCGGCGTCGCCGCGCTTCCGCGGGCATTCGCCTCTCGGCCTCTACGGCGACGTGGTGGAGGAGATCGATTGGAGCGTCGGCGAGGTCCTCGCCAAACTCAAGCAGGAGGGCCTCGACAACCGGACGCTGGTGATGTTCTCCTCCGACAACGGACCCTGGTATCAGGGCAGCCCCGGCCAGTTGCGCGGGCGCAAAGGCTCCACCTATGAAGGCGGCGTGCGCGAACCGTTCCTGGCGCGCTTCCCCGGACGCATCCCGCGCGGCGCGGTCTGCCGCGGCGTCGCCGGCACAATAGACGTGCTGCCCACGGTGGCTCACTTGACCGGCGCCGCCCTGCCCAAACTGCCGGTCGACGGAATCGATATCTGGCCCCTGCTTTCCGGCGCGCGGCCCAGCCTGGACCGCGAAGTCCTGCTCTATTTCGATAGCTGGAACCTGCAATGCGCGCGCTGGGGAAAGTGGAAGCTCCACGTCGCCCGCTACAACACCTTCGCCTACAGCCCCGCGCCCGCCGGCGGCAGAGTCAATCTGCCGCTCCAACAACCGGAGTTGTACGACATCGAACAGGACCCCACGGAAGCTTACGACGCCGCGCCGGAGAACCCCGCCGTGGTCGCCGAGATTACCGCCCGCATCGAGCGCCTGGTCGCCGGCTTTCCCGAGGAAGTCAAACAGGCGTGGGCCCAGACCCGCGCCCGCCAGACCGCGCCTCACCCCACCGGCGCCCTGCCCGCGCCAGCGCCCCGCAAATAACCGCAAGGCGCGCGCGCTGCCGCATTCGGTACACTATCACCTATGCGGAAAACTGTCGTACTCATGGCCCTGGGCGCTCTCGCTCTCTTGGCCCAACCGAATGTCACTCCCGAAAAAGAAGCCGCCATGAAGGCGGACCTCGCCGGCCAGATCGACGGCATGAAGAAACAGGCCCAGGTCATGGTGGACAGCGTGTTCAGCTTCGGCGAACTGGGCTTCCAGGAGTTTGAAACCACCAAATACCTCGCCGGCATCCTGGAAAAAGAGGGATTCAAGATCCAACGCGGCGTGGCCGGCATCCCCACCGCGTGGGTGGCAAGCTGGGGATCGGGCAAGCCCGTGATCTCCCTCGGCAGCGACATCGACGACATCCCGCAGGCGTCGCAAAAGCCCGGCGTCGGCTGGCACGATCCGCTGATCGAAGGCGCCCCCGGACACGGCGAAGGCCACAATTCCGGCGTGCCGCTGAACATCCTCGCCGCGCTGGCCGTCAAGAAACTGATGGAGCGCGAGCACCTCGCCGGCACCATCCGCCTGTGGCCGGGAGTGGCCGAGGAACTCGTCGGCACCAAAGCGTACTTCGTGCGCGACGGCATGTTCAAGGACGTGGACGTCTGCCTGTTCACCCACGTGGCCGCCAATATGGGCGTTTCCTGGGGACCGTCGCTCAACACCAACGGGCTGGTCAGCATCGAGTACATGTTCAAGGGCGAAAGCGCGCACGCCGCCGGCGCGCCCTGGCGCGGCAAGAGCGCGCTGGACGCCGTCGAGCTGATGGATGTGGGCTGGAACTTCCGCCGCGAGCATCTCCGCCTGGCGCAGCGCTCGCACTACGTGATCACCAATGGCGGCGATCAGCCCAACGTGGTGCCGCCCAGCGCCGCGGTCTGGTATTACTTCCGCGAGGCGGATTACGACCACATCATGGACATGTGGCGCATCGGCGATAACATGGCGAAGGCCGCGACCCTGATGACCGATACCACGTTCACCGAGCGCCTCCTGGGCAGCGCCTGGCCCGGGCACTTCAACCGCCCCATCGCCGAAGCCATGAACGAGAACATCAAGAAGGTGGGCCTGCCGCAGTGGTCGGAAGACGATCAGACCATGGCCAAGGGCTTGCAGAAAGAGCTGAAGCAGCCGGTGCGCGGCCTGGCGGCGAAGCTCACGGAAATGCGCGCGCCGCGCGTCGAAACTCCGGAGGGCGAAGGCGCGGATGGTCCCGGAGTGGGCCCCACCGGCGGCGGCAGCGACGATATCGGCGATGTCAGTTGGAACGTGCCCACGGTGACGCTGCGTTTTCCCTCCAATATCCCCGGCGGCCCCGGCCACAACTGGGCCAACGGAATCTCCATGGCCACGCCCATCGCGCACAAGGGCGTGGTGGCCGGCGCCAAGGTGCAGGCTATGACCATGCTCGATATCCTGCTGCACCCCGACTTAGTCGCCAAATCGTGGGATTATTTCAAGAACGTGCAGACCAAGGACATGCAGTACAAGAGCTTCCTGCGTCCCGACGACAAGCCGGCCATCTGGATGAATAAGGCGACGATGGACAAATACCGTCCGGAGATGAAGAAGTATTACTACGATCCCAGTAAGTACGATACGTACCTGGAGCAGCTCGGCATCAAGTACCCGACGGTCCATTAGGTGAGCAGGACAAGCCTGGGATAGCCCGGCCTTAGCCAGCATCACCAGATATTCAAAATTCTCC
>JBEKDV010000302.1:0-9759 GCA_050014175.1 Candidatus Solibacter sp. | reverse complement strand
GAAAGACCCTGAACCAAGGTACCCGAGCAGGGTTTGGACACGTAGAGCTCGAAGATCGTACTGCCAACGATTAAGGTACCAGCCTGAACAGCGTTCACCCAATTGGCAAGCGTCTTCCAGAGACCAACAGCGCGGTCCGACACCGGGTTTGTTGAGCCGGTTATGCTCTTGGTCTGAACGGCCCGCTTGGTTCCGTCTGCTCGCTCTTCCCCCACATCTTCAAATACTTCCAGACTAACGGTAGTTCCAGCAGCAGCATCCAACAACAGTTGTAGGAGTCGAGTTGCCTGCAAGGAATAGCCCAAGTACGGGCCGGGAGCAGCGGTCGGGCCCTTCCGACCGTGATGCGGTTCCGATTCTCGAGATCTACCCACACGCCGCGCAGCCATTAAGAGATCCGCTTTTGACGAAGATATGGTACTCCAAATCAACGGACGCATGTAGCCATGGTGGGAAGAATGCCAGACGAGTGTTCGTCTTCGGAAGGGGTGCGGTGGGTCCTTGGGTCGACTGCACCAGGGCGCTGGACGATGAACGCGGTGAACAACCCGCGGTTTGCGATCTCTTGGTCGTCCCGCGCAGCGAGTTGAGGTTCCCGGATTACTCCCCACAAGTCGTTCTGGGAAATTGGCTGGCGCCGCTTCGATCATGTCACGGCGTACTCGGAAAGTGAGCCACTACCCGCCGCCGAGACCAGAACACGCACGATGCGGCATGCCGTACCGCCTTGCGCGATATTCCCGGAAACCAACAATGAAGGCATGACGCCAGGCCCGAAGAAATTCCCTCAGAGCGGCCCAAAGCTCTCCCGCGGCAACCCAACCAAGCAAAGGGTCCTCGAACTCCTCGCCGAGTTTTTCTGCCTCCGCACGAACGACGTGGCCGGGCTCTTGAGGAACCGCTCCATCACGGAGAGTGACGCGCGCTCCGTCCGCCGCACCTTGTCTATCCTGCATCGGGACGGGTTTCTCTACCGGGTACCGCACTTCGATTTTGGTCATGAGCGGGGCGGCGTCGCGTATGTCTATGGCCTTTCCGCGAAGGGCGTTGCTCACGCCTTGCGGAACGGGTATTCCACTCCGGCGACGAAGACCCTCGACGAACATTCCCTCCGGACGCTGGACCATGAGCTGGAGATAACGTCGTTCCACATCGCGCTCCACCGGCTCTGCGCGCGCCACGGGCTCCGCTATGCGTGGCAACAGACAGACCTCAAACACACGGTCCATCCGGACGCGGTCTTCAACGTCGCAGATCCGGCGCACCTCGGCAAGGCGTTCTGCTATTTTCTGGAGATCGAACGCTCGAAGCTTGGCAATTACCGAAACGGCGAGCCGCAGATCCTCCGCAAGCTCCGGGCATTCTACGACTACTTCAATTCCACCGGTTGCGAAAAGGAATGGGGGTTCCGCCAGTACCGCGTGGTCGTGGTCCAGCGGACGGACGCGCGGCGCGAGGGGCTCCTCACGGCATTGCGGGAGAAGTGCAGCCATCGCATGTTCTGGCTCACGACGGAGGCGGCGTACCGCGAAGACATCGGCGGTGCGATCTTCATGACGCCGAAAGATGACGCGCCGGTGCCATTCTCCTTCCTTACGCAGTGATCCCCGGCGCAGTACGATTTTCACAATCGCTCGAAAGAGCGGGATTACCTGTCCCGTGTCCCGCCGTCTCTCCGAGTGATCCTCGGGTCGATGGCGGCCGGGACGCCGGACCTAATGAACATCAAAATCGGAACATACGGGGACCCGATGTCCCTCGAAAAGGACCTCGTCATCGACAGTTTCAACCACACGTTCGTGGATGGTGTTTCGGGCGTCGGAAAATCGACGCTTTTGGAGGACGTCGCCATCCAGCTCATCCGGGCCGGCAAGCCGCTTCTCTATATGGACCCGCACGGCACGAGCGCGCGCCGCATCCTGGGCCACATCCCGAAGCGGTACGGCGAGCGCGTCGTCTACATCAACCCGCTCGCAAAGAAGGTGCCGGGGATATCGATTTTCTGCGGAAAGACGAAGGAAGAGAAGGAGCTCGACATCGCGTCATTGAGCAGCATCCTCAAATCGACGGCCGGGGACGCGTGGGGGTTCGAGACCGCGAACGTGATCGACGGCGCCGCGACCGCCGCCGTGGAATCGATGGAGCATCCGACGATGGCCCACGTCTACCTGTTCATCATGCGCAAGCTGGTGCGGGAGCGGATGATCGCGAAGACCGACAACCCCTTGCTCGCGGACTTCACGCTTGAGTACGACGAGGGTCTCCGGGCATCGGAGCGCATGTCGAAGTTCGCGCCATCCATCAACAAGCTGAAGCCGTTCGTCCGGCCGATCATTCGGACCATATTCAACCAGACCGCGAATCTCCCCCTGATCGAGCTCATGAACGACGCCATCATCATCGTCGATCTCGACAAAGGGAAGATCGGCGACGTGAACGCCGCCCTCATCGGCTCCGCGATCCTGAACCACATCGGCATCTACGCCTTCCGCCGTCCGGCAACGAACCGCAAGGAATTCACCGTCATGGTGGACGAGTTCCAGACGTTCTCGCATGGCATAAACTGGACCACCTTCTTCGCCGAGCTCCGGAAGTTCGGCATCCGCTGCTGGCTCGCGACGCAGTCCGTCACGCAGGTGCCCGAGCAGTGGATGGACTCGATCCTGGGGAACGTGAACAACCTGATCTGCTTCGCCGTGGGCGACAAGGACGCGGAGCGGATCGCGGACGCTTACGGCGACCCGTCCCTTGCGTCCGGCCTCATCTGGCTCGACGACCACGAGTTCTACGCGAAAGTGAAGATCGGCAAGCAGCGCCACCTCTTCCGGCACGTCCAGGCCCTCGAACCGTTCCCGAAGCAGGGCGACGAGTCGAAATACCGGGACGTACTGAAGACCTCGCGCATGAGATGGGGGAAGAACCGGAAGGACGTGGACGCCGGCATCCTGAAGCTCTTGAGGGAAGGCCTGGAAGAGGAGGCGTAACGCGCGCATCGGGCGGCGTTGAACACCGGCCGTATTTGACTACCCGCCCCTGTCGCCCTACACTGAAAGCGAACTTATATTTCGGGCGTATTACTTATCATGACCGTCACCGTCAAAAACAGAACGCCGCTTGTGGTCCCTCCGTCCGTCCGCCGGCAGGCCGGTTTCAAGAGCGGGGACAAGCTCGAATTCAAGGTGGCAGGTGGCGTCGTCACCATTCTTCCCAAACAGGATTCCGACGACACCCTGACACCCGAAGAAGGGAAGATGGTGCGCCGTGGCGAGGCGCAACTCAAACGCGGAGAGTCGAAAACCTGGCGCGCCGTGAAACATGACCTGGCACGCTGACCTCTCCCACGAAGCCCAAAAGCAGCTTGCACGGCTATCCCGCGACGTACGGGAGCGGATCACGCGTGCCATCGATGAATTCGAGGAGAAGGACGACTCCCAGTGGAGCAATATCAAGGCGCTCCAGGGACCCGAATGGAAGGGACGTCTCCGCAAGAAGGTAGGCCCCTACCGGATCATTTTTATGAAGTACCCCGATCGCGGCGCCGTGGAGATCTCCGCCATTCTCCTCAAGTCCAAAAGCACCTACCGTTAGCACGCGCCAACGCCTCAAACGGAAGTCCGGCGCGGCCGATGAGTACACGCAGGACCAGCGCCGCATCATCGATGCCCAGCTCGCCGAAGGGCCGGCCGACGTCAAAGCCGGCCGGGTCCGTGGTCCTTTTTTTCACCCACAAGGAATTTATCGCTTCGCTCCACAAGGAAGCCAGGAAGTTGAGCCGCAAGAAAACCAAGCGCTCGGTGTGATGAGTTCCTCCGCACCCCCACTTCGAACGGAACTACGCCAAGGCACCCCGACAAGTCCAACGTGCCTTCGATCAACAGTCCTTGCTGTTGCTTCAGAATCTCCCCCACCCCTCGCTCCGCGCCAAGAAGTACGACGAGAGCCAGGGCCTCTGGCAGGCGCGCGTCAACAAAGACGTGGTGATGCCGGTGGCCCGCTCTTCATGGTACTGGTAAGAGTTTTCCGGCGATTCGCTGTGAAAAAGTTGGTCGCAATCGAGGCGACTGCTGTATACTGTTCGAGGCTAGGACCAAAATGGAAATTACGGTTTATCCAGGTCAGCCTAAACAGTAGTTAGGCCGCTTCACACGCCATGAATATTCGAGCCAGCTTCACTGAGCCACCAAAAGAGAGGAGTTCTACATTTCGATATGGAATGCTTGTCGCCTGCCTGCTGTTGCTCGCGTTCCACATTCAGTGGCGGCTCACTCTTTCTCCAGACTACCGGCACGACCGAAACGGAAATGGCGTAGTCGCGCTCATGCTGCTGTTTAATAATTTGGCTTATCAGTTCCGGTGGCCCACTTCTGTCACAGTCGCACTTCGTTTGTTGGCTTGGGTCTGGCTTGCCTTCGGTTGCTTTTACATTTTCTATTGGTCTCACATTCTTTACCCCTAACGATGAGAAGGTAGCCTACCCGTCTTCCCTTGGGTGGTGTACCCGCTTCGGGCTTTACTCCTGAGCAGACTCTCACATTTTTTTATCAGCCTCGGGCAAATGGCCATAGATTATTGCAAGCTCACCGTCTGCCGACTCCTCGCACGTCCGGCTGCCCCACCCCTCAAGAGGGCAAAATACGCCAAATAATGTTGACGGAACTACGCCATTTAATTCTGAAAGTGACACTACTCCGCGATGTGTCCCAGCGTCAACCGGATAGTACAACATAACGTCCTTTATGTCCGGCTATCCGCGCGGCTCCCCTACCCTGCCTTGACGCGCACCGCGCCCGATTGCAGCGCCTTGGTGAGCGCGGCCTTGTCGCCTGCGTCAATCGCGCGTTGTGTCGTATCGGCGACAACGGATTCCTCGATCCAGCGCATGACGGCGCTGCGCGTGGTGAGCCATTTGCGCCCGACCTTGCGGCCCGGAAGCTGCCCGGACGCGAGCAGATCATAGACCGTATCGGCTGACACGCCGAGCAGCGCGGCGATGCCGCCGACATGCAGCACGTCCGGCTTCGGGGAGGCGGGTTTTCGGGAATGAGGCCTTTTCCGTGGGTGTTTCTTCGGCATTAGATACGCGCTGATTCGGGAATATTCGGGCCTTGTGCCGCGCTTCCCGCCCCGTGTCAATCTTTTTGTTTTGGTTTTCAGAGGGCGCGAAGTCCCGTCGGGAACACAAGGCTTCACGCCCCATTCACCCGGAAATTCCCCCGAAGATCCCCCATCCTACCCATAGATTCTGCTATAGAACCCAACAAAGATTGGCGCTTTTATTTCCTCATCCAGACTGACGGGTAACATCGTGGCGTTGACCGACATTGAAGTTCGCAAGGCTGCCTAAGCTTCGAGATCGAAATTCCATCCATTTACCAGTTCTTCCACGTCCCTTGTCCTAGCCGGGTGGATAATCAATGTTCCATCAGGCTTGAATTCAACCAAACTGCATCCACGGAGCCTGTTCACGACGTGGTACAACATGTCTTTTGCGGGTCCGAATCCCAGTTTCTCTAAGTCCATGCTCAGCGTTATTTCATGCGTAATGATTCGGATACAGACTAATTTTAAAGCAACTTTTTGCGCCCAAGATGAACACATAAACTCGCTGTGAAGTGCGCCAAAAATGTTCTGTTCAAGTTCAGAACGCACAGGAAGTGTTGGGGCCGGTGAAATTCGAGGAGATTTTAGGGTCGGCGGCGCAGTAATGCCTTTCTTGCGGTACAAAAACAGGGCGACCAACAAAAACATTACACCCATTCCCGCCGTCAACATCAATGCGGCTAGATCCTGGTGCTTCGTGAAGAAGCCATATATGGCCTGCGCTGCGACAGTCACAAAAGATCCCCCTGCCGCCCATAACCAAGAAGCGCACTCTTTGGCAGCATCCCAAAGCGCGTGTTCGCGGAACCATTTAAAGACATGTGCCATAGCGCTATTGTATCGCGCCGTGCTAAAGCGGGATCGCATAGCCCGGACCAGATGTCAACAGGCGTTTGAAAAACTACGCCTGTAATTGACCCACTACCGAAATCTGCACGCGAACAAAAAGGCAAAAAAAGAGGGCAGGAATTTCCTGCCCTCGGGATTACAGCCGCGCCTGGGCGACCTCGGCGTACTCGGCATCGATTTCAATGCCGATGTAGCGCCGGCCTAAGCTCTGGGCGGCCACGAGCGTGCTGCCGCTGCCGCAGAACGGGTCGAGCACCACGTCGCCGGGCCGGCTGAAGGTGCAGACCACGGGCACCAGGCTGCTGACCGGCTTCTGGGTCGGGTGCAGGCGGTTTTCGGTGTACTGCCAGGTCAGCACGTCAGGCAGGCTGATGGTCGGGCGCTCCGGGCAGCCTTTGGCCAGGACATAGGCCTGCTCATGGTGGTAGGCGACGTAGCGCTGGCGGGAAGCGTAGCGCTTGGCCCAGACCAGGTGGGCCACCGGATAGAAGCCGGCTGCCCGCCAGGCGGCAAAGAACTGGTCCACCTTTGACCAGCCGTAGAAGCTGACGCAGAACCGGTGGTTCTTCAGCACGCGGTAGATTTGGGCGAAGGCTGGCTTGACCCAGGAGCTCTGGTCATCGTTCGTGACCGTGCGGCCGGAGCGGTCGCGGTAGCGCGTCAGATAGGGCGGATCGGTGAATGCGAAGTCGATGCTGCGGCTGGCCAACTCGGGTAAGACGTCCAGGCAGTCGGCGTTGATGATGCGGTTGATGAAACTTGCCGGCGGCGTGGGCGCGACCGCAATGGGCGGGCGCGCCACCGTGCCGGTTGACGAAATGAGCGCAGCTTCGCTCATGGCTTGCCTCCTTTGGAATTTTCGGGACGAACGTGCAGAGCGGTGTTTTACGGCAGGGAACTGAAGCCCCTGCTACTCGATAAGCCTAGCCTTCAATACCCTGTGGTTCCTCTTGAGCCTCCCGCAGATGCGGGCGGCTTTTTCCACTCCGGCCGCATCGTTGTCGAGCGCGACCGTGATCGTCGGATACGGGTCGAGGCACCGCTCCTGTTCCTCCGTCATCTCGGAACCCATGAGGGAAGCCGCCTGGAGGCCATGCTCGTGGAACCAGAGCGGCGCCCAGAGCGACTCGCAGAGGATGAGCGGCTTCGCGGGATCGCATCGCTCCAGCCCGTAGAGGAAGGTCTTCCTGAGACCCTTCCCGAAGAGCCATTTCGGATTGGCGTCCGAGACCGGCAACGTCGTCCGGCCCGCATAGCCGATGAGGCTCCCGTCCTCGTGGAGCGGGAAGACGATGCGCCCCGCCATGCTGCCCTTGCCGGGAAAGAAACCAACGCTGAAACGCTCGGCGGTCAGGGCCGATATCCCGCGTTCCTGGATCATCGGATGCGATGGGTTCACCTCCTTCAGGGCGAATGCGAGCGGCTTGTTTTGGCTCTGGGTAGGCATCGGGTTCCCCTCCTCGGACCGACGCCCGACGCCCGACGCGCCGGCATCCGCTCCCGGCGCTCCCTTCACCCCGTGATCGCTCTTTGCGGGGAACAGCTCATCGATCCGCTTCGCCGCGGCGTAGGCGGAGCACTGCTCCATGAGCGCGACGAAATCGATGACGTTCCCGCCGGCCCGGTTGCCGTTCTTCTTGCACGAATCGGAATGGCAGTACCAGACCGATTTCGCTTCGTTCACGAAGAACGTGTTCTTGCTTCCTGACGAGTGCGACGGCAAGGGACAGTTGCCCTTGAGCGACGTTTGGTTCACCCGGACGAGGCTAACCTGGTACCGGGCGAGGACGTCCGCGATAGCGACACGTCCCTTGATTGCCTTGAAGTCCAGAAACGGACGGTTTTCTGCCATAGCTCCTCCTTTCAAAGGGCTACCCCTAACGGTACGAGGCGAGGGAAAAATGGCTAGAAGCACAATGCTGCCGTCAACGGCACGGCATCTACCTTTGGCGCATGGTGAACGGCCCGGACACGCTCCGCCGTCCGATTCACTATCCCAATCCGGCAACTCTTGCCGTCTTGGCCGTCCACCGTGTGCGCAGTAACGTTCTCATCAGAAGCTTCAATAACTTCCTGTTGCACCTTGAAAAGGAGAAATAACTTCATGCCCGAAACGACGCTCATCGCCGGCACCGACACGTCCGGCAAACTTACCAGAACGGACCTGGCCCTTGTACCGACGCCGCATTCCACATCGACCCATCAGGTGGTCCCGCACATCGACATCGTGCAGGCCCTCGAAGAACAGCTTGGGTTCCGGCATATCGCAATCGCCTCCGAGGAATACGCCGTCACGAAGGACGGCAAGAACTTCTTCGGCGTGATGACCCTCGACCAGGGGATGGACGGCGCCAGCTTCGCGCTCGGCGTCCGCAATTCCCATTCGAAGCAGTTCCGGCTCTCCATCGTGGTAGGCCTGCGCGTCTTCGTGTGCAGCAACCTGTCTTTCGCCGGCGACTTCAACATCGTCCTCGCGAAGCACTCGAAGAACTTCTTGCTGAAGAACGCCATATCCATCGGCATCGACGAAGCCCAGCGCGGATTCGAGCCGATGCGGATGCAGGTGGAAGCGTGGCAGGAAATCCAAGTCACAGACGACCAGGCGAAACTCACGATCTTCCGCGCTTTCATCGAGGACGAATTGGACGCCCCGAAACATCTCGCCAAAGAAGTGTGGAAAAACTGGCGCGAACCCGCCTACGACGACTTCCGCCCGCGCACGGCGTACTCGATGCAAAACGCCTTCACGTCCGCCTTCAAACTCCTCGACCCCGTCCCGATGTATCGGGCAACCGCCGACTTGGGAAGGTTCTTTCAGGGGGTGTCATGAACCCCGACTGCCGGAACTACATCATCCTCGCCATGGCAGTCATCTGCTTCATCGTGTGGCTCTTGTGCAGGAAGCCGAAATGAGCTGGACCGCATACCGCGGAGGCGCGCGGTGGAAGTCTTGGAGGCACTCCAAGACGTTATGATGAGAGCGGGCCAGGGAAACCGGCGAGCCTGAATGGGCGGCTTCATTTCGGGTTCCTACTGCCTCAGTGCCCGCTGGAAGCCGTGCCGCACTTCCGGGCGACGGCGAAATTGGGACCGTTTCTGGAACGGCATCTGCAATAGTCAGGGCACAACGCATTTCGCTGGCGACACCACGCAGGGTGGGAATTCATTTCCTGCCCTTTTTATTTGCGGTGCCACGGTGAAGGAGCGGCGATAGCTCCATGAATTCTCAATGATTTGCGAATAGCGGGCGGGAGGCGTACATTTAGAGAGTAAAATATCCGCTAATTCAAATGCCAGCAGCAAAGCAGATCAATGACACCACGCCGACGCTCTGGGGTATCCTGGCCCACGAGGACGAGCTTGGATTCAAACCCCCGATTATCAAAGTGCAGGTGAAAAGCACGACCGGCAGTGTTGGCCATGAAGTGGTGACGGCGCTCTATGGACACGTCAAGCCTGAGGAGTATGGATTATTGGTGACCCTTGGGGTGTTCTCGAATCCAGCTCGCACCTTTGCTAGAAATCAGAGCAATCTCCGGCTGGTGGATGGAGAGGAACTGGTGAATCTCATCTACCAGCACTACGAGCGGTTCGACTCGCGGTATAAAGGCCTTCTGCCGATGCGGCGGGTGTATGTACCCGAAGCCATTGAAGGACAAGGTGAGTAGATAACCAACTATGAGTAACGGAACTTATAATTGGATTGCCAACTTCATTTGGGGCATCGCGGACGATGTCTTGCGAGATGTATATGTTCGAGGGAAATACCGTGACGTCATCCTGCCGATGACAGTGATCCGCCGCCTTGAT